>CALYTB010000001.1 GCA_945486035.1 uncultured Clostridia bacterium
CAGGTAACGATTACCACCAAAATCGCCACATTATCCTACTCTGTAGGGCAATCGTCGAACATTTTACCTCTAACCGGGGGATTGCCACGACCAGTGTGCGCTACTCTCTCGCAATGACAGGAAACCTGGAGATAGCCCGACAAACAACAATTTGTCTGAGTGCAGGATCTTTCGGCAGAACAGGACTTCCGGCATCCTGCGCTCCGGGGAAATGCAGGCAAGGGAATGGATCACGCAGACACACAAAGGTTTTCAATGAAGCGAAATAATCAGAGGAGGAGTATACCATGGGCTTTTTTGACGCGTTCAAGAAGAAGCAGTGCTCCATTTGCGGTGGGGAGATTGGGCTCCTTAGCAACCGCAAGCTGGAGGACGGCAACATGTGCAAGACCTGCGCGGCCAAGCTGTCTCCGTTCTTCAGCGACCGGCGCAGCAGTACAGTGGAGCAGATCAAGGAGCAGCTTGTCTACCGGGAGGCCAACAAGGAGGCTGTGGAAAGATTCCATACCACCCTGTCCCTGGGCCGGGACATGAAGGTGCTGATCGATGAGGATGCCGGAAAGTTTATGGTCACGCGGGCCAGAAACCTGAAGGATGCCAATCCCGATGTGATGGACTTCTCCCAGGTTACCGGAGTGGACATGGATATCGAGGAAGACACCGACGAGGAAAAGCACAAGGACAACGAAGGAAAATATGTGAGCTTCAACCCGCCGCGGTATAAGTACAGCTATGATTTTAACATGGTGATCCGGGTGAACCATCCCTATTTTGATCAGATTTGCTTCCAGCTGAACCCCTCCGCTGTGGAGACCAATCCGGAGAATGCCGTCCCTGCTCTGCGCAAACCGGACCCCAGGAGAAATCGGGATTATCTGGAATACGAGGCTATGGGCAGGGAAATCAAACAGACCCTAACGAGTGCCCGCCGGCGGGTGCGGGAAGAGGCCCAGGCGGCGGCCGCGCCCCAAAGGGCGGTCACCTGTCCCTGGTGCGGCGCTACCACGACCCCGGATTCAGCCGGATGCTGCGAATACTGCGGAGGGGCCGTGAATGCCTGAGTACCCCCGCCTGAGCGCAGCTGGGACACTGTGATTTGCTGCCAAAATTTCCCGAAAAGGGCTGTACAGAACGTAAAAGAGATGTTATAATACCCAATAGCGCCTTTATTCTAAAACCGTATGGAACAACATATTTGAAAGGGGATCCCATTATGCGACTGATTCGCGCAAAGGATTACAGCGACGTGAGCCGGAAAGCGGCCAACATCATTGCGGCCCAGATTCAGCTGAAGCCTGACTGTGTTCTGGGCCTGGCAACAGGCAGCAGCCCTGTGGGTACATATAAGGAACTGATTGCCAAGTACAATGCCGGGGAGCTGGACTTCTCCCAGGTGAGAACCGTAAATCTGGATGAGTATGTGGGCCTGCCCAAGGACCATGACCAGAGCTATGCCTACTTTATGCGCAGCAACCTGTTTGACCATGTGAACATCGACCAGTCCAACTGCAACATTCCCAACGGCATGAACCCGGATGCCGAGGGGGAGTGTGCCCGGTATGATGCGGTGATCGAGTCCTTTGGCGGCGCGGACCTGCAACTGCTGGGCCTGGGCCCCAACGGTCACATCGGCTTTAACGAGCCTGCCGATGCGTTCGTCAAGGGTACCAACAAAGTGGAGCTCACCGCTTCCACCATCGATGCCAACGCCCGGTTCTTTGCCAAGCGGGAGGACGTTCCCACCCACGCCTACACCATGGGCATCGGCTCCATTATGAAGGCCAAGCGGGTGCTGCTGGTGGTCAACGGAGCCGCCAAGGCCCAGGCTGTGAAGGACTGCTTCTTCGGGCCCATCAAGCCCCAGGCTCCCGGCTCCATTCTGCAGCTCCATCCGGACTTCATCCTGGTGGCGGACGAGGCGGCGCTGTCCCTGGTTCAGGATCAGCTGTAAGCTGTGTTCTCAAGCTCCCGAGGCGGTATTCCGCCCCGGGAGCTTTTTTCCAAGAAGGCAACTCCCGGTTGACAAACTTCCAGGGCGGGTTGGTGGAACCTCAACCGGAGTTTGGGGTAAAATGAGGGTACAAATTCATTCTGGGGGTACGTGTTATGAACATAGCGGACAGAATTCAGCAGCTTCGGAAAGCAAAGGGAATCTCTCAGGAGGAGCTGGCGGACAGGATTGGGGTTTCCCGTCAGGCCGTATCCAAATGGGAAAGTGAGCAGTCCATGCCGGATGTTGAGAAGGTTCTGCTGCTCAGCGACTACTTTGAAGTGACGACGGATTATCTGCTGAAGGGCATTGAGCCTGTGCCCAGGAAAATACCGCCCGCCAAGGAAAAACCCGACGCTCGGATATTCTCCATAGCGGGAACAGCATTCAATTGCATGGGGCTGATTCTGGCTGCTATGGTTTGGCATGAAGAGCAGACTGCTACCGCCACGGCCATAGGGATGATTCTGTATGTGGTTGGATGCATGGTTTATGGAATTGGGATGACGGTATCGGATCAGGCCACAAAAGCATGGGCAAAACGGTCCTTTTGGAGCATCAACATTTGGGTGCTGTCTTTTCTCCCTATGTCCCTGGTGTACAACATTCTTGCGGGCGGCTCCTTCACCGCACCCTATCCCATTGCGGTGGGTTCCATGGCTTTCTATGGACTGTTCTGGACTGTGTATATTGGAGCAGGAACCATGGCAGAACTGCTGATTCACAGGAAAAGGGAAGAATGAAATGATAAATTGTTGTTTACAGCGCTTGTTTTTGATTACCTGTCATTGCGAACCAGCGCGACGGCTTCAGTGGCAATCCCCCTGATGAATGGAACCAGGTAACGATCACCTCCAAAAAACGTGAATTTCCCGCAATTGTGGGTACTTGTCGCAACATTGTACGTCTAACCGGGGGATTGCCACACCAGTCTGCGGACTGGTTCGCAATGACAGGTAATCTGGGGCACATCGCTGTAAACAACAATTTGTCTGTTTGGTCAAGGGATAGGGGTGCAGTGAGTATAGCGGGCGGATTATGGGGCATCCTCTTTTGGGAAAGGGGATATGGATATGGAGTTTGCTTATTCCGAAACCAGGAAGAATTTGGTTCGTTCCTTCGCCGGGGAAGCCCAGGCGCGGAGCAGATACACGATTTATGCCAAGGTTGCCCGGGAGGAAAACTGCGAATGGATTGCCCGGATTTTTGAGGAAACTGCCGCTAACGAGGCTGTCCACGCGGAGGAATTCCTGGAGCAGCTGAAGGAGCTGGGGGGTTGTGCGGAAAATATCCAGCTGGAGGGCGGATATCCGTTTCAGCTGGATTCCACGGCGGAAAACCTGGCCTACGCTGCCGAGGGAGAGAAACAGGAGCACGAGGATGTGTATCCCGGCTTTGCGGAAATCGCCCGGAGGGAGGGGTATAAGGATGCCGCGCGGCTCTGGATGCAGATTGCCAGAATCGAGCATCTTCACCACGAGACGTTCCGGGAGCTGCACACCCAACTGATCCGGGGGGAACTTACCGAAAAGGAGGAGCCTTCTTTCTGGCGTTGCCTGAACTGCGGTTATCCCTATGAGGGAATTCGGGCCTGTGATCCCTGCCCGGTGTGCGGAAAGAGCGCAGGATGGCAGGAAGGAACCCTCCCAAACCGGGATACAACGGAGAAAAAATGAGGATATTTGCAACTTGGTGTTTACAGAACCCTAAGGCTTGTGCTATGATAACGCTTAGGATTATGTGACAGAGGTTGCTGTAATGGACTATATTGTTTTGGATATGGAATGGAATCAGCCCTGGCCCGGGTCGCCTTCTTCCAAGAAGACCCTGCCCGCTCAGATTCGGGGTGAGATCATTCAGATCGGCGCCGTCCGGCTGAGGGAGGATTCCGTAGTGGAGGACGAGTTCCAGGTGATGGTAAAGCCCAAGTTCTACCGGCACCTGAACCGCCGGGTCAGTAAGCTAACCGGAATTAAGGAAACCAGGCTCCGGGAGGAGGGAATTCCCTTCCCGGAGGCCATTGAAGCCTTTCGTCAATGGTGTGGGGAGGATATCATTTTCCTCACATGGGGTTTTGACGATATCGGGATTCTCCGGGAGAATCTCCGGCTCCATGCTCTGGAGGAGGCGTGGACAGACCGGTGGTACAACGCCCAGATGATCTTCAATGCCCAGACTGACGGCTCCAACTCCCAGAAGGCGCTGAAAACCGCCATGGAAACCTTTGGCATCGAGGCCAGCCGTCCTGCCCATGATGCCCTGGGGGATGCCTACCACACCGCGCTGATCTGCGCGAAGCTGGATCTGGATCGGGGAACCAGGGAATACGACCAGGCGCTCAAGAGTCACGAAAACGGCTTCCATGGCGCGGAGCTTCCCGGGTGCATTGACCGGAAGGTTTTCTACGACTACGCGGACAAGCGGGCTGCCCTCAGCGCCATGGCAGGCTGCGAGAACATTTGCCCCGTCTGCGGAGGAAAAATGCTGGGCTCCCGGTGGTTTGCCCAACCGGGGCGCAGGTACATGGACCTGGCTACCTGTCCGGAGGATGGGAAATTCCTGATCCGCGTCCGGCTGTCCCAGCAGGAGGACGGTTTGATCCGGGTCAGCCGGCTGACCTACGAGGCCACCTCCGAGGCCGCCGAGGCCTATGCCCGCCGTGCGGAGAAGGCCGACCCCGAAGAGCCCGCCCGTCCCCGCCGCCGCAGAAAAAGAGGAAGATCCGCCTCCGCGAAAAAAGAAAACGAAACCACATGATGCAAAGCACCTGCTTCCGCAGATAGGAAGCAGGTGCTTTTTCAGGAAGGAGGGGGAAGAGATAAATTGTTGTTTGTACTATATGTTTCAAGTTTTCTGTCATTGCGAACCAGCGCGCACGCTGGTGTGGCAATCCCCCGGTTGAAAGGAACCAGGTAACGATTACCACCAAAAATCGCGGTGACTCCCATCCTTCCGGGTACTTTTCGGTACATTTTCCCTCTAACCGGGGGATTGCCACGACCAGTGTGCGCACTGGTCTCGCAATGACAGGAAATCTGAAACGCGTCCTTTCAAACACCAATTTACTTCCCCGATGGTTCTGGCGGGGAGGAGAGTCCGGTCAGGAAAGGTTGGGGAAGAAGCATTTCACGGTCCAGGAGGCGGTGAGGAAGCCGATGAAATCCGCGAAGAGGGCGGCGGGGAGGGTATAGCGGGTTTTGCGGATGCCGGCAGCGCCAAAGTAGACACTGATGGTATAGAAGGTGGTTTCCGTGGAACCCAGCATCACCGCGGCGGTGACACCCACCAGGGAGTCCACTCCGTAGGCTGCCATCAGCTGGGCCCCAACCGCCAGGGCGGCGCTGCCGCTGACGGGCCGAATGAGGACCAACAGAGCGGTTTCCGGCGGGATGCCAAAGAGGGTCAAAACAGGGGAAAGCAGCTTCCCCAGAAGCTCCATGGCACCGGACTGACGAAGCATAGTCACCGCCGTCAGCAGAAGGATCAGCGGAGGAAGGATGGATACCAGCAGCTTCAATCCCGAGCCTGCCCCGGTCAGGAGAATGTCATAGGCGTTTTCCTTCCGACGCAGAGCTGCCAGCGCCGGAATCAGCAGCAGAAGAGGAACCAGATAGTCCGTCATCTGCGGCACAGCCTCCCAAGAAGCCATGCTGCCGCCAAACCCAATCCCGCGGAGCAGATGCTGCTGACCCAAACCGCCGGGAGAATGGCAAAGGGTCTCGCGCAGCCCAGGGCGCTGCGGACAGCGGCTACGTTGGCGGGAATCAGCTGGATGGAAGCGGTATTGAGCACAATCAGCCGGCACAGCTCGTCCGTGGCCGTATCCCCCCGCTTCAGGCGCCGGGCAGCGGAGATTCCCATGGGGGTTGCCGCGTTGCCGAGCCCCAGAAAGTTGGCGCATACGTTGGCGCTTAAATCCCTGGCCAGCGCCGGATCAGCGCGGCTGGAGGGAAAGAGCCTGCCCAGGATGGGCCGGAGAATCCGGGAAAGGGCGTCGGTAATCCCACTTTCCTCCATCAGGGCGCCAACGCCCGTCCACAGGCAGACGGAGCCTGCCATGGACACCGCCAGGGTTACCCCGGATTGAGCTCCCTGCAAAACTGCCTGGCTTAATTGCGCGCCTCGGCCTGTGAAGGCGGCGCTCAGGATGCTGACCAGCAAAAACAGGCTCCATATCCAGCTCATGACCATGACAATCCCTCCTGCAGGAGTGTATGAGAAGTAAGATAGGATCATGCAATTGTGAAATCCTACAAAAATACAAGTGAATTACAAAATGTATTTGACACGTCCTTCTTCGGATGATATATTGATAATGCAAATAAGCCGTTATGTGGTTCAATGCATAAGGGCTTTCCACTGGAAGGAGGTAGCTGCAATGAAGTCTACGGGAATCATTCGAAAGGTGGACGAGCTGGGGAGAATTGTTCTGCCCATCGAACTGCGCAGGATGCTCGACATTGCAGAAAGGGACGAACTGGAAATCTTTGTTGAGAACGAGCGGATTGTTCTGCAAAAGTATGAGCCGACCTGTGTCTTCTGCACCTCATCCCGGGGGCTGATTGCTTTCCGCGGAAAGAATGTCTGCAAAGAATGCCTGGCTAAAATCATGGAGGTATAATGGAATCCCCGAATGACGAATGTCATTCGGGGATATTTAGTGAGAGCTCATATACGGTGTTTTTGGGAAGCTTCAATTCCCGGGCGGTTTGTTTCACCGCATCCTTCCGGCTCATTCCGGATTCCATCAGATCCCGGAGCCTTGAGGAGGCATCCTCCGGATCGGAAGTGGGTGCCTCCGGGAGGGGAGCGCCTGCTACCACCAGCACAAATTCTCCCTTGGGGGGCTGGGTGGTATACCGTTCCAGGGCCTGGGAGAGGGTGGTGCGGACCACCTCCTCATGGAGCTTGGTCAGCTCCCGGCAGAGGCTGATGCTCCTGTCCGGGCCGAAGGTTTCCACCATGTCCGCCAGAGTTGCCGTAAGCTTGTGGGGGGCTTCGTAGAAAATCATGGTGCGCCGCTCCTGCTTCAGACTCTCCAGATGCTCCCGCCGGCTCTTCTTCGCGGTGGAGAGGAAGCCCTCAAAGCAAAACCGTCCGGTAGACTGGCCGGAGATGCTCAGGGCGGTGATCACCGCGCAGGGGCCGGGAATGGCGCAGACCGTGATTCCCGCGGCGGCGCATTGCCGGACCAGGTCTTCTCCCGGATCGGAGATGGCGGGACTGCCCGCATCGGACACCAGAGCACAGGTCTCGCCCGCGAGAATCCGCTCCACAATCTGTTCACCCTTAAAAGCCTTGTTATGCTCGTAGTAGCTGACAAGGCTTTTTTTGATCCCCAGGTGGTTCAGTAGCTTCAGACTGACCCGGGTATCCTCCGCTGCGATAAAGTCCGCCTGTTCCAGGGTTTCCCGGCAGCGCTGGGAAATGTCCCCAAGGTTTCCGATGGGGGTTGGAACAAGATACAGCATTCCGGCCATGTTATGCCTCCTCAAGATGATAGATTTTGCGATAATAGGGGCTGGGACTTCCGTCGGGACCGTACAGAGCGGCCTCCTCCCAGATAAGTCCGGGCTTTCCGCCCTTTCGGAGCTGCAAAAGAATCAGGGAGATTTCCCCGCCCTGCCGGTGGCGAAGGAGCCGCAGCCGCTTGGCCTCCAGCCCATGGGCGGAGGCTAGGGAAATCACCCGGGCAAGACCCTCCGGGCGGTATACCATAAAGAAGTCCCCGCCGTATTTGAGAGCCCGGGCAGCTCCGGCGATCCAGTCCTCCAGCGGGCAGAGAGATTCCTGACGGGCCAGGGGATAGGCCTTGCTGGCGGGCCCGCCGGAAAAGTAGGGCGGATTGGATATGACAGCGGTAAAGCTTCCCGGAGCCAGAAGCCCGGGTATCTGCCGGATGTCCGCGCATATACTTTCCAGACGGCCGCCCAAGCCGTTGCGGCGGATATTCTCCAGGGCGGCAGCGTGGGCCCGGGGCTCCCATTCCAGTCCGGTAACGCTGCAATCCCGGTACGCGGCGCACAGCAGCAGTCCCAGAGTTCCGGCTCCCGAACCCAGATCCAGCACCTTCGCGCCGGGGCGCAGACGTGTAAAATCGGCAAGGGCCATGGAATCCGTACCGAGGGGAAACACCCCCTCCGGGATTTCCAGGGTGATGCCGTTTGGCAGAATTTCCATGGATAATAACCTGCTTTCACGATACAAAATCGGCCTGCGCAAAGGCGAACCAATGCGCAGGCCGATGGCGATTCAGTAGAATCAGCCCTCCTCGATAGCTTCGCTGGGGCACTGGTCGGCGCAGGAGCCGCAGCTGACACAGACATCGGGATCGATGACGTACTTGTCCTCGCCCTCGGAGATCGCCTCAACGGGGCACTGCTCGGCGCAGGAACCGCACTTCACGCAAGCGTCAGTGATTTTGAAAGCCATGGTATTCCCTCCTATGTTGAGATTCTACACGTTATGTATAACGGCAAGTCTATTCTAACATGGTTTCGGGAAAATGCAATTCCTTTTTTGAAAAAGTGCCGTATATTTTTTTCCCAGGGTGGCCAGAATTTTTCGGAAAAGGGAGGGATTCTGTGCGCTACCATATGCTGACGGTGGATCTGATTCGGCGTTCCGGGGAAAAGGCCAGAAGCTTCGGCCACGGCTACGTGGGATCAGCTCACCTGCTGCTGGGACTTACGGAACTTCCCGACGGAGCAGGGCTCCTGCTGCGGTCCCTTGGGTTGGATCCAGCGCTGACGGAAGCCATGACCCAGCTGCTCTACGGTGTGGGAACCCCGGGGCTTCCGCTTCCGCAGGGCCTCACCCGGGAGGCCAGGGAGATCCTGCGGGGGGCCGCATGGGAGGCCAGGTGCCAGGGAAAACGGGAGGTTCGGCCTGTGCATGTGCTGCTGTCTATGGCCCGCCGGGAGCATTCCGCGGCATCGGAGCTGCTGCGGCTCAACGGAATCAGCGCTCAGGCGCTGTTTACGCATACGGTGGATTTTATGCGGTGGGAGGCGTTTGCTCCCGCCAGGGGAAAAAAGGAGGCGGTCAGTACGAAGCTGTTGGAACAGTTCAGTGAGGATTTGGTGCAGAAGGTGTCTTCCATGGATCCCGTCATCGGCAGAGATCGGGAGATCGACATGGTGATTGGAATCCTGTGCAGGAGAAATAAGAATAACCCCGCGCTGGTGGGGGAGCCCGGTGTGGGCAAAACAGCCATTGCGGAGGGACTCGCCCAGCGGATGGCGCTGGGAAATGTGCCGCCTCAGCTGAAGGACAAACGGCTCATCAGTCTGAATATGGCGAACCTGGTGGCTGGCACCAAATACAGAGGCGAATTTGAAGAACGATTGCGGGATCTTCTTGGAGAGATCCGCAGAAGCTCGGATGTGATCCTTTTCGTGGATGAGATGCACACCATTGTGGGCGCAGGGGCGGCGGAGGGGGCCATTGATGCCGCCAATATTTTCAAGCCTGCCCTGGGCAGAGGGGAGCTGCAGATGCTGGGTGCCACCACCCGGGAGGAATACCGGAAGTATATCGAAAAGGATGCCGCCCTGGAACGCCGGTTCCGGCCTGTGATGGTGGAGGAGCCGGGGGAGGATACCGCACTGGATATTCTCCGGGCGCTTCGGCCTGCTCTGGAGCGGCACCACCAGCTGAGAATCAGCGAAGAGGCACTGCGGGAAGCGGTGCGTCTTTCAACCCGGTATCTGCCGGAGCAGTTCCTGCCGGATAAGGCCATTGATCTGGTGGATGAAGGCGCTGCCCGGGCGAGGATGGATCAGCTGCGCTGCGGAAAGGGAAGCGCCGCCAGGAAGGAATTGGAAAAGGAGCTCCACGAAGCGGTTCGGGAACGGAAATTTGAAAGGGCGGCGGAGCTTCGGGACAGAATGCAGCAGCTGACGGCAAAACCCTCCGAGGGAAAACGAGCCCAGACCGTGACAGCGGGGGATATTGCCTGGGTGGTTTCCTCCAGAACCGGGATTCCCCTGGGCAGGCTCACCGCCACGGAGCGGGAGCGGCTGCTGGAGCTGGAGCGGGTGCTCTGTACCAGGGTGATCGGACAGGAGGATGCCGTGAAAACGGTGGCGGAGGCAGTTCGCAGAGGCTATTCCGGGATTCGGGATGAGCGCAGACCTATTGCGAGCCTTCTGTTCACGGGGCCCACCGGCGTGGGGAAAACAGAGCTGTGCCGGGTGCTGGCGGAGGAGGTATTCGGAAGTCAGAACGCCATGATTCGGCTCGACATGACGGAATATATGGAGAAGCAGTCGGTTTCCCGGTTGATTGGCGCGCCTCCGGGGTATGTGGGCTACGAAGAAGGCGGAAAGCTGACGGAGGCTGTCCGGCGCAGACCCTACTGTCTGGTGCTGATGGATGAGCTGGAGAAGGCCCACCCGGACGTACTGGGGATTCTGCTGCAGATCATGGAGGAGGGGGTACTGACGGATTCCACGGGACGGCGAGTGAGCTTCAAGAATGCCATCGTGGTGCTGACCTGCAATGTGGGGGGCCAGCTTCGGGGAGAGGGGCTGGGCTTCTGTGCCCAGGGGAAGGATTCGGAAATGGGCAAGGCCCTTCAGGAAAGCTTCACGCCGGAATTCTTAGGCAGACTGGATGCGGTGGTCCGGTTCCGAAGCCTGAACGCTTCGGCGATGGAGGCCATCGCGGGAAAATATCTGGAGCAGCTTCAGAAGCGCTCGGCATCCATGGGCATCCAGCTTCAGCTGCCCCCTGAGCTTGCAAAGCACCTGTGCGGCGGCTGTAAGGGTCAGGGAGGCGCAAGACAGCTCCGCCGACTGGTGCAGACCCAGGTGGAAGGGCCTCTGGCCAGCTTCCTGCTGCGCTGCAGCCGCAGGCCTGCCCGGGTTCGGGGAAAGCTGGAGGAGGATGGGGTTACGTTTTTTTAGAACGATTGTTCTAAAAATGGGAAAAACGGGAGGAATTTACGACTGATTCGGAAAATAAATGAGAAAAAGATTGATTTTTTGGGTCTGAGGTAGTATACTGTTCTCAAATGGAGCAAAAGGGTAGTAAAGTGGAGTAAAAGGGAACGGGGGTGAGGCCCATGATCGGGAAATACAGCGCGAAGCTGGACGAAAAGAACCGTCTGTTCGTCCCTTCAAAACTCCGTGGGGAGCTGGGGGATGTGTTCTATGTGACCCTGGGCGTGAACTGCGGTCACCGGTGCCTCACCGTCTACACTGCCGCGGAGTGGCAGAAGCTGAGCGAGAATTTTAACGCATTGAGCATTTCCCAGCGGGCTGGCGCTACCAGTCTGATCTTCATGAACGCCGCCGAGTGCAGCCCTGACAAGCAGTTCCGCTTCGCGCTGAACCAGTTCCTCCTGGACTACGCGGGAATTGATCGGGAGGTCATGATTGTGGGACGGGCGGGCCAGGCGGAAATCTGGGACGCCGGAGAATTTGAGCGGTTTGAGGCGGAGAATCTGACCCCCGAAAAGCTGCTGGCATCTCTGGAGGCGATTGGGCTGTGAGTGAATTTCATCATGTTTCCGTGCTGCTGGAGGAGTGCATCCGGGGGCTGAATATCAGGCCGGATGGAATCTATGTGGACGGCACCCTGGGTGGCGCCGGGCACTCCAGCCGGATTGCCCAGCTGTTAACCACCGGAATGCTGATCGGAATTGACCGGGACAGCGTGGCGCTGGAGGCGGCGGGAGAAAGGCTGAAACCTTTTGGAAACCGTGTGAAGCTGGTGCACTCCAATTTCTGCCAGTTGGACCGGGTTCTGGATGAACTGGGGATCCCCTGTGTGGACGGAATTCTGCTGGATCTGGGCGTATCCTCGCCCCAGCTGGATGATGCGGAGCGGGGATTTTCCTATATGGCGGACGCACCGCTGGATATGCGGATGGATCACGGGGAAAGCCTCAGCGCCTACACGGTGGTGAATACCTGGTCCTATGAAGAATTGAAAAAAATCCTCTATGAATACGGCGAGGAGCGATTCGCCCCCCAGATCGCGGGCAATATCTGCCGCAGGCGGGAACAGAAGCCTATCCGGACAACCCTGGAGCTGGTGGATGTGATTCGGACGGCTATGCCGCCTGCCGCCCTGCGGGAAAAGCAGCATCCTGCCAAACGCAGCTTCCAGGCCATCCGCATCGCCGTCAATGACGAGCTGAATGCGGTGGCCAAGGTGATGGAAAAAGCGATTCCCAGGCTGGCTCCTGGGGGAAGACTGGCGGTCATCACCTTCCATTCCCTGGAGGATCGGATCGTGAAAAACGCCATGGCGGAGGCAGCGAAGGGCTGCACCTGTCCGCCCAGCTTCCCGGTTTGTGTCTGCGGGCGAAAGCCCCAGGTCAGGCCGGTTACCCGCAAACCCATTACTTCGGGAAATGAAGAGCTGGAGTTTAATCCAAGGGCCCGCAGTGCCAAGCTGCGCATCTGCGAAAAAATCTGAGATCGGGAAGTGTTCACCGTGGTACAGAAGCCGGAAATTCAGTATGTCGGTCAGTTTTATGTATATGGTAGCGAGGCGAAGCAGGCTGCGCCCAAGCAGGCCCCCCGCAAGCAGAAATTTGTCCTCCCGCTGGTTCGGCCCCGGCAGGAGCGCCGGATTTATGTGGACCCCGTGGCCCTGTGCGGCATCGTCGTTGCCGTGATGATGCTGGCGGCGCTGGCAATCGGCGCGCTGCAGATTCGCGATAGCTGGCATGAATATGATGCCATGGGGCGGTACCTGGCAACGCTGAAGGCCGAAAACGTCGCGCTGGAGAAAAATTACCGGGACGGCTTCGATCTGGAGGAAATTCGCGCCACTGCTCTGACACTGGGAATGGTCCCGGTGGAAGAGGTGAAGGTGATTCCGGTCCGGGTTTCGATTCCTGAGCCCGCCAAGTCGGATACCCTGTGGGAACAGATCAGCTGGTTTGTCAAGGGCCTCTTTGCATAACCGGCGTGTTTCCCCATACAGTATGGATAGCAGCTGCAATGGGCGGCGAGGGATTCCCTTGCTGCCCATTCATGCCCTATCGGAGGGGGAACGTGTATGGGGAAAACACCGTCCGGGACGTATTCCCGGGTTCGGCTGGACAGCGGCCATCACAGAAGAATTCTCGCGGTTATGGTATTGCTGGGGATTGCGGCATTTGTGCCCCCGGCGGTTCGGCTGTATCAGCTGATGGTTGCGGATTTCGGATACTATTCGGAGCTTGCGCTGCGCAACCAGACCCGAACAACCTATGTGAACGCGGACCGGGGGACCATATACGACTGCAACATGAATGTGCTGGCAGTGTCTCAGAGCGTGGAGAACGTGTATCTGGATCCCCATGAGCTGAAGCAGTCCAAGGCGGACGTGGAGGCTATTTCCTTATTTCTGGGGGAGCTTCTTGACAAGGATCCCCAGTGGATCAGCCAGCAGGCGGTGAATTATCGTCAGCGCTACCGGCAGGTGGGTGCCGGTGTTGACCGGGATACCGGGTCGGCAATCCGGGAGTACATCCGCCAAAACAACATCTCCGGCATCCATCTGGAGCCTGCTGCCAAGCGGGTGTATCCCATGGGCACCCTGTCGGCCCAGGTCATCGGCTTTACCAATGCCGGAGGAGACGGTGTGGAGGGGGTGGAGGCCGCCTACAACAGCTTCCTCTCCGGAGGCTCGGGGAGGGTGATTACCACCAAGGGCAACAATGAAATGGATATGCCCTTTTCTTACGAGAATTATGTTGCCTCCCGGGGCGGAAACAGTGTGATTCTGACTCTGGATGCCACGGTACAAAGCTGCCTGGAAAAGCAGATGGAGGCGGCCATTGCCCGCTATGATGTGCAAAACGGGGCCTTTGGTCTGGTGATGAACTGCAAAACCGGGGAGATTCTGGCCATGGCCACGCTGGGAAGCTATGATCCCAATACCTATCTGGAGCTGAACGACCCGGAGGAAAGCCTGCGGATTGAAAGGCTGCGGATGGAATACCTGATGCAGCCGGAGGGCTCCGAGAGCTACACCCAGGGCAAGGAGCGCTATCGGCAGGAGCTTTCGGCGGCAAGACTGAAGCAGTGGCGCAACCGTGTGATTTCCGACGGATATGAGCCGGGTTCCACCTTCAAGGTGCTGACCATGGCGGCAGCCCTGGACTGCGGGGCCATTGATCTGAATACCTCCTTCCACTGCTCCGGTTCGGAACGGATTCCGGGGCGGGCCCAGCTGCTGCACTGCTGGCGTTCGGCGGGCCACGGGGCGGAGAAAACACCCCAGGCTTTGCAGAACTCCTGCAACATTGCTTTCGCCCACATCGCTCTGAAGCTGGGGGGCGAGCGGTTTTACGAATATATTCAGAAATTCGGTATTCTGGAAAAAACAGGAATCGATCTGGCGGGGGAGAGCAAGGGCGTTTTCTTTGACAAGCAGCTGGTGACCAATACGGACAAATGGGGAACCGCTTCTCTGACCTCCGGCTCCTTCGGCCAGACCTTTAAAATCACGCCGCTGCAGCTGGTGCGGGCGATTTCCTCGGTGGTGAACGGAGGAAACCTTCTTGAGCCATATATTGTATCCGAAATACTGGATCCCCAGGGAAATACCATCCTCAAGCAGGAGCCTGTGGTGGTGCGCCAGACCATTTCCGGGGAAACCTCCCAAACCATGCGGGAGCTGATCCGGTCCGTGGTGACGGAGGGAACCGCGAAAAACGCCAATGTAGCCGGGTTTTCCATAGGAGGAAAGACCGGAACCAGCGAAAAAATTGATGTTTTTGACGAGAATGGCCAGCGGGTCCAGGATAAAATCGTATCATTTGTGGGGATTGCGCCTATGGAGGATCCGGAGTATATTGTATTGGTAGCGCTGGACACCCCCTCCCGGCAGACGGGAATCTATATTTCCGGCGGTGTTATGGCGGCACCCACAGTGGGAGCGGTGATGGCGGATATTCTGCCATATCTGGGAGTGGAGCGCAGTTTTGCCCAGGAGGAGCTTGCCGGTCAGGAAATTGTGGTGGAGGGGCTGGCGGGGCTGACCGGGGCGGATGCCCAGAAGCTGCTGAAAAAGGCGGGGCTCACTGCGCGGCTGATCGGCAGCGGTGAAACGGTAACCGGACAGATTCCCGCGGCGGGACAGACCGTTCCCGGAGGAAGCCAGGTGCTCCTGTACCTGGGAGAGCGCCCGCCGGAGCTTACGGTGGAGGTGCCGGACTTTTCCGGAATGAACCGGCAGCAGGCCGGGGATGCCGCGGGAGCTCTGGGGCTGTACATCCTGGTGACGGGAAACGACGATGTGGACACGAATGTTGTGGTGACTGCCCAGAATACGGCCCCCGGCACCACCGTCAGCGTGGGAACCACCATTACACTGGAATTTACGGATACCACTGCCCGGGACTAGAAAGTCGGGTTTTCCGGGAGTGGAGGAGGGTACGATATGAAATTACGAGAGCTGTTGAAGGATATCCCTGTGCTGGAAACCACAGCGGACCCGGAGCTGGAAATCACCGGCGTTGTCTATGATTCCCGAAAGGCGGCGCCCGGGGTGCTGTTTGTGGCGGTTTCCGGGTTTGCCTCCGATGGGAATCGGTTCATCCCCATGGCGATGGAGAAGGGAGCCGCTGCTGTGGTCACCGCCAAGCGGCCCGAGGGGGAGGTGCCCTATGTGCTGGTTTCGTCGGACCGGCTTGCGCTGGCGCTGATCGCGGCGAATTACTACGACCATCCGGCCCGGAAGATGACCATCATCGGCGTTACGGGGACCAACGGAAAAACCTCCGTGACCCTCCTGGTGAAGCATGTTCTGGAAGTCTGCCTGGGAGCCAAGGTGGGCCTGATCGGCACCATGGAGAATCTGATCGGAACGGAATCCATCCCCACGGAACGGACTACCCCCGAGAGCTTTGAGCTGCAGGGCCTGTTTGCCCGGATGTATGAGGCAGGCTGCAGCCATGTGGTGATGGAGGTTTCCAGCCACGCCCTGGCCCTGGAGCGGGTGGGGGGAATACGGTTTCAGGTGGCGGCCTTCACCAACCTAACGGAGGATCATCTGGATTTTCACAAGACCATGGAGGCCTACTGCGATGCCAAGGCGGAGCTGTTCCGCCGCTGTGACCGGGCGGTGGTCAATCTGGACGACAGCTATGGGCCGAGAATGCTCTCGGGCTGTTGCTGTCCGGTGGTGACTACCTCTGTCCGGGAGCAGGCGGATATTCAGGCCAGGAATGTGGAGCTCCATTCCCAGGGAATCCGCTTTACCGCGGCGCGGGAGGGGGAGACGGTCGCCGTGGAGCTGCCGATTCCCGGGAGGTTCACGGTTCACAACGCGCTGACGGTGCTGGGAATCGCTTTAAGTCTGGGGATTCCCATGGAGGCTTGCGCCCGGGCGCTGTCCGGCGCCAAGGGTGTCAAGGGACGCATCGAAGTGGTGCCCACCCCGAATGAACCCTACACGGTGCTTATCGACTACGCCCACACCCCGGACGGTCTGGAGAATATTCTGCGCTCCGTGCGGGACTTCTGCCGGGGACGGGTCATCGCGGTGTTTGGCTGCGGCGGAGACCGGGATCCCATGAAGCGGCCCATTATGGGGCACATCGGCGTGGGACTTTCGGATTTCGCGGTGATTACCTCGGACAATCCCAGAACGGAGGAGCCTATGGCCATCATCCGGGACATCCTGAAAGGGGTAAATCAGGAAGATGGGGAATATATTGTTATCGAAGACCGGCGCAAAGCTATCAGATATGCTATGGACATTGGGAAAAAAGATGATATAATTATCCTGGCGGGGAAGGGCCATGAAACCTATCAGGACATCGGCGGCCGGAAATACCATCTGGACGAGCGGGAAGAGGTTACGGCCCACCTGTCAGAAATGAGGAAATAAAATGGGCACAATTACATTGAAGCAGGCTGCCGCCTGGTGCGGCGGCTTTGTGGAAGAGAAATATGCCGACGTAACCTTCCTTGGCGCCTGCAACGATACCCGGAGTCTGGAGCCCGGGCAGCTGTTTGTGGCGCTGCAGGGAGCCAGGGACGGACACGACTTTATCCCCACGGCAATGGAAAAGGGAGCGGCGGCCGCGCTGTGCAGCAGAAGCGTTGGGGATTATCCCGCGATTGTGGTGGAGGATCCCCGGATCGCTCTGGGAGAAATCGCCCGGGAGGAGCTACGCCGGATTGGTATGAAGGTGGTGGGTGTCACCGGCTCGGTGGGCAAGAGCACCACCAAAGAAATGATCGCCCGGGTTCTGGAAAGTACATACATCACCCGCAGGACCCCTGCCAATCACAACAACGATATCGGGATGCCCATGGCAATCCTGGCTATGGGAGAGGATACCCAGGTGGCGGTGCTGGAAATGGGAATGAATCATTTCCGGGAAATTGCCTACCTGTCCCGGATCGCCATGCCGGATATGGCGGTGATCATCAACATCGGTACCAGCCACATGGAGTATCTGGGCTCCCAGGAGGGAATCCGGAAGGCAAAAATGGAAATCCTGGAGGGTATGGAGCCCAAGGGAAAGCTTTTCCTGAACGGCGACGATGTGATGCTCAAGAATCTTCCCAAGGCACCGCTGCAGACCGTGACCTATTTCGGAACGGAAGCCGGGTGCGCCGTTCGGGGGACGGACATCCGCCTGGAGCCCGGGAAAACCCGCTTTACGCTGGAGTATGACGGGAAACGGCTGGATGTGGAGCTGGGGCTGGAAGGGCGGCATTATGTGCATGATGCCCTGGCTGCCGCCGCTGTGGGATTGTCCATGGGGGTTTCCGGCGAAAAAATCGCGGAGAGTCTCAGAACCTTCCGCAATCTTGCCGGACGGCAGGAAACCTTTGAGGCCAGAGGCTATACCATCATCCGTGACTGCTACAACGCGGGCCCGGAATCCATGGCCGCGGCATTGGCGGTGCTGGGCAGCAGGAAGGGAAGAAGAATCGCGGTTCTGGGAGATATGCTGGAGCTGGGTGTCTGCACCCAGGCGGAGCATTACCGAATCGGCAGAATCGCGGCGGAGAACGCGGATTTGCTGTTCGCCTTCGGACCCAATGCGGATCGGGTAGCCAGCGGAGCCCTCACCGGGGGAATGCCCCGGGAAATCATTTTCAGCTATACCGACCGGGATGCGCTGGCTGCCGAGCTGAAGCGGATGGCAAAACCCGGGGATGTGCTGCTGTTCAAAGGAAGCCGGGGAATGCGGATGGAGCTGATTCTGGACGCGTTCCTGAGCGATGATACGGAGGAAACGCTGCAATGACAAGAATTCTGATTACGGCTGTGATCTGCTGCGCCCTGACCGGGCTGCTGGGCTATCTTCTGCTGCCGGTGCTCCACGCGCTGAAGGCCGGCGCTTCCATCCGTGAAATCGGTCCCACCTGGCACAACAACAAAACCGGCACTCCTATTATGGGTGGGCTGATGTTCATCTTTTCCGCCTTGCTCTGCCTGTTGGGGAACCTGGGCTCCATGGAGGATTATACGGTTTTCTACGTGATGCTGCTGTCGCTGTGCTTCGGTCTGATCGGGTTTCTGGACGATTTTACAAAGATCCGCTTCAAACGGAATCTGGGCCTGACATCTGCCCAGAAGGCCATGCTTCAGATGGCGGTATCGGCCCTGTTTCTGTATGTGATGTACAAGACAGGCGGGATGTCCAGTGTACTGTACATTCCTTTTCTCGATGTATGCTTCCATGTGCATCCGCTGGTGTATATCTTCTTTGCCATGTTCGTTATGGTGGGCTGCGTCAACGCGGTGAATCTGACAGACGGAGTGGACGGGCTCAGCAGTTCCGTGACCCTCCCGGTGATGGTATTCTTCACGGCGGCTTCCGTCAGCGCCGGACGGTATGATCTGGCGCTGCTGCCTGCCTGCCTGGTGGGGGGCCTGGCTGCGTATCTGTGCTATAACTGGCATCCGGCAAAGGTTTTCATGGGGGACACCGGCTCGCTGTTTTTGGGCGGTGTGGTTTGCTCCATGGCCTTTGCGCTGGATATGCCCCTGATTCTGATCCTGGTTGGCTTTGTCTATATCGTGGAAACGCTGTCCGTGATTCTGCAGGTGAGCTATTTCAAACTGACCCATGGGAAACGGCTGTTCAAAATGTCTCCCATCCACCACCATTTCGAGATGTGCGGATGGAAGGAGGAGCGGATTGTGCTGACCTTCGCGGCGGTGTCCGCCCTCATGTGTTTGATTGCCTGGTTCGGGATTTCCCAGCGGGTATTGTAATTTCCCCGGAAGGAGATTGGATTGGACATGCAGAGAAAAACTCTGTATGCCAAAGATAACCGCCCCGCCGCTTTATCCCGGCAGGGCGATCATGTGGATCTTCCTTTTTTGATGCTGGTGCTGATTCTGCTGGTGCTGGGGCTTGTGATGCTCTATTCCGCCAGCTACGCCCAGAGTGAGTACGATACGGGCTATCAAAGCTCTGTCCGCTATTTCCAGAAACAGGCGGTCTGCGCCGGAATCGGGCTGGCCGCGTTCTGGTTTTTCAGCCGGATACCTGTTCAGCTCTGGTTTCGGCTGGCCTGGCCGCTGTACGCGCTGAGCATCCTTCTGCTGCTGAGCGTTCTGTTGGTGGGGGAAGAGGTGAATGGGGCAAGGCGCTGGATCAATCTGGCGGGGCTTCAGTTTCAGCCCTCCGAAGTGGCCAAATTTACGCTGATTCTTCTGCTCGCCAGACTGACGAGAGGCTTCGGCTCCCAGGCGAAACAATTCCGGTTCGGCGTGCTGGGGTTCGGCGCGGCGCTGCTGGGAATTCTGGTCCCCCTTGCGCTGGAGAAGCACCTGAGCGCCATTATGCTGATGGGCATGGTGGCGGTGGTAATGATGTTTGTGGCGGGGACCAGAGCCCGCTGGCTTCTGGCCGGGGCAGGCGGGGCAGTTGTCTTTGTGGCGGTTTATGTCAGCCTGATGGGATATGCCGGGGACCGGATCAGTGCGTGGCTCCACCCGGAGCTGGACCCCGGGGACACAGGCTATCAGATCCTGCAGTCGCTGTATGCCATCGGCTCCGGGGGGCTGTTCGGTTTGGGCTTCGGAAAGTCCCGGCAGAAATATCTGTATTTGCCCTTTCAGTACAACGATTACATTTTCGCGGTGATTTGCGAGGAATTGGGGCTTGTGGGAGCCCTTTCCATCATCACCCTGTTCTGCGCCCTGATTCTTAGGGGTTATTGGATTGCCCTCAGGGCCAGGGACCGGTTTTCCACGGTGCTGGCAGCGGGGCTGATCACGCTGATTGCCGTTCAGACGATTCTGAATCTGTGCGTGGTAACCAATCTGCTCCCGTCCACGGGAATATCCCTGCCGTTTTTCTCTTACGGCGGAACGGCGTTGGCGGTGAACCTGGGGGAGATGGGGATTGTGGCTCAGATTTCACGATTCCGCAACCACAGAAAAATACAGGAGGTTTCTTTATGAATCTGATTTTCACCTGCGGCGGCACAGCCGGCCATATCAATCCTGCCATCGCGGTTGCCAATATGATGAAGGAGCGTTATCCCCAGTGCCGGATTCTGTTTATCGGAGCTACCGGGCATATGGAGGAGAAGCTGGTGCCCCAGGCTGGGTACGAGCTGAAATGTCTGCCGGGCTCCGGTCTCAGCCGGGGGAGGAACCTGGCGGCTTTGAAGCAGAATGCCCACGCGGTGAAATGTGTTGTCAGCGCGGTGGGGCAGTGCAAGCGGATTTTTCGGGATTTCCGGCCGGACGTGGTGATCGGCACCGGCGGATATGCCAGCTTCCCGGCTCTGCGGGCCGCCCAATCCATGGGGATTCCCACCTGCGTGCACGAGAGCAATGCCCTGCCTGGCCTGACCACAAAGATGGCGGCGAACAAAGCCAGCCGCGTGCTGGTCGCCTTTCCTGAAAGTGTTTCCCACTACAGGCACCCGGAGCGGGTGGAGGTGGTGGGAATGCCGGTTCGTCGGGAGTTTATCTTCACCGACAAAGAAAAGGCAAGGAAGGAACTGGGGCTGGACAGCCGGCCGCTGGTGGTTTCCGCCTTTGGCAGTAACGGCGCCAAGGCGATGAACGAGGCTGTGGCGGGGCTTTTCCGGCTGGAGAAGGATGCGCTCTTCCCCTTCCGGCATATCCATGCCACCGGCCGCTTTGGCTGGGAATGGATGCCCGATCTGGTACGCAGCCAGGGCGTGGACCCCGATGTGGACACAAGCATTGATCTGCGGGAATACATCTACAATATGGCCACGGTGATGTCTGCGGCGGATGTGATCATCAGCCGGGCAGGCGCTTCCACCTGCAACGAAATCGGCGCCTGCGGGATTCCGAGCATTCTGATCCCGTCTCCCAATGTGACCAACAATCATCAGGAGAAAAACGCCAGAATGCTCTCGGATCGGGGGGCAGCCGTGCTGCTGCTGGAGAAGGACTGCACACCCCAGCGGCTTTATGATGAGATTACGGCGCTGCTCAATGACCGGGATGCCCGGGAGCGGATGCGTGACAGCCTCCGGCAAATGGTCCGTCTGGATGCCACGGAGCGGATCTGCGACATTGTGGAGGAGCTCTGCAAACGATAATCCCCATACCCCAGGAGGAACAATATGGATACAAAACAGAAAAATCCGGAAGCCCCCCGGAAGGTTCCCCAGAAACGAAGGCCTCCTTCGGATGGGACAAGACCTGGTCAGCCGCAAACTCGCCGGCAGGGGGAGTATAAGCGGACCCCGCCCCAGGGCGCCAGTGTCTACGGCGCCCCTACGGGAGGACGGCCCGCCGCGCCCAGCAGGACCGTGGGGAAAAAGCCCAAGAAGGAAACAACCCTGCAGAAGCTGCTGAAAAAGGGCACCTCCGCGGCGAAAAAGGCGAATTCCTCCCGGGAAAAGGTGATCCGCGCCCAGAAGCAGATGCAGTCCCAGCGCAAAAAAAAGCGGGCAAGACAGTTTGACACCCCGGCGGTAATCTATACCGACCCCAAACCCTTCAACCGGACCAGACTGCTGGTCCAGCTGATGACGGTAGCGGCGGTGGTGATTGCGCTGGTGCTGGGGCTGTCCGTATTCTTTAAGGTGAAAACCATCACCGTTGCCGGCGCGGAAATCTACAGTCCCTGGAAAGTCCGGGAGGCTTCGGGAATCTCCGAGGGAGACAACCTGCTGACCTTCAGCCGTGCCAGCGCCATCGCCAAAATCCGCTCGGAGCTTTCCTATGTGGACAAAGTGAGAATTGGTATAAAACTGCCCGATACGGTTAATATTTACATTGAAGAGCTGGAAGTGGTCTACGCCATCAAGTCCCAGGACGGCATCTGGTGGCTGATGACCTCGGACGGTAGAATGGTACAGCAGTCGGACAGCGCGTCCGCGGAAAAGTATACCAAGGTACTGGGCGTGGCTGTGGAGAGCCCGCAGGTAAACGCCCAGGCCATTGCCGTGGAGGCGGTTCCCACCGAAACCGGGGAATCCGGCGAAACGGTACCCGTCACCGTGACCGGCGCACAAAGGCTGTCTGCGGCTTTGCAGATTCTCAAGGCGCTGGAGGCCAACGATATTGTAGGTGAAGCAGCCAGCGTGGATGTTTCCAGCACCAACGCCATCGAGCTTTGGTATGGCCTTCGGTATCAGGTCAATCTGGGGGACACGGCCAATATGGAGTACAAGATCGCCTGTATGAATGATGCGATTCTCCAGCTCAGCGACTACCAGACCGGGAAGCTGGATATCAGCTTTACCACCGGGGGAGAACAGGTGATTTATACCCCCTTCTCCTGAAGAAAAGCCAAAATATGAGGATAATGTAAATATTTTAGCGAAGAAACAGATTTTCTATTGACCAAATCGCAATTTGGGGATAGAATATATGAGTATAGCTGAAATTCCCGGCAGCGCCCTCCTGGGCTCTGCTGCCAATCGATACATAGGAGGAAGAGCATATGTCCGAAAGTTTGCAGGATCGCGTTGTAAAAATTAAGGTAATCGGTGTCGGCGGCGCCGGAAATAATGTTATCAACCGGATGATCGATGCCGGTGTCGGCGGCGTGGATTTTGTTGTGGTCAACACGGACAAGCAGGACCTGAACAAGTCCGTTTGCAAGAATAAGATTCAGATCGGCGAGAAGCTGACCGGAGGCATGGGCGCCGGCTCCAAGCCAGAGATCGGCCGCAAGTCTGCCGAGGAATCCCGCGCTGCCATCTCCAAGGCCCTGGAAGGCACCGACATGGTGTTCATTACCGCCGGTATGGGCGGCGGAACCGGCACCGGCGCGGCTCCCATCGTGGCGGATCTGGCTCACGAGGCCGGAATTCTCACCGTGGGCGTGGTAACCAAGCCCTTCAAATTTGAGGGTGCCAACCGGATGCGCCAGGCTGAGCAGGGCATTTCCGACCTGAGCGGAAAGCTGGACTCCCTGATCATCATCCCCAACGACCGGCTGAAGTACGTGACCGATCAGAAGATTACCTTCGCCAATGCCTTCGGCATTGCCGATGACGTTCTGAAGCAGGCGGTTACTTCCATTTCCGAACTGGTTGGCTTCTCCAAGAACGTGATTATCAATCTGGACTTCGCCGACGTTTCCACCGTCATGAAGGATGCGGGCCGGGCCCATATGGGTGTTGGCACCGCCTCCGGCCGGGAGAAGGCGGAGCAGGCCGCCACGGCTGCCGTTTCCAGCCCCCTGCTGGAAACCTCCATCAACGGTGCCACCGGTGTTCTGGTGAATGTGACAGGCTCCGCTGAAATGACCCTGGACGATGTGGAGACCGCTGCCGGAATCGTGCAGGAGGCCGCCAACCCCGATGCCAATATCATTTTCGGCGCCACCTGCTCCGATGAGTTCCAGGATGAGATGCGGGTTACCGTTATTGCCACCGGCTTTGATCTGCAGCCTGAGAGTTTCGTTCCCAGAACTGCCGCGGCAAAGACCGCTCCCGCCGAGAAGGGATTCGTACCCGAGGACATCGATACCCCTGTGGCTGCTGCCAGACAGCAGCCTGTGAAACCGGCGGATGTCAGCGACATTGACGAGATTTTCAGCATTTTTAAGCGCTGAGCAGCTGCGATGCATCCCGGCCCATTGAATCGGGTCGGGATGCTTTTGCGTTGGGAAGAGGAGGACGGCCATGGAAGCTTATGGCGCGCTGGCGGAAAGCTATGACCGCCTGACAAATGATGTGGACTATGGAGCCACGGTGGAATTCTATGATGAGATTCTGAAACGGGAGGGGGTCACCCCCCGGTCCGTGGCGGATCTTGCCTGCGGGACAGGCTCCGTGGGCATCCTCTTCGCCCAAAGGGGATTGCGGGTCATCGGTGTGGATATTTCCGAGGAAATGCTGACTGTGGCACAGCAAAAGGCGGCAGGACTGGAGAACCCTCCCAGGTTTATCTGCCAGAGTCTTCAGGAGCTGACCCTTTCCAGGGCGGTGGACTTGGCAGTCTGTGCTTTGGACAGCCTTGATTACATCCTTAATCCCGATGACTGCGCCCGGGCAATCCGCCGGGTATTCAGGGCGCTGAACCCGGGGGGCGTTTTTATTTTCGATGTAAACACGCCCCGGAAGCTTCGTGCCATGGACGGCCAGGTTTTCCTGGATGAGGACGAGGATGTCTACTGTGTCTGGCGGGGAGAGTTTGACGAAAAAGCCAATATCTGCTCCTATGGAATGGATTTATTTCAGCGCCGGGGGAAGATCTGGGTCCGTTCCTTTGAGGAGCACCGGGAATATGCCTATTCCCGGGAACAGCTGGTGGGATATCTCAGGAGCGCGGGCTTCAGCCGGATTGAGGTGTTCGGTGACCGGGAGTTCCGGGAGCCTGGGCCGGAGGAACAGAGAATCTATATCAAAGCGAGAAAGGGAATTGTCAAATGAAGGATTATCTTGTTCGCGGCATGAGCATGGACGGTTTTGTGAAGGCCGTTGGGATCCGCTCCACCGAGCTGGTCAAAAGGGGAGCCCAAATCCAGAAAACTACCCCCAACGCCACCGCGGCCTTTGGGCGAGCGCTTACCGCCGCTTCCATGATGGGCAATATGCAGAAGGTGGATAACGGTTCCCTGACACTTCAGGTGCGGGGCGGCGGGCCCATCGGAACCATTACCGTGGTTTCGGATGCGGCTGGCAATGTACGCGGATGTGTAACCGAGCCGAAGGTTCCGTTGGTTGAAAAGTATCCGGGAAAGCTGGATGTGGGAGCCACCGTGGGAACGGACGGAACCCTGACGGTAATCCGGGATCTGCAGATGAAGGAGCCCTATATCGGCTCCACGGAGCTGGTTTCGGGCGAGATTGGGGACGATGTGACTGCGTACTTTGTCCAGAGTGAGCAGACCCCTACGGCCTGTGCGCTGGGTGTGTTGGTGGACCGGGATCTGAGCGTGAAGGTCGCGGGGGGATATCTGCTGCAGCTGCTCCCCAACGCGCCGGAGGAGGTTGTTGACAAGCTGGAGAAGGGAATTCAGCGCTCCGGCGCGGTAACGCCTATGCTGGATGCCGGGATGACCCCCGAGGAGATTCTGGGGCAGGTGATGGGGGACCTGGGCGTGGTGTTCCTGGAGACCACTGAGGTTTCCTACAAGTGCTACTGCTCCCGGCACCGGGTGGAGAGCGCGCTGATCAGTCTGGGCAGAAAGGAACTGGAGGAAATCGCCGGGGAAGGAGAGGCTTTCCCGGTGGAGTGTCAGTTCTGTGACCAGATTTACCGCTTTACCCCGGAGGATATCCGGCTGCTGCTGAAGAAGATCTGAGGAAGGATACCGAAATGCGTTTTCGGACAACGGAAGGGAGTGATGCTTGATGGATTTGTATTCGGCTGTAATCTTGATTACCATGCTGTTCCTTCTGATTACCGTTACGGACATTTCTGCCAACCGTCTGGTGACGAAAGCCACAAAGCATCGCGCGGTAATTACAACTCTTCTGATTGCCGTATCCGCGTTGGGGGAGTGCGTGGGGGTGCTGACAAACGGCGCTGCCGCCTTCCTGCTGTTTCCCCATAAAATCGCGAAGGCAGTTGAGTTCAGTGTGGCTCCGGCAACTGGCGTTGCTGCCGCGATTGCCTACGGTGACCCGAAGAAACCAAAGCTGGCCATGGCTCTTGTTTTGGCCCATGCGGTGTTTGAATGGATCGGTGTACATTTTGAATGGGTTTTCAGCGTGGATGCCGGGAATGTCTATCACCGGGAGGGACTATACGGGGTCTATGTGGTCATGTTTATCCTCTCTGTGACTTACTGCTTTATCAGTATAATCCGCGGTGGGAAGGCGTATCAAATCGGAATTGACGGGGTTCTCGTTTTGACGCTCCTGATGCTTGCGGTAGGAATCGGAATACAGTTTGTGTTTTCGGGAATCCGGATTGATTACCTGTGCATTTCCATGGGCAATATGCTCTTCTACATCCGCCACTATAAGATCATGCTGCAGGTGGACGCGGTTACCGGATTGCTTAACCGCAGGTGCTATGATGTGAATATCACGGATATCGGATCCCGGGCTGTGGTTTTGCTGTTTGACATTGATAAGTTCAAACAGGTAAATGATACCTACGGACATTCCACGGGGGATGCCTGTCTGCGGAAGGTTGCTCAGCAGCTGTTCAGTATTTACGGGAAATGCGGCCTTTGTTACCGCGTTGGCGGGGACGAATTCTGCGTGATTCTTCAGGAAAACATTGAACAAACGGAAGAAATGAACCGCCGTTTTGCGGCTGCCATCGAACAGCTCCGGGAAGAAGACGGGTCAATGCCGGGGGTCTCTGTGGGGTACGCATATTATGACGAAGCAACCGCCCATATTCAGGATGTGGTCGGGGAAGCGGATGCTATGTTGTATCACAATAAAAACGGGTAGGGGCTTGTGCTTCCGGGGGGCGGAGTTTACGCTTCTGTTTCGGCAGAGTGTATGTACACCTGCGCATTCGGGAAGGAAGTCTCAGGAACTCCATCTGTTTTTGATATGAAGCTATATGCATATCGTAAAGATGTATGTTTATCAGCTTTGCTGAGTATGGCGACAAATTGTTGTTTGCAGATCAGTTTTGGAAATGTCGGAATAACACTGTAGGGGAGCCATTCATGGCTCCCGGCGGTGAAATGATCCGATATCCTCCGCATTTCGGCGAAA
The DNA here is from genome assembly GCA_945486035.1 of uncultured Clostridia bacterium. Taxonomy (GTDB): domain Bacteria; phylum Bacillota; class Clostridia; order Oscillospirales; family Oscillospiraceae; genus Faecousia. The sequence goes on from CALYTB010000001.1 coordinate 27,040, forward strand.
ACGTACTGCGTTACGGGAGCCATGAATGGCTCCCCTACAGTAAGGACGAAGTGCGTTTGAAATCTTCAAACAACAATTTGCTGAACTACTGAGAAAAGCTGATGAGTATAGAAAAGCTTTCGGGCCGTGGCCAATGAATAGAAGCAGCACCCTTCCGGGAGTTCCGGAAGGGTGCTGCATTTACGGTTTGAGGAAAAGGACAATTCCCGCCCCGATTTGCAGGGCGAGGAGCAGGGGGATTCCAACGGTGAATTTGGGGTGCCGGGTTTTGTGGCGGACGGTGTACATACCCAGCAGTGCGCCCAAGCTGCCGCCCAGCGCGGCGGTGGTCATCAGGACTGCTTCCGGGATTCTCCATTGCTTTTTTCTGGCGCGGTGCTTATCCGCAAGCATAAGTGAAAAGGCCAGAGCATTGATTAGAGTGAGGTACAGGCAAAGTATCATCGAGGATTCCTTTCGGGAGGGGTTGGAAATGAAAAAACTGGTATGGCTGTTGATTCCGCTGCTGCTGGCCGGCTGCGGTGCCAGGGAAACCATGGAAACCGTGGCGGATACTCCGTTGGAGGTGCGGGAGGTATCCCAGAGACAGATTTGTGTGGAGCTGCCGGACGATGCGGCGGTTCCCACGGCGCAGACGGACAGCGGACGGATTTATCTGTGCAAGGACTATGAAATCGTGATCCAGACCTTGGAAGCCGGAGATGTGGACAAAACCATCCGGGAGCTGTCCGGCTATGACCGGGACAGTCTGACGGTGGTGAAAACAAGGGCAGAGGGAGCGGATCGGTACGATTTTGTATGGGCAGCCTCCGGGGAAGAGGGACAGCAGCTGGGCAGGGCGGTGATCCTGGACGACGGAAACTACCACTATACCATGACGGTGCTGAAGGATGCGGAGGCGACGAAAAAGACCCAGGTGGTATGGAGAAGGGTATTTGAATCCTTCTGTCTGGCTTAGGGTGTGGTGTACTGCGCCATAGCCTCCCGGCACAGCTGGACGCATTCGTCAATGACACTCCGGGGGTGCAGGATTTGCGCTTTGGCTCCGAAGCCGATGACCCAGCTGAGGAACATGGGGGACACGGCCACCTTCACGGTGAAGAGGAAATGCTCCTCGCCGTCGGGGATCAGCATGGTATCCCTGCCGAAGCGGTCCATAACCACATTCACAAGATCCCGGTGAAACCGGAGCTTGACCGTGGTGGGTTCCCCGGCGTACATCTGAAACAGCCGGTTGGCGTGCTCCGTCAGGGCCTTGCCGGTAAGCTCCGGGCAGGGGACACGCTTCTCTTCGGACAGCCGGATATCGCTCATCCGGTCCACCCGATAGCTGGTAACCCCGTGCCGGGGAGACAGGGCCAGAAGGTAGCAGTTTTCGTGGTCCTGACACAGGCCGTAAGGGCTGGCAATGTAGCTTTTGTCCCGGTAGTGCCGCTTCCCGTCGATATCCCAGTCAAAATAGCGAAAGACAATCTGCTTGTTATGGGCGATGGCCTCCTGAATGGCATCCACGTTATAGTAGATGGTTTCGTTCATGCTCTTTACCCGGCCTGAAACCAGAACATCCCGGCGCATGAGCTTGGCATCGTAGACACTGCACTGGCTGCACAGCTTCTCAATGAGCTCCCGGGATTTGCGCGCGGTGAGGAACCGGCTGGACTGAACGGCATCAATGAGCAGCTTTAGCTCCGGAAGCTCAAAATTCCGGGAGGCGATGTAATAGCCTCCATTCTTTCCGGGGAGGGAGACGATATCCACGCCGTACTCCTGGAGGGCCGCGATATCCGAATAGACGGTTTTGCGGTCGCAGACAATATTGTGCTGCCGCTCCAGCATGGCCAGCAGCTCCGAGGCTCTCACCGGGTGGTCCTGGTGAGAGTTTCTTTGCAGATAATCAAGGATATAGAAGATCTTCAGCTTCTGGTTGTCGGATTTAGACATAGGAATCCCTCCCTTCTCCAAGTATAGCATATCCGCGCTGCCATGGAAACGGAAAATTTGATTTTTTTTCAGAAATGTGATATGGTATGGCGAAAGGAGAGATTGCATATGATTTACGCGGGATGTCATTTATCCGCTACGGCGGGCTGCGAAGCCATGGTGCGCACGGCGTTGGACATTGGGGCCAATACCTTCGCCTTCTTTACCCGTAATCCCCGTGGAAGCCGGGCGAAAAAGGAGGATTCCGGCGATGCGGCCAGGGCGATGGCGTTGCTGGAAGAAAATCGGTTTGGACCCCTGGTTGCCCACGGGGCGTATACCATGAATCTGTGCACGGCAGAGCCTGAGGCGAGAGCCTTCGCGGCGGAGGTGCTGCAGGATGATCTGCGCCGAATGGCGGCGCTGCCGGGGCAGTATTACAATTTCCATCCAGGCAGTCATGTGGGACGGGGAACCGAGGCGGGGATTGAGGACATTGCCGCCGCCCTGAGAAAAGCGCTGGAGCATGGGTATCCCGTGACGGTTCTGCTGGAAACCATGGCGGGAAAGGGCAGCGAAATCGGCGGAAGTTTCCGGGAACTGAAATGGATTCTGGACGCGGTGGGCTCAAGCAGCGTGGGCGTATGCCTGGATACCTGCCATGTTTACGACGGCGGCTATGATATTGTGGGGAATCTGGATGGGGTGCTGGCGGAATTTGATGCGGTGATTGGGCTGGACAGGCTGAAAGCTCTGCATGTCAATGATTCCAAGAATCCCATGGGAAGCCGCAAGGACCGGCATGAGTGCCTGGGGAAGGGGAGCCTGGGATACGATACCTTCCGGGCCATCGTCAATCACCCCCGGCTTCGGGGGCTGCCCATGATTCTGGAGACACCCAATGAGCTTCCGGGCTATGCCGAGGAGATCCGTTGGCTTCGCAGCGCGGAGAATTGATTGGGAACAAGGGGAAAGAAAGGAAAATTGTTGTTTACAGTTTTCAAACGCACTTCGTCCTTGTTGTAGGGGAGCCATTCATGGCTCCCGTGGGGCAGTACGTTTTCGCCGAAATGCGGAGTAAATCGGAACAATGTACCGCCGGGAGCCATGAATGGCTCCCCTACAGTTGGATTTGGGCATTTTGATCATTCTGAAAGGATGCCAAAATTGTCAACTGTCAACTGTCAATTGTCAATTCGGCGAAGCCGCTAAACAACAATCTTCCTTTCCTGTGTAGACGTATTAAAGAATTGTTAATTTGACAGCGGGCAATTTTTGTGTCATGCTAAGCTTGATTTTACAATAGAAGGGACGGTGACGGTATGGAAGGATTGCTGGAGGCGTTTTATGCGTCCAGGGATACGTATGTCAGCGTGTATCTGGGTCTGCTTCGGTATGTTGTGCCTGTGCTGGCGGTGTTTCTTCTGGCGCGGTGCGCGAAGCCCCTGCTGACGTTTCGCCGGGAGCCGGAAATCTGGGCCTGGCTGAATCTTCCGGGGGACAATCAGATCCCCATAACGCACTGGGAGAATGTCATCGGCCGGAGCAAATCCTGTGACGTGACCATCAATTTCCCCACGGTGTCCCGCAATCACGCGGTACTGACCCGGTATGATGACGGCAGCTGGACCATAACGGATGCGGGCTCCAAGGACGGAGTCCAGGTCAACGGCAAACCGGTACAGATCTGCGCCATCCGGGAGGAGGATGTGATTTCCATCGGCGGGGTGGACATGCAGCTGCAGCCCATTACGGCCAAACAGGAGCAGCGGCAGGCGCAGCTGCGGACAAAGGCTGCCAGCGGATGGGACAGCGTGGGAAATCTGCTGGTGCTGACCCTGCTGCAGGGGCTGATGGTGCTGGGATTTCTGCTTTCGGAGCAGGGGGATGGGCTCATGTCCATCCTGGAGGGCTTCGGTGGGATCGCCCTGTGCCAGTGGGTTCTGCTGATCTTTTATCTGATCATTCGCCGCACCTCCTTTGAGGTGGAAACCCTGGCGTTTTTCCTGTGCACCGTGGGTATGGCGGCCATTGCCTCGGTCAAACCCGGAGAAACCGTGAAGCAGCTTATTGCCATGGCACTGGGTGTGGTGACCTTCCTGGGCGTGGGCTGGTCGCTGCGGGATCTGGAGCGGGCAAAGATCGTCCGATATTGTGCTGTGGTGGCCGGTGTGGGTTTTCTGGTGATTACGCTGCTCTTCGGCAAGGAATACTACGGCGCGAAGAACTGGCTTGTTATCGGCGGCATGTCCCTGCAGCCCTCGGAGCTCAGCAAGCTCTGCTTCGTCTACGCGGGGGCCTCCACCATGGACCGGATCATGAACAAACGCAATATAATCCTGTTTATTGCCTACTCCGTGGTGATTTGCGGGTTTCTCGCGCTGATGAACGACTTTGGAACCGCGCTGATCTTCTTCTGTGCCTTCCTGGTGATTGCGTATCTGCGCTCCGGGAACATGGGCACCATCGCGCTGGCCATCACTGCCCTGGGCTTTGCCGGGGTCCTGGCACTGAAAATTGCGCCTCATGCCCTCAAACGGTTTGCCGTGTGGCGGCATGTGTGGGAGGACCCCTTCGGGGCAGGCTACCAGCAGACCCAGGCCATGATTTCCATTGCCGCGGGAGGACTTCTGGGGCTGGGCCCGGACCGGGGACGGCTTCAGAAGGTGTTTGCCGCGGATTCGGATATTGTGTTCGCTACGGTGTCCGAGGAATGGGGACTGATTCTGGCGGTGATTACGGTGCTGTGCATTGTGGTATTCGGACTGTTTTCCATCCGCACAGCCAAGGTATCCAGAAGCAGCTTCTACGCCATCGGCGCCTGTACCGCGGCCAGCATCCTGGTAATCCAGACAATTCTGAACAGCCTGGGGACCGTGGACGTGCTGCCCTTCACAGGGGTTACCTTCCCGTTCTTAAGCAACGGCGGCACCAGCATGATCGGTGCCTGGGGGCTGCTTGGCTTTGTAAAAGCGGCGGATACCAGGCAGAATGCCAGCTTTGCTGTTCGCTTTACGGGCCAGGGGAGGGAGTCGGATGAATAGAGTTGTGAAACGGACCTGGCTGATGGCGCTGTTCATCTGCCTGCTGCTGGGCGGATTGGGCTGGTTCCTTTTTGATTATACCGTATCCGCGCCCAAATGGATCGGGTCGGCGGGGTCCAGCTATGTCCATGCGGGGACCGTGGGCTTTGGGAGCATCACAGACCGGTCGGGAGATTTGCTTCTGGAAATCGGTGATGCGAAATCCTACAGCCAGGACCCCGCGACCCGGGCTTCCACCATGCATTGGCTGGGGGACCGGCAGGGCAATATATCCGCGCCGGTGATCTCCAACTACGCGGCGGATATGTCCGGGTACAATGTGGTGAACGGTGTGTACGATTTCTCCGGCCTGGGCGGCCAGATGGAGCTCACGGTTTCCTCCCGGGTGCAGAACGTGGCCATGGAGGCGCTTGCAGGACGGAAGGGCACCGTGGCGGTGTATAACTATAAAACCGGGGAGATTCTGTGCGCTGTCACCGGGCCTACCTATGACCCGGACAATCTGCCGGATCTGACGGGGGAAAGCTATGAGGGCGTTTTTCTGAACCGGTTTACCCAGTCGGCCTATGTCCCGGGGTCCATCTTCAAGGTGGTGACAACCGCCGCGGCGCTGGACTGCGTGCCGGATATTCTGGACAAAACCTTCCGTTGTGACGGGATTTACCCTTACGGGGAGGAGCGGGTTACCTGTGAGAAAGCCCATGGAACCCTGGATCTGAAGGGGGCTCTGGCGCACTCCTGCAACTGCGCCTTTGCCCAAATTTCCGAGCTGGTGGGAAAGAAGAATATGACGGCCTATGTAAAGAAGTTCGGCCTTACACAGAGTGTTCACTTTGACGGAATTACCACCGCCAAGGGAAATTATGACGTATCCAATACCGCGCAGGTTTCCTTCGCCTGGAGCTGCATCGGGCAGTACACGGATCTCATAAACCCCTGCCGGTTTATGACCTTTATGGGCAGCATCGCCGGGGGAGGCGTGGGGGCGGAGCCCTACATCGTTTCCCGGGTAAGCTCCGGCGGTAAGCAGGTGTATGCCGCCGAAACGAAAAAGACCGACCGGATTGTATCCGCGCAGGTGGCGAAGACCCTCACGCAATACCTGGAAAACAATGTGAAAAGCATTTACGGGGCCGGAAACTTTCCGGGCCTCACCGTCTGCGCCAAGTCGGGAACCAGCCAGCTGGGCGGCGGCAAAACCTCCAATGCCATGTTTGCGGGATTCGTGGCGGATGAGGCGTATCCTCTGGCCTTCATCGTTGTGGTGGAGAACGGAGGCTACGGCGCAAACACCTGCGTACCGGTGATTTCCCGGGTTCTGGCGGAATGCAAGCAGGTTCTCGATGGGGAATAACACAGAAACCGGCCCGGTTCCATGGGGGACTGAGCCGGTTTGTTCCTGGCTGGGAGGATTTCTGAGAAAGGGCGGCGGAATGGAGGGCAATGGAAAGTTTTGTGGCGGATCACTCCTTTGTGCATTGTTGACAAAAAACTACGCAATTGTTAACAGAATATGTAGTATTTACCTCGTTGACAAATGTCCTTGTATGAGATACAATAGCACCAAATTCAAGGGGAGGTACAAAGCAATGACGACACGGTTTTCTTCTACAACCAGCTGCTCCAACCGCTGCTTCGCAGTGGGCGCTTCCTGTGCCTCCAATTCCATTTGCCGCCTATTGGACACTGCCGAGCTGCTGGTAGTGTCCATTTTCGCGCTTTGCCTGCTGATACTGCGAGTTATACTGCCAATTGGGTAACCGGGATTCATGTTGTATGAAGAAGCGGTTACGACGAAACGTAGCCGCTTTTTTATAGTAAGAAGAAAAGGAGACTGTATTATGAAAAAGGTATTTGCACTTGTTATGGCACTGGTTATGGTGCTCGGCATGTTTGCCGGCTGCTCCGCCAAGGATGCCGCCACTGCCACCGAGGCTCCGAACGCCGCCGCTCCTGCCGGTGCGATTAAGGTTGGTGCCATCGGCCCTCTGACCGGTGACTATGCCATTTATGGCAGCGCTGTTGCCAACGGCATCCAGATTGCCATCGATGAGATCAACGCCAAGGGCGGCCTGCAGTTCGAGCTGCTGAGCGAGGATGACCAGGGCGATCCCACCATGGCTGTCAACGCCTACAACGTGGAGATGGAGAAGGGCGTGCAGGTCCTGCTGGGCACCACTACCTCCGGCGCCTGTGCCGCTGTGGCTGCCGAGGCCAACAAGGAGCGGGTATTCCTGCTGACTCCGTCCGCTTCCAACCCCGTTGTCAATGAAGGCAAGGACAATGTTTACCAGGTTTGCTTCACCGACCCCAACCAGGGCGCTTCCTCCGCACAGACCATCAAGAGCCTGGGCCTGGGCACCAAGATCGCTGTGATCTGGAACAACGCTCAGGACTACTCTTCCAGCATCTACCAGTCCTTCATGGCGAAGGCTAAGGAAATCGGCCTGGAGGTTGTTTCCGACACCACCTTCTCCGATGACGGCAACGCTGACTTCTCCGCCCAGCTGCTGGATGCTTCCGAAGCCGGTGCTGATCTGGTGTTCCTGCCCATCTACTACACCCCCGTTGTTGCCATTATGCAGCAGTCTGACGCTGCCGGCTATGGCTTCAAGTTCTTCGGCGTGGACGGCATGGACGGCCTGCTGGCTGTGGAAGGCTTCAACACCGCTCTGGCTGAGGGCTCCTACATGCTGACCCCCTTCGATGCCAACAAGTCCGATGATCTGACCTCCGGTTTTGTGTCCACCTACGAGGCCAAGTACGGCGTGACTCCCAACCAGTTCGCCGCTGATGCCTATGATGCCATGTACATCTTCTACGCTGCCTGCCAGGATCTGGGCTTCACCTCCGAGACCAGCCCCCAGGATATCTGTGAGGCGATGATCCCCTGGATGCAGAGCTATACCTACACTGGCTTGACCGGCGAGGGCATGGTATGGACTGCAGACGGCTGCGTGAGTAAGATTGCCACCGCTTATGTCATCAAGGACGGCGCTTACGCCTCCGTTGGTTAATGCAGGGTTGACAAGCTGACTCCATTCCTCAAACAATCGGGCGGATCCCATTCTCATGGGAATAGGGTCCGCCCGGTTCCATGCCGCTCCCGGGATGACAAGCCATGGTCACCCCCTGGGGAGTGACCGGGGCTTGTCACCTTGGAATACATTGAAAGAAAGAAGGAAGGAATCACATTATGACGATGTTCTTGTCCAACCTGATCAGCGGGCTTAGTCTGGGCAGCGTGTACGCGATCATCGCCCTTGGCTACACCATGGTGTACGGTATTGCCAAAATGCTGAACTTCGCTCACGGCGACATTATTATGGTGGGCGCGTATATCTGCTTTACCTGTCTGTATAGCCTGGGGCTTCCTCCCGCGGCGGGTATTTTGGCTTCCGTGGTGGTGTGTACATTGCTGGGCATCCTGATCGAGCGCCTTGCCTACAAGCCGCTCCGGCAGGCTACTTCTCTTGCTGTGCTGATTACTGCCATCGGCGTGAGCTATTTTCTCCAGAACCTGGCCCAGATGATCTGGGGCGCGAACCCCAAGAGCTTCCAGACCGTGATCCCCGCGGGAAATCTTTCCCTCCTGGGCGGTGAGCTGAAAATCTCCTATGTATCCATGGTTACCATCGCCGCATCCGTGGTCGTTATGGTAGCCCTTTCGCTGTTTGTTGGGCGCACCAAGATGGGCCGTGCCATGCGTTGCGTGTCCGAGGATAAGGGCGCGGCGCAGCTGATGGGTGTCAACGTGAATCTGACCATTTCCGTTACATTTGCCATAGGCTCGGCCCTTGCCGCCATCGCAGGCGTGCTGATGTGCTCGGCCTATCCCACGCTGAAGCCCACCACCGGCGCTATGCCCGGTATCAAGGCTTTCACCGCCGCGGTTTTCGGTGGAATCGGCTCCATTCCCGGCGCGATGCTTGGCGGCATTTTGCTGGGTGTTATCGAAATCCTGGGCAGAGCCTATGTCTCCACGGAGCTGGGCGATGCCTTCGTATTCGCGGTTTTGATTCTTGTCCTGCTGATCAAGCCCACCGGCTTGCTTGGCAAGAAGATCCATGAGAAGGTGTGAGGTGGCAGATATGAAAAAGACAACGGTATCCAGGCTGCTTCAAAAATACCTTCCCTATGTGATTGTGATTGCGGCATTTGTTGTTTGCCAGTCTATGATCTCCGCGGGTACAATGCCCCGGACGACCAAGTCCCTGCTGATTCCTGTATGCGTCTACATTGTGATGGCGGTTTCCCTGAATCTGACCGTTGGCATTTCCGGCGAGCTCAGCCTGGGCCATGCGGGCTTCATGTCTGTGGGCACGTTTACCGGCATTGTGATTGCCGCCTATGTCCGTGAGGTGTTCGGCTGCTCCGAAGCGCTGCAGCTGCTGATTGCCATTGTGGCCGGCGGCGTGGTGGCGGGCATTGCCGGATTCCTGATCGGTATCCCGGTGCTCCGGCTGCAGGGTGACTACCTTGCCATTGTGACTCTGGCGTTCGGAGAAATCATCCGTAATGTGCTCAACTGTGTTTACATCTCCCTTGACGGTTCCGCGCTGCGGTTCTCCTTCAACCGGCCGGACCTTCCCGGAAAGCTCCTGTTCCGCGGTCCCACCGGCGCCACCGGCGTCAGCCGAATCGCCACCTTTACCGCGGGATTCATCCTGGTGCTGTTCACGCTGTTTGTGGTGTTGAACCTGGTGCACTCCCGCTCCGGCAGAGCAATCATGGCTGTGCGGGATAACAAAATCGCGGCAGAGTCCTGCGGCCTGGATGTGACCAAATACCGTATGATGGCTTTTGTGACCTCCGCGGCACTGGCCGGTATGGGCGGAGCCCTGTTCGGACTGAATTATTCCACCCTGACACCTGCCAATTTCTCCTTTAACGCATCGATTCTGATTCTGGTGTATGTGGTGCTTGGAGGCATCGGCAACATCACCGGCTCGATTATTGCGGCTACGGTGCTGTATGTTCTGCCTGAGGAGCTGCGTGCCTTTGCGGACTATCGGATGCTTGTTTACGCGGTGGTTCTGATCGCCGTTATGCTGCTGACCAATAATCAAACCATCAAAAACTATCTGAACTCCCTGCGTTCAAAGCTTCGGGGAAATGACCAGAAGAAGGGCGGTGCGCTGCATGAGTGAGCAAATCAAGCGGAAAAGCGACACGAAAATGGTTCCGTTCCCTTCCCGTGCCATTGTTCCCGAGCGGGATCTTGGAAAACGCCCTGTGCTGGAATGCAGCCATCTGGGTATTGATTTCGGCGGTCTGCGTGCCGTGGACGATTTCAACCTGACCATCGGAAAAACGGAGATTGCTGGCTTGATCGGCCCCAACGGCGCGGGAAAGACCACGGTTTTCAACCTGCTCACCAAGGTATACCAGCCTACATCCGGAACAATCATGGTCAACGGCAAGGATACGGCAGGGATGAACACTGCTCAGGCCAATAAGCTGGGCCTGGCGAGAACCTTCCAGAACATTCGGCTGTTCAATCAGATGACCGTGGAGGACAATGTCCGCATCGGTCTGCACAATCAGATTTCCTACGGTATGTTTCCCGGTATTCTTCGGCTGCCGTCCTATTGGTCCGGGGAGAGGAAGCAGCACGAAAAGGTAATGGAGCTTCTTTCCATTTTCCACATGGAGAATATGGCCGGAGAAAAGGCCGGGAGCCTTCCCTACGGCGCCCAGCGCCGACTGGAGATTGTCCGGGCACTTGCCACAAATCCCAGTCTGCTGTTGCTGGATGAGCCTGCTGCCGGCATGAACCCCAAGGAGACGGAGGAGCTGATGGACAACATCATCAAAATCCGTGACCAGTTCCAGATCGCGATCATGCTCATAGAGCACGACATGAATCTGGTTATGGGTATCTGCGAGGGTATCTGCGTTCTGAACTTCGGCAAGGTTATTGCCAAGGGTACGGCTGAGGAGATTCAGCAGAATCCCGAAGTGATTGAGGCCTATCTGGGCCGTCAGAAGGAGGATGAACAATGAGCGAGAATAAGTGCCTCCTTCAGGTAGAGAATCTGAATGTGTATTACGGCTCTATCCACGCAATCAAGGGGATTTCCTTCCAGGTCAACGAGGGGGAGATTGTCACGCTGATTGGCGCCAACGGAGCGGGTAAATCCACGACCCTGAACACAATCGCGGGACTCCTGAAGCCCAAGTCGGGCAGTGTGACCTTTGACGGCAAGCTGATTTCCGGCATGACAGCAAACAAAATTGTTCCCCTTGGCATGGCCCTTTGCCCGGAGGGGCGGCGGATTTTCCAGCACATGACGGTTCGGGAGAATCTGGAGATGGGTGGCTACAGCCGCCCCAAGAACGAAATTGACGATTCCATCGAACAGGTATTCCAGCGCTTCCCCCGTCTGAAGGAGCGCCGCAGACAGATTGCGGGAACGCTGTCCGGCGGCGAGCAGCAGATGCTGGCGATCTCCCGGGCCCTTATGAGCAAGCCCAAGCTGATGATGCTGGACGAGCCTTCCATGGGTCTGGCCCCCATTCTGGTGGATCAGATTTTCGACATTATCAAGGAACTGCACAAGGCGGGCACCACCATTTTACTGGTGGAACAGAATGCCCGCAAAGCGCTCCAGGTGGCTGACCGGGCCTATGTTCTGGAAACCGGCTCCATTACCTTGAGCGGCACCGGCGCGGAGTTGGCCAACTCTGATGCGGTGAAAAAAGCATATCTCGGCGGTTAATTTTCTACACCCTCTGCATACAATGTGCAGGGGGTGTTTTTTATGTGCCGGAAACGTCATCTGCATGGTTGGTGCATGATCTGTCTGGGATTTGGCGTGATGGTGGGGCACTGCCTGAATTCCTGGTTTCTCTGTGCGGCAGGTGGGTTCGTACTGGTGGTGGTCGGTTTCTGTACCCTTCGAAGAAGATAACGCGGTGAGCCTTGCGTGGGGAAAATTGTTGTTTGAACATATCAAACGCACTTCGTCCTTACTGTAGGGGAGCCATTCATGGCTCCCGTGGGACAGTACGTTTTCGCCGAAACGCCCTGAATATCGGGACGTTTCACCGCCGGGAGGCATGAATGCCTCCCCTACAGTGTTTTCTCAACGTTCTCAAAACAGATCTGCAAACAACAATTTGTCTTCCAGGGAATATCCTTGTCCATGGGGGAATATGCTTTGGTATCAATGCGTGGAGAAGGAGTGACCTGTATTGGAGATGCAGTTTCAAAACGTGGCTTGTTCCTGCCTGGATAGCTGTCTTCGGGAGGTTCAGAATTCGGAAGGGACACTGGAGATCCGTGTGCCGGATGGGATGCCGGATATCGGAAAGATCCTTGCCGCCTGGGGGCAGCCCATCCTGAGGGGGAAGGAATGGAGAAGTGAGAGCATATCCTTTTCCGGCGGGATGATGGTATGGGTCTTGTACGCTCCTGAGGATGATTCGCCGGTTCGATGCCTGGAAGGGTGGATTCCCTTTCAGATGCGGTGGGAGCTGCCGGGGGATACCCGGGACGGGCAGATGCGCGTTGATTTGTCCGCCCGTTTCGTAGATGCCCGTTCCATATCCGCGAGAAAAATCATGGTCCGTGCAGGGCTTTCGGCATTGGCAGAGGCCTGGGTTTTGGGGGAAACACAGCTGTTTTCACCGGATTCCGTTCCCGGGGAGGTGGAGCTGCGAAAACAGCGTTTCCCGCTGCGGCTGAGGAAGGAGGCAGGAGAGAAAACCTTCCTCCTCAGTGAAGAGCTCACCGTTCCGGGCTCCTCGCCTCAGCCTGAAAAAATCCTGTGCTGTCTGCTCAGACCGGAGATTACGGAGCAAAAGGTTCTTGGTAGCAAAGTGGTGTTCCGGGGAAACGGGAATCTGCATATGCTCTGCAGCGCCGAGGATGGAAAGATTAACAGTCTGGATTTTCCGCTTGCCTTTTCCCAGCTGGCGGATCTGGAGGAAAGCTATTCCGGCGATGCTCAGGTAAGCATTCACCTGTGTGCCACGACCCTGGAGCCGGAAATCGATGACGAGGGGATGCTGCGTCTGAAAGGAGCCCTGGTTGCCCAATATCTGGTTGAGGATATTCAGACGGTAGAGGTGGTCACAGATGCCTACAGTCCGGGAAGAGATCTGGAAAAGGAGGTCCGGGAGCTGCGGCTTCCGGTAATTCTGGACAGCCGTCAGGAGAGCTATTTCGTGGAGCAGACCCTTCCTGTAAAGGCTTCCGGTGCTTTGGATGTACAGCTTCTGGCAGATTTCCCGGAAATCCGACGGGATGGGGAGGATGCGCAAATCAGGCTGCCCGGTTCTATGCAGATGCTTTACCAGGATGAGAAAGGGAGCGTGCAGAGCGCTTCGGCACGATGGGAGGCCAGAAGCAGCCTGCACGCCGACGCAGACGCCCGGGTTTGTGCCCAACCGCTGAAAACACCCGAGCCTCAGCTGCTGATGGGCGGGGATCGCGTGGATGCGCGCTGGGAGATCCCGCTGGAGCTTGTAACCACGGGGTATACGCAGATTCCCATGGTTACGGGGCTTCAGCTGGGGGAAGCGCGCAAGCCCGATCCCAACCGCCCCTCGCTCATCCTGAAACGGGTGGGGACCGACGGCTTGTGGGAGATTGCCAAGAGTACCGGCTCCACCATGGAGGCCATTCGAAAAGCGAACGGGATTCGGCAGGAGCCGGAGCCGGGACAAATGCTCCTGATCCCGGTGGGAATGTAACAGGGTAGAGCGGTAAATTGTTGTTTGAAAAGATATGCTGTCATTGCGAGCCAGTGCGCATACTGGCGTGGCAATCCCCCGGTTGAATGGTACCAGGTAACGATTACCATTAAAAATGCCATATTTTCTACTCTGTTGGGCAAATATCGATACATTTCCCTTCTAACCGGGGGATTGCCACACCAGTCTGCGGACTGGTTCGCAATGACAGGAAATTTGAAACGCGTGGTATAAACAACAATTTATGCTGTCTGTACAATAACGTGGCTATCTGAGAGTTTCCTGAAATGAACAACCTGCCTGCGTGCAAAAAACGCCGTTCCGGGGGAGATCCGGGACGGCGTTTGAGCAGGCTGTCGCGTTGGGGGAAGAAACGCCTGCCTGAAAACAGCTTAGCGAAAACCGTTTGTCATTAGCAAGGGGAATCTGTCGAAGCGATAGATGGGGAAGGAAAGAAGTTTTATTGGTTTTGCGCTTGTCATGGAGCCGGTTTGGTGGTATAATATCCGGTAGAAATTTTATATAGAAGGTGTAAATCCATGACAAAAATTGACATTTACTCCGGCTTCCTGGGAGCCGGCAAGACGACTCTGATCAAGAAGATGATCAAAGAGGGCTATCAGGGTGAGAAGCTGGTGCTCATTGAAAACGAGTTCGGGGAAATCGGTATCGACGGTGGTTTCCTGCAGGATGCGGGGATCAACATCACCGAGATGAATTCCGGTTGCATCTGCTGCTCTTTGGTGGGTGACTTTGGGAAGGCGCTGGTCAAGGTCATTAACGAGTACCATCCCGACCGGATTGTAATCGAACCCTCCGGCGTGGGCAAGCTGTCGGATGTTATCGGCGCGGTGAAAAAGGTAATGACTCCGGAGGTAACCCTGGATCATACCGTGGCTGTTGTGGACGCGGGCAAGGTCAAGGTGTATATGAAGAACTTTGGTGAGTTCTACAACAATCAGGTGGAAACCGCCTCCGCCATTATCCTGTCCCGTACCGATTCCGTTCCTCAGGCCAAGCTGGATACCGCTGTGGCCATGCTGCGTGAGCACAATGACAAGGCTGCCATCGTAACCACTCCCTGGGGCCAGCTTACCGGCACTCAGCTGATGGAGGCGATGGACGGACAGTCTTCCCTTGCCCGGGAGCTGGCTCAGCTGGTGGAGGAGCATCATCATGACCACGATGATGACGAGGACGACTGCGGCTGCCACAACCACGAGCATCATCACCACGACCACGAGCATGAGCATCACCACCACGAGCATGACGGAGAATGCTGCTGCGGTCATCATGATCATGAGGAACACGAGCACCACCACGATCATGAGGAACACGAGCATCACCACGAGCATGACGAGCACTGCACCTGCGGCTGCCACGACCATGATCACGATCACCATCATCACGATCATCATGCCGACGAGGTGTTTGCCTCCTGGGGCGTGGAAACTGCCAGAAAGTTTGACCGCGCGGCGGTGGAGGATGCTCTGAAGGAACTTGATTCCGGGAAATACGGCGCGGTCCTTCGTGCCAAGGGCATTCTGGCCGCGGCGGACGGAAGCTGGATTCACTTTGACTATGTTCCCGGGGAGATCAATGTGCGCACCGGAGGCGCGGACATCACCGGAAAGCTCTGTGTTATTGGTTCCAAGCTGGACGAGCAGGGGATTGCGGCCCTGTTTGGGGTGTAAGCCATGCAGCAGATTCCTGTTTATGTCTTTACCGGATTCCTGGACTCCGGGAAAACGAAGTTTATCCAGGAAACCCTGGAGGACCCCCGGTTCAACGCGGGGGAGCGCACCCTGCTGCTCATTTTTGAGGAGGGGGAAGAGGAGTATGATTTCTCCGCCTACCCCCACCAGAATGTCTATATGGAGGTGCTGGATCAGCAGACGGTGGCCACAAAGGACCTTCAGGCCCTGGCGAAAAAATACAAGGCGCAGCGGGTGGTGGCGGAGCTCAACGGCATGCAGCAGGTGGGCGACCTCTATATGCGCTTCCCGGAGAACTGGGCGGTTGCCCAGGAGGTTATGTTCGCTGACTCTACGACCTTCCTGGCCTACAATGCTAATATGCGCAATCTGGTGATGGACAAGCTGGTGGGTGCTCAGATGGTGGTATTCAACCGGATGACACCCGGACAGGATGTCATGCCGCTGCATAAGCTTGCGAGAGCGGCCAACCGCCGGATTGACATCCTCTACGACTACACCGACGGAACCACGCAGATGGACGATATTGAAGATCCGCTGCCCTTTGACATCAATGCGCCGGTGATCCAGGTCCTGGATCAGGACTTCGCGCTTTGGTATCGGGATGTGACCGAGGAACCCGAGAAATATGACGGGAAAACCGTCTGCTTCAAGGCCCAGGTGGCAATGCTTCGCCGGAACAAGGATGGTATGTTCGCTCCGGGACGGTTTGTCATGACCTGCTGTGTGGAGGACATTCAGTTCTGTGGAATTCCCTGCCGCTATGCGGATGCGGCCGGTCTGGAATCCCGTTCCTGGGTGATGGTCACCGCGAAAATCAGCGCCGAAAAGCACCCGCTGTACAAGGGGGATTTGGGGCCGGTGCTGACCGCTATTCGGGTGGATCGGGATGCTGAGCCCGCCGACCCGGATGTGGCTACGTTCTGACTGTTTCCCAAGGAGCCTGCGTTTTTTGATACAGCAAAACCTCCGGGATGAATTCCCGGAGGTTTTTGTAAGTGTGAGCAATCAGGTGTCCATGTCCTGAACCTTGATGTTTTTTCCAAAATAGGCCTGAATATAGCTGATGAAGGAGAAAACCAGAAAGCCTGTGTCCACCAGGGCGATGGCAGTGACAGCATTGTGAGGAAGGCCGGGGAGCAGCACCAGAGCAATCAGGCTGACAAACAGAACGGTGGTGCAGATTTTGCCTGCCATCAGCGCTCCGGGAAGCATTTTCCCTTTGCGGAAATGGATGATGCCCACGATGAGCTGGAAGCCTTCCTTGATCACAAACAGGATCAGCACCGGACGAAGCACCGGATAGTTCATGGACAGGCACAGGGTCAGGGTGAACTGGGTTGCCTTATCCGCCACCGGGTCCAGGACCTTACCCACGGTAGAGATCATGTGATAGCGACGGGCAATTTTTCCGTCAATCAGATCGGTGATGCACGAAACCGCCAGAATGGCACCGGCGGTGAAATAATGCCAGCTTTCCACAGCATTCATGTAGACATTCATGTACACCGGAATCAACGCCAGCCGGAAAAGGCTCAGAAGATTCGGGATGGTGAATATTTCCTTTTTCCAGTCTTTGATATGCATGGATCGTTCCTCCGGTTGGCAGCCGGAGTACCGGGCTTGCCGCATTGGGTATATTATAGACAATATTGCAGATTTTATCAAGTATGGGATGCGCTGGAATGAGAAAATTCATAAAATGGAAATATTTGAATAGCGTGACGAGTCTGTGTAAGAAAATTGTTGTTTACAACACTTGTTTTAGATTACCTGTCATTGCGAACCAGCGCGCCGGCTTCAGTGGCAATCCCCCGGTTAGAGAGGAAATGTATCGACAATTGCCCTGCGGCGTGGGAAACGTTACGATTTGTGGTTGAAATCGTTACCTGATTCCTTCCAACCGGGGGATTGCCACGGAAGTCCTGCGCACTGGCTCGCAATGACAGAAAAAACGTACAAACACCAATTTGACGTTTCGGATATGGACCGATGCGTATGGGGAAATGCGCTCTATCTGCCTGGGGCGGAACGGGTGGCGGCGAGGGGATATTGCAGGGCAAGATGCTTCCAGGTGACTTTGTCCATTTCTCCGGTCATGGGCAGGGCGCTGAGGCTTTGCAGCATTGCGATGGCATCCGATGTGGCATCATCCAGAAGTCCGCTGTGAGTGGGACTGGGGATGCTGTGGTAGACCTCTGACAGTACGGCAAGCATGGCCTGCACCAGATACACATGGGGATTGCACTGCCCCTTGCACAGAACCTGACCGGACTCCAGAATAATATCCAGGGGCTGAGCGGAGGTTACCCGGATCAGAGCAGGATGATAATGGGCAACGATGGTTTCCCAGGTGGGAAGGTCTGTCACCCCGGTGACACCCAGCCCGTGGCGGCGCTGGAAATGGGAAACTGCTGCCATGGTTTCCGGGCCGTAGATGCCGTCGGGCACCAGAGAAGGATGGCTGGGGTCATCCTCGGCAATGACACGGAGCATGGCCTGAAGCGCCCGGATGGGCTGCCCAACAAAGGATTCGGTTGGCCTCATCGTACTACCTCCTGGCTGACGGGATCCTGATTCCCCATACTTAAGTCGCCGCCGGGGAATTGGGTCATGGTTGAGGTGCGGGAATAGCGGTTCCTGGGGTTATTTCCTCCGACGATTTGGGAGGTAAAGGGGAAGCTTTCGGGGTCCCTCCAGGAGATGGTTTCGATGCCGGAGAACTGGTCGTAGATTTCGTCCCAGGTTTCCGCGTTGACAACCCCTGTCTGGGGGAGTCCGAAGCGGCGCTGCGCGGCAAGCACCGCGTTCTCCGTGGCCGCGCCGAAGATTCCGTCCACAGTCAACGGGGGGATCTCTCGGATATAAGCGGAGAGGACGGAGAGCATGTATTGCAGATGCTCCACCTTGACCCCGGTATCTCCCCGTCGGATGGGATTGGTGGTTGCCCAGGAGATGGAATAGAACCGCTGGCCCTGGCTGTGCAGCTCCGAAAGGGAGGTAACGGCTGTGTAAATCCGGACGAGCGCGTACCAGGTGGCCTTGCCTACCACACCGTCCGGCTCCAGATCAAAGACCTCCTGGAACCTGCGGACCGCGGCCTCGGTCTGCGCACCAAAAATTCCGTCCACCGGGGAGATTTTCGGGATGGATGGGTAGTTCTGGGAGATCCGGTTCAGAGATGCCTGAACCACCACCACGCTGGGGCCGGAGAAGCCCCGGCGAAGGGCGATGCCGGGATAGGAGGAGGTAATACCCCGGATGGGAGCATCGGTGACGATTTCCACGTTCCCATAGTAGCTTCTGAGAATCTGGGTGGAGTTGTAGCCCTGCTTGGCAAGGTTTTGACTGCCCCACTGGCTCAGGCCTTCGCAGGTGACGGTGGTCCCGTTGCAGAATTTGGCAGCCAACGGCTCCACAAAGCCGGGACGGCGGAGATAGTCGTTGAAAAGATCGTCCACCAGCTGGGCTACATTTGTGAAATAGCTCCTGCCGTTGACGAAAAACTGATCGTAGGCGGTGGAGCTGGTGATATCGAAATTGTAGCCCCGGCTGCGGTAAAACTCGGTGTAGACCCTGTTCAGGGCAAAGGAAACGATGGCGAGGATATTGGCCCGGAGGGCGCTTTCCTCCCAAGTGGGATAGATTTCACTGGAGGCTACATTTTTGACATAGTCGACAAAGCTGACGGTTACGTTCTGTGCATTGGAGTCCGGGGCACCCAGGTGCACCGTGATTCGCTGGGGTACGTATGGTGTTACAGGGGGCATAGGCACCTCCTACAGATTCTGCGGCGGGGTATTGAAGATAACATTCTGGCTCCAGTTCTGAGGAAGCTCCGCCAGGGGGATCATTTCAAGATTCTGCAAGGTGGTGGTGTCCGCAAAAACCTGAAGGTTCTCCGATTCAATCTGCTCATAGCCCTTCAGATGGGCATATAGATTCACGGAGGTAAAGGGCTTCTCCCCGGGGTCAGGTGATTGGCTCTGCGCCAGATCGGGTACAGGGACCGCAATGGGCGCAATCTGGCCGCTGCGGTCCGTCAGACGGAGCGCAATGGCCGTTCCGTCGGTGGAGGTGACGGCAATCGCCACATTTTCCAGGGGAAGCTGGGCGTAGCTGGAGTAGGCGTGGACCTGTATGTAGCCTGTGGCAGGCATAGAATCCCTCCTTATCATGTTCAGGACTATGATATGCGAAGGAAGGGGATTCGGTTCCTCCACAGATTGCTTTTGCTACAGGAAGCTCTGCATTTGCCGGATTCCGGCGTTCTCGCAGTCCAGCAGCTTCTGGGACAGGGTTCTCAGCTTGTCGTCCGGGTGGGGGAACTGATGGAGGTTTTTCAGTCCCTTGATCATCCCTTTGGTATTTCCCTGGATCATCATATCCGCGATCCGGGAGTCGCAGTTGCCCCGGCTCAGCTTCATCCGGGTCATGGCATCCGTCATGAAGCGCAGAGCGGGGTCCAGCTCCTCCACCTCCCAGCCCCGCTGTGAGGCGATGGCGTGGGCTTCGCTTTCGATGGCATCGTATTCCCGCAGCTGGGCTTCCAGTGCCTTGCGCAGCCCGGGGCGCATGCTGGAGTTCAGACAGCTGCGGATTCCCAGCTGTCCCATTTGTGTGGTCTTGAGAAGGGAGGATAAGATTTCTTTCCCGTTTTTCATGCTGCATCACCTGGGTGCAGTATGCCCCGGTTGAAAGAATTCATACGCCCTCGTATAGATCTGCTTTCCGCCACATAGGATATTCGGACGGAAAGGATGTGGTGGATATGTGCGCAATCGCGGGAGCAGTGGGACTGAGGGTGGACGAAGCCGCCGAAAAGAAGATGCTCTCTACCATGGTTCGCAGAGGACCGGACGCTCAGGGGGTATTCCGGCAGGGAGCGTGTACGCTGCTCCACAGACGGCTTGCGGTGATCGACCCGGAGGGCGGCGCCCAGCCTATGGGTCTTTGCTGGGCGGGGGAAGAATATACCCTGGTTTACAACGGGGAGCTGTATAACACCGATTCCCTGCGCCGGGAGCTGGAGAGCCTGGGACACCGCTTCCTGGGTCATTCGGATACCGAGGTGGTGCTCCATGCCTACGCTGAATTCGGGGAAAAGTGTCTGGAGCGGTTCAATGGAATCTTCGCCTTTGCCGTCTGGGAAAAGGCTGCGGAAAGACTGTTTCTTGCCAGGGACCGGATTGGGGTGAAGCCGCTGTTCTACAGGATTCATGAAGGAGGACTTCTATTTGCTTCCGAACTGAAAACAATTCTGGCATACCCCGGGGTTCCTGCGGAGCTGGACGAAACCGGCGCAGCCCAGCTGATTCTGATGGGGCCGGGGAGAATTCCCGGGAGCGGTGTGTTCCGGGGGATGCAGGAGCTGGAAAGCGGATGCTGTGCCCGGTATGCGGGTGGCAGGCTTTCCTGCCGCCGGTACTGGAAGCTGAAGGATCGGGAACACCGGGAGTCCTTTGCGGAAACCGCCCAGCGTGTGCGGGAATTGGTGACGGATGCCATCCGGAGGCAGATGGTTTCCGATGTCCCCATCGGGACCTTTCTGTCCGGAGGGTTGGATTCCAGCATCATCAGCGCCATCTGCGCCGGAGAGATGGAAAAGGAGGAGCAGCGGCTACGAACCTTCAGCGTGGATTACCGGGACAACGACCGGTATTTCCAGCCGGGGAAATTTCAGCCAAATTCCGACGGACACTTCATTCGGGTGATGGAAGGGGCTTTGAATTCCAGACACAACTGGACGGTGCTTTCCCCGGAGGACCTGGCGGACTGCCTGGAGGAGGCGACCGTTGCACGGGATCTTCCGGGTATGGCGGATGTGGATTTTTCCTTGTTGGCGTTCTGCCGGGAGATTCGGAAGAACGTGACTGTCGCGCTGTCCGGGGAGTGCGCGGATGAGATTTTCGGAGGGTATCCCTGGTACCGGGACCCGGAGGTGCGGTCACTGGAAGGCTTCCCCTGGGCCCAGAATACACGCACCCGGACCTCCCTGCTGGGGAAGGGAATCCGCAGCAGGTTGAATCCGGAGGAATTTGTGATGGAGGCCTACCGAAAAACCTGCCGGGAAAGCGATGTGCTCCCCGGAACCTCTCCCCAGGAGCGGAGGATGAAGGAAATGGTAAACCTGAACTTCGCCTGGTTTATGCAGACACTGCTGGACCGGAAGGACCGGATGAGTATGTACTGCTCCCTGGAGGTGCGGGTGCCCTTCTGCGACTACCGGATTGCGGAATACCTTTATGGCGTGCCCTGGGAATATAAGGACTACCGGGGCCAGGAGAAGGGCCTGCTGCGCTATGCCATGCGGGGCCTTCTGCCGGAGGAGGTCCTCTACCGGAAGAAGAGCCCCTATCCCAAGACTTTTGACCCGGAGTATGAGCGTATTATGGAGGGTCGGCTGCGCCGGGTGCTGGAGCCGGGGGATTCCCCTTTGGAGGGCTTGGTGGATCGGGGCGCTTTGGAGGCCTTGCTGGAGCAGGAGAGTCCCTGGCCCTGGTACGGGCAGCTGATGCGCCGTCCGCAGATTATGGCATATTTTTTGCAGCTGGATTTCTGGCTGCGGCATTATGGGGTTCGGTTGGTGTTTTAGCGCCTATTTCTTGACGAAGATGAAAAAACATGGTAAAATGCAAAAGAAAAAGGATGCGTTGGCAAGGTAAATTGTTGTTTACAGTTTTCAAGCGCACTTCGTCCTTACTGTAGGGGAGCCATTCATGGCTCCCGTAGAGCAGTACGTTTTTGCCGAAGTGCGGAGCAATATCGGAAGATTTCACTGCCGGGAGCCATGAATGGCTCCCCTACAGTAGGATTTAGGCGTTTTAATCATTCTGAAATGATAGCAAAATTGTCAACTGTCAATTGTTATTTGGCGAAGCAGCTAAACAACAATTTTCTGCGCAGCTGCTTCGCCTGATTTCAAACAGGCCCGGAAACCGGGCGGGAATAGGAGAACCATTATGCGAAAGACAAAGATTATCTGCACAATTGGACCGGCCAGTGCCAATGAGGAGACACTAACCCAGATGTGCCTGGCCGGGATGAATGTGGCCCGGATGAATTTCTCCCACGGCACCCATGCCGAACAGAAGGAGAAGATGGATCTGGTGAAGAAGGTCCGGGAAAAGCTGAATCTTCCCATTGCCATCATGCTGGATACCAAGGGCCCGGAGTATCGGATCCGCACCTTCCGGGGTGGAAAGGCGGAGGTAGTGGAGGGCCAGACCTTCACCTTCACCACCGAGGAAATCCAGGGAGACAGTACAAAGGTTTCCGTGAACTACGCGGGGCTCATCCGGGATCTTTCCGTGGGGGACCGGATTCTGGTTAACAACGGCCTGGTGGTGTTTGAGGTGGAGAAGCTGGAGGGCTCCGAGGCCATCTGCCGTACCGTCGTTGGCGGAACCCTCAGTGACCGCAAGAGCATGAGCTTCCCCAACAAGGTGATGTCCGGCCCCTTCCTGTCGGAGCAGGACAAGGCGGATCTGCTGTTCGGAATCGAAAATGATGTTGACTTTGTAGCCGCGTCCTTTGTTTCCACCAAGGATGATGCGGTGGCCCTGCGGGAGTTCCTGAATGCCCACGGGGGAGAAAGTATTGACATCATTGCCAAAATTGAGAACCGCTCCGGCGTGGATAACATCGAGCAGATTTGCGAGGCCTGTGAGGGCATTATGATTGCCCGTGGTGATTTAGGAGTGGAGATTCCCTTCGTGGAGGTTCCCGCCATTCAGAAGCTGCTGATCAACAAATGCCGGATGCTGGGCAAGCGGGTGATTACCGCCACGGAAATGCTGGAATCCATGATCTACAATCCCCGTCCCACCCGGGCGGAGATCTCCGATGTTGCCAACGCGGTGTATGACGGCAGCAGCGCGGTCATGCTCTCCGGTGAGTCTGCCGCGGGGAAGTACCCGGTGGAGGCCGTGCGGAACATGGCTCAGATCTGCGAATACACGGAGAAGCACACCAGCTACCGCAAGCGATTCTACAACGGGGAGTTCCGAATCCGGGACAATCTGGATGCCATCTCCCATGCCACCTGCGCCATGGCCATCGATGTGGATGCCAAGGCCATTGTGGTATGCTCCGTTTCCGGGAAAACCGCCCGTTTGGTCAGCCGGTTCCGCTGCCCGGTGGACATTATCGGCATGACCACGGACCCCAAGGTCTGGCGGAAGCTGTCCCTGAGCTGGGGCGTGACACCGTCACTGAGCGAAGCGTTCACCAGTATGGATGTGATGTTCCATTATGCCCGCAACAGCGCAAAGCAGATTCTGAATCTGAGCTGTGGGGATAACGTGGTTCTCACCGGCGGCCCCATCAATGGCCGGAGCGGAAATACGAATACCATCAAGGTCGAGCAAATCTAAGATCATGCCTCTCCGGGAATTTCCCGGGGAGGCATGATCTTTTGCACCAAACCGGAGCCTCAAATTTTGGCGTTTCCTACACATGCATTTTTCGGCAAAATGTGATATTATATCTGGGATAGGGGGATGTTCGCCGGACTTTTTTGGAGGAATATGTGATGTATCAGGTTGGGGATCGCCTTGTATACGGCGTACACGGTGTTTGTCAGGTTGCCCGGGAGGAGCAGCGCCGGGTGGATGGAAAAGAGCTGACGTATCTTGCTCTGGAGCCGGTGGGTCAGCGGGGGACATGCTACCTGGTTCCGACCCAGAATCCCAGCGCGATGCGCAGGCTGCGGCCGCTTCAGGACCGGGATGCCATGGAGCAAATGCTGCTTTTGGGTCCTACGCTGCCGGATGCCTGGATTCCGGAGGAGCCTGTCCGAAAGCAGCGCTACCGTGAATTCATTGCCGGGGCGGAAGGGGAGAATCTGGTTCGGATGATCTGCGCTTTGTACCGTCATCGGGAGCGGCAGCGGGCAGCCGGAAAGAAATGTCATGTCAGCGATGAGAATTTCCTCCGGGACGCGGAGAAGCTGCTCTCCGGCGAGGTTGCCGCGGTGATGGACCTGGGAGAAGACCAGGCCAGGAGCCTGATTCGGGAAAGACTGTGGATTCACTAAGGCAACACCGCTTAGGTGGGGACTGCGGGCTTCGGCGGATCTTTTGCCCCAATCGCGCAGTACGAAAAATGGGAAATACATCCAGTATTCCCGCATTTTTCATACTTTCGCTTGTGTCAAAACACTGGCCGAATCTCCTTGCCCCATTATGCGGTGCTGCCCTAAAGAAAACAACGCCCCAAAGGGGCGTTGAAGGATTATGCGGGAGTATGCCGGTTATACCGACTGAAGAATGCGCAGAAGCGCATCCATTGTCGGAGCGATGGCGGCGGCTCCCGCCTTTATCATTTCCTCGGGACTGCCGTACCCCCAGGTCACACCGACCGCGGGAATTGCATGAGCAGCGGCTCCAAGAATGTCGAATACGGTATCGCCAACCATGATCATTTCCTCGTCCTTGCCATACTGCTCCAGAAGATAGGCAATCACCGCATCCTTGCTGCTGCGGGAGCGGTCCAGGGATGCACCGCAGATGTGGTCGAAATACTTTGCCAGGTCAAAGTGCTCCAGAATCTCCACGGACATATTCTCCGGTTTGGAGGTGGCGACGTAAAGCCGGTGACCCTGCGCGCGGAGCTTTTCCAACAGTTCCCGGATACCGGGGTAGGGGGTATTCTCAAATTTCCCGATGGGGATATAACGGCTCCGGTAAATACGGATGGCTTCGTCCACCTGCTCCTCGGGAACGCCGAATTTCAGAAAGGTATCTTGCAGTGGAGGGCCAACAAAGACCCGCAGGGAGTCCCGATCCGGGACATGGATTCCAAAGTGCTCCAGAGCCAACTGGGCGCAGTTCATGATGCCCTCGCCGGAATCGGTGAGGGTCCCGTCCAAATCAAAAAGAATGCTCTTTGGCATGCATGTTCCTCCTTCTTTATCCAAAGCGGCGGGCATAGCCGCAGCGCCGGCAGAGTGGTTCCACGGCTTCCCAGCGGGAGAAGCCATGGTAAATTGTCTGTGCCCGGGGGCCTTCCAGGATTTGCTCCATGGACTGGGTAAAAAGGCTGCCAAGGGACAGATCCCCTTCATGATCCAGGCAGCAGGGGACCATGGTGCCGTCGCAGAGGACACCCAGCTGATCCCGCAGACCGTAGCAGAACATTCGCCCATCTCCTTCCGGGGCGGAGAGGTCGGGCCAGTCAAATCGATCTCCCATTTCCAGAAAGACCCGGTCTCCAATGGCGGTGCCGCGCCGGCCGGGAATCCAGGGGGCAGGGAATGCCTCCTCCAGGGCGGAAAGAATGGCGCTGTTTTGCCGGTCCAGTCCGCCCTGATTCCATAGACGATAGACCACCAGCATTTTTCCCTGGACGGCCTGACCAAAGGCGATACAGCTTTTCAGATAGGATTCAAAGGAAAGCGGTGCTTCGTTGGCCTCAAAGGAGTGAAGGGAGATGTTGATTTTGTGGAGGGCCGGCTGGGAGAGGAGCTGTGCGCTTTTTTTCTCCAGGAGGGAGCCGTTGGTAGTGAGGATTACCCGAAAGCCTGACTCCCCGGCCAGCGCAAGAAACCTGTCCAGATTCGGGTGGCAGAGGGGCTCTCCCATCAGGTGAAAGTAGAGGTAATCTGTCCAGGGGCGGAGTTTGGGAAGAAGTGCCGAAAATTCCGCCTCCGTCATGGCCCGAAGGGGGCGCTGCGTGCCGGGACAAAAGGAACATCGGAAATTGCAGAGATTTGATATCTCAACATAGATTTTTTGAAACCGCTTCATTCTGTACTCCTGTGGCTGCTTTTGCTGTCTATAGTATTCGGTTTTTGGGGAAAAGTCAATCCTTTCGTCACAGCTCTTTATCCAGGAGAATTTGAGGAATGTCTGGGATGGTTCTTGTGATAAATTGTTGTTTATAAAGATATGCTGTCATTGCGAGCCAGTTCGCAAACTGGCGTGGCAATCCCCCGGTTAGAGAGGAAATGTATCGACAATTGCCCTACAGGACGGGGAAACGTTACCTTTTTTGGTGGTAATCGTAACCTGATTCCATTCAACCGGGGGATTGCCACACCAGTGTGCGCACTGGTTCGCAATGACAGGAAATTTGAAACGCGTAGTATAAAAAACAATTTAGACGGCAATGCTCAGGCTGAAATATTGTTTTGAATTATCATTTCTTTCCCGGGATCGGAGTATACTTGCCTTGACGAAAAGGGTGTGCGGTTTTATAATAACGGCAGCAAACCTGAAAGGAGCGGGAAATGGATATCAGAGCAATACGGGAAGGGGTATTCAGCTCCAATTCCCTGAAAATGATTGGCGCGGCGGCAATGCTTGTGGATCATGTGGGACTGATGTTTTTCCCGGAGATCACGCTGCTGAGAATCCTGGGAAGGCTGGCCTATCCCATTTTCGCCTTCATGATTGCCGAAGGGTGCGCCCACACCGGGAACCGGGTACGGTATTTCCTGCGGGTGTTTGTTCTCGCGGCGGTGTGCCAGATTGTGTATTTTCTGGTGGATGGGAGTGCCTATTTCAGCATCCTCGTCACCTTCTGCTGCGGAATCGGTATGGTTTACGCGCTTCAGGATATGAAGCGGGAGCTGTTTGCCGGGGAACGGCCCGGGTATCTGGGTGCGGTGGAATTTGCGCTGACGGTTGTGCTGGTGTGGCTGCTGAACCGGAGGCTTACCATTGACTATGGCTTCTGGGGGTGTATGGTGCCGGTATTCGCAAGCCTGTTCCAGGGGCTGGAAGGGGCTCCTGATGCCCTGCGCGCTCTGGATCGGAAAGAGGTGCATGTGGGGATGACCGGCATCGGCCTTGTGATGCTTTCCTGGGATTTGGGAGGTATCCAATGGTGGAGCCTGTTGGCGCTTGTGCTGCTGATGCTCTACTCGGGCAAACGGGGTAAATGGAGGATGAAGTATTTCTTCTACATTTTTTACCCCGCACATTTGGCGATTCTCCAGGGCATTGCGTGGCTGTGCGCGTAAAAAAGCATCCGTATACGGCTGATCCGTATACGGATGTTTTCCTTTATTGGAAGGTTTTAAAGAATTTCGCCAGGGGCTCAATGACGGTGGACAGATCCTTAATAGCTTTGTTCAGGGCGTCAAAGTCAATATCGTTGATCTTCTCCAGAGTGTCTGCGACCCCATCCTGACTGGTGGAAACCAGTGTGTCCACATTGGCAACCAGGGAATCCACATTGGTCAGAAGGGACTGCATCTGCTGGGCCAGAGAGGTTACGTCCATGCCTGCCAGTTCCCGTGTGGTGACTTCCAGATTGCCCAAGATGTCTTCTGCCTGGGTTACCATAGCCTCAACCCGGGGCAGCGCGGTAAAGACCAGTACCACCACAATCACACAGCATACCAGGCTGATAAGGCTGAAAAGACACTGCAGCCGGGTGTATTTCAGCTGCTGACGGCTATACTCCTCCAGGGCGGTAAGCTGTTTTTCCAATTCCTGATTTTCCATGTTGCAACCTCCTAACAATCCAATAAAACAAATCATGCTGTCGCGCTGCTCGGGGAAGGATCATTTCCCTATCCCGTGGAGTTGTGCTCCATTGGGGATTGCGTGTATGCTCTGTGCCGGCAGAATACTATCTTTCAGTATATTCTATTTTCAGACAGATTGCAAGCGTTGGTTTGGGTCCGGTGCAGAAAGCCGGTTGGGGGATAGGCCACGGTTACGCACGGAATCGCTTATACAGGAAGGGCGGTAAATTGTTGTTTAGCGCTCCGAAAAACGCTGTCATTGCGAGGAGCGCAGCGACGTGGCAATCCCCCGGTTCTTCCGAGAAGTTCGTAAAACGGGGGTTCCGTCTACGGTAGCGGTCTGAAAAGTTGGGGGATTGCCACGACCAGTCTGCGGACTGGTCTCGCAATGACAGCTCTATTTATGTTGTAAACAACAATTCATCTGTTTTTGGAGGAAAAAGTACAATGGGGCTTATCCGGCTTCGTAGACAAAGTCCTGATAGCGCTCCAGGAGCTGGCGGTATTCCTGTTCGGAGATGGGTTTCCACTGTTCGGGAATGGATTCCGCAGGCATGTTGCCGGATTCCAGTTCTGCCTTGGCCCACTTGGCGTTTCCGCCGTTGGGGTCATAGCGCAGACAGTCCCGCAGGAAAAAACCGTCCGGCAGGATACGCAGGAAGGTGTGGTACGCAACGCCATCCAGGGTTTCGCTGAAACCGAGGAATTTCCCCTCGTTGGAAGCCTCCTGAGTACCGGCATCTATGGTTTCATAGAAGAGGAAGCCGTCCTCATGAATCCACTGCGTGAGCATCCTTCCCTGCCCGTCCAGAAGGCAGACCGCCCGGAACCAGCCGTCATACATCACAGCCAGATCCAAAGTTCCGTTGTTGTCGAAATCATCCTGGATGTAGAAGAGGGTTTTATCCGGGAAGCGGCTTTGAAACTGGGAATAGAGGTCCGTGGAAGCCACGGCACCTTCAGCGAAAGAATGCACCTCCGCTTCCCGGTATGCGTATTTGTCACAGATGGAATTGTAGGTCTCCTGAGAAATCCCCTCCCAGTACATGGGGCTTTCCCGGAAGGTTTGCACGTCCTCTCCGGGAGCATTGGTGCAGCGGAACCAGGACGCATCGGCATTGGAGGTGGGGTCCAGCTTCAGGAAATCCCGATAGCGAAGGGTGTCACCGTCCACCTCCAGGAACAGGTAATAGGTTTGGCTGCCGTGAACCTGGGTGGTTTGAATGACAGGCGTACCGTCGGGCGCCCAGCGAATCCAGAAGCCGGTGTAATAAGCGCCGAAGGGAAGCTCCTCCACATATCCGTTCTTCAGCGTGTAGAGCATGGAATAATCCTGGGCGCCGCCGAAGCCTGTGGCCATTTCGTCGATTCCGTCCCCGTCAAAATCCAGAAGGGTATAGTAGCTGCCGGTATCACTCCGGTGGGCAAGGATGTATTCTGCATAGCTTTTGGGCGCGGTGGAGCGCTGGTTTTCCAGACGGATGCGCTCCTGCTGAGCCTCGCGCTCCGCTTCCCGCCGGTCTGCCGCGGCAATGTCGATGGGCTGGGGAGAGATGGAGTAGTCAAACAGGCGGGCGAAGGCTTCCAGGGAATCCTGAGTCATTTGCTGCTCCCCGGAGAGAATGTTGACGGAGACAAAACAGTTGTCCAGGTCCGCCAGAATCAGGGCTTTTTCCCAGCTGAGGGCAAGAAGCATCTGGCGGCCATCCAGACTGATGGGCCATTGCTGGTAACGGGCAATATCTCCAACATTCAGACTGTAATCACAGAAGCTGTCCTTGCGGACACAAGTATATTGGAAACTAATGGGATCGCCCGCTGCTGCCGGGATGGCATCGCCTTCCAGGTGGAAGGAACCGTCGGAGGTGTAATAGATGCCGTAGGTCTGAACCTGCGAAGCGGTGTTTGGGTTCAGTACCCCGGGGATTCCTACGGCTTCATAGACCTCTTCCTCCGGGGAGGAAACGAAGACTTTGGTGATCCGGTTCAGGCCGTATTTCTGGCACAGCTCGTCCACCTTCTCCACCATTTCCTGAGTATAGCAGGTGTAGACCCGGTATTCCTCCGGCTCCACATAGTCGTCAAAGTGTGATAGGTTCAGCAGGTTCCCGTCGGGATCGTAGCTTTGCCGAAACTCCAGCCATTCCCGGTGCGCCTGGTATCCCGGGGTTCCTGCAAAGCCCTGGAGGGAGATCATCTCATGCTTACCCGGGGCAGCAGACTGACCCTGGGCTGGGGTGAAGTCCCCAATTTTCAAATCCCGCAGGCTCAGCACATAGGCTACACAACCCACAAGCAGCAGCATCAGGGCAAGGATGGCTGCGATGAGCAGAAATTTACGGCGGGAAGGCCGTTTGTGCATGGCAGAAGATTCCTGGTGGGCTTCCAAAATGTAACTGTCCCGGATGCCGGTGATGGATTCCAGTAAGGTGATGGATTTCATCGCATTCCCTCCTTCTCAAGCTGATGGCTGAGCTTCTGACGGGTTCGGTGGAGCATGGTTTTGACCTTACTTTCCGTAAAATCAAAGCGCTGGGCAATCTCGGAAATGCTGTCCAAATACCAGTAGCGGCAGACGAACACCCGCCGCTCCGTTTCCGGCAGATCCCCCAGGAACCGATTGACGAGGGCCAGCAGCTCCTTCCGGGCCAGACGCTCTTCCGGGTTTTCTCCGCCGGATACGCATTCTTCCAGTTCGTCCAGGGCCAGGGTGGTCTGCCCGCCGCCTCGTTTGGAGGCGGAGCGCCGCTTCCAGCGATCCAGAGAGATGTAGCGGGTGATTTTCCCCAGGAAGGCGGAGAGGGCATTCGGCCGCTTGGGAGGCATGGTGTTCCAGGCGGCAAGGTAGGTGTCGTTGACGCTTTCCTCGGAATCCTCCGGGCTTTCCAGAATATGATAGGCGATGGCATAGCAGTAGCCTCCGTATTTCACCGCGGTCTGGGAGATGGCGTTCTCCGACCGGGCCCAATACAGATCGATGATGGCGTTATCCTCCATGGTGGTTTCCTCCTTCTTTGTGGTGCCTACAATTCTCCAGTAGAGAAAAAAGGAAAAGCGTTACAGCTTTTTTAGAATAAGTACGATAATTGTTGTTTGCACAAAAAGGCTGTCATCCCGAGCGAGCGCAGCGAGTCGAGGGATCTACGCATTTTGTTTCGCTTTCGGGTAAATTCAGTGCCAAGATCCTTCGACTTCGCTGCGCTTCGCTCAGGATGACAAGGTTTTCTGTTGCTTGAGGTTGTGCGCTAAACTACAATTTGTCGCAGAAGGCTATTTTACAATGATACCACAGGAATGCTGTTTTTTCTACCATGTACGGACAAAGAAGGTTCATGAACTGTTTGTAATTTGTTCTTATATTGGTTATGCTTCGGACATAATCCTCCGGTAAGATAAGACCATGAAAGGCGGCGGAAGCCGTGAGCCGCTTCCTTTCACTCCATTGATCCTCTTTTTCTCTCTTCTTTCCAATCCCTTTCGCAAATCCCCGCTGTCATTTTGGCAGCGGGGAACTTTTTTGGAAAAAACTGCCGCCCCCAAAAATTGGGAGCGGCAGTATCTGGAAAGGGAATTATCTCTGAATCCGGCCGGAGCCGTCGCCGCCGGCCAGCTTCTCTACTTCGGGGACGGTGACCATGTTGTAGTCACCCTCGATGGAGTGCTTCAGCGCGGAGGCTGCCACAGCGAACTCCACCGCGGCCTGGGTGTCCTTGCCGGTAAGCAGGCTGTAGATCAGACCGCCGCCGAAAGAGTCGCCGCCGCCCACGCGGTCGATGATGTGCAGGTCGTATTTCTTGGAGAAGCAGAACTCATTTTCGGCAACATTATACAGCATGGCGCTCCAGCCGTTGTCGAAGGCGGAGTGGCTTTCCCGCAGGGTGATGGCCACCATCTCAAAGCCAAACTTGTCCGCCAGCTGCTTGGCAACGGACTTGTAGCCCTCGTGATTCAGGCTTCCTCCGTAGATATCGGTGGCCTCGGCCTCGATGCCGAAGACATCCTTGGCATCCTCCTCGTTGGAGATACATACATCCACATACTGGCACAGCTCGGTCATGGCTTCCCGGGCCTGGGCACGGGTCCAGAGCTTGCCCCGGTAGTTTAAGTCACAGGAAATCTTGCAGCCGTGAGCCTTGGCGGCGATGCAGGCCTCCTTGCAGATGGCCACCAGGTTAGCACCCAGGGCGGGGGTGATGCCGGTGAAGTGGAACCAGTCGGCACCCTCGAAAATCTTATCCCAATCGAAGTCGGAGGAGTCTGCCTCCTGGATGGCGGAGTGGGCCCGGTCGTAGATGCAGACGGAGCCACGCTGGGAGGCACCCTTCTCGTTGAAGTAGATGCCCACACGGTTGCCGCCCCGGGTAATCAGGGAGGTGTCCACACCGTAGCGGCGGAGGCTGTTCACCGCAGCCTGGCCGATGGCGTGGGTGGGGAGCTTGGTGACGAACGCGGCATCCATGCCGTAATTGGCCAGGGACACAGCAACATTGGCTTCGCCGCCGCCGAAGGTGAATTCCACATGGTCGCACTGGACGAAGCGCTCATAGTTATAGGGCTGGAGCCGAAGCATCAGTTCGCCGAAGGTTACAATTCTGCTCATATCGCGTTTTCCTCCTGTTTATTTGGATGTTCTCATCAGATGGACGGCAAAGCCGCAGATCTCATCGGAAAGGTAGATGGCGTTGAGAGTG
Organism: uncultured Clostridia bacterium; assembly: GCA_945486035.1. Classification (GTDB taxonomy): domain Bacteria; phylum Bacillota; class Clostridia; order Oscillospirales; family Oscillospiraceae; genus Faecousia. The sequence continues at coordinate 59,585 of CALYTB010000001.1, forward strand.
CCGTCGGGACGGCGCTTGGCAGAGGCGGGGTCAAAGCGGAAGCCTTTGGCAGTCAGCTCGGCCATGGCTTCCTCCACGTCCGGGGTGCCAATGCCAATGTGACCGTGCTTGCCCCGTCCGGGGGCTTTGTTCAGTTCTACGGCAGTTCCGGCAAATACGGAGGTGTTGCCCTCCTTCACCTTCAGACCAAAGAGTGCCTCGAACAAGGCGGCATTCTTGAGTGCCTCCTCACTGTTTTCGCAGTTAATACCAACGTGCGCCAGAGTATACTCAGCCATTGCGTGCCTCCCTGACGATTTCCACGGATTTTCTGCACAGCTCGGTGATCTCGTCCCACTTGCCCTCGGTAATCAGCTTGTCGGGGCACATGTAGGAACCGCCGCAGGCCGCGATGATGGGGCTTGCCGCGTACTCAGCCAGATTCTTGAGGCTGACACCGCCGGTGGGCATAACCTTGAACATGGGGAAGGGGGCAGCCATGGCCTTGATCTTGGCAAGTCCGCCGCTCTGCTCCGCGGGGAAGAACTTCAGAACCTCCAGGCCCAGCTTATAGGCTACATGGTAATCCGTGGGGGTGGTGCAGCCGGGGAAGCAGGTGATGCCCTTTTCCTGACAATATTTCACAATCTCGGGGTCCAGGCCGGGGGTGACCACGAACTTACCGCCGGCAGCGATGGTTTTGTCCACCTGCTCGGTGGTGAGGACGGTGCCGGCGCCTACCAGCATTTCCGGATGGCGCTGCAGCATGATGCGCATTGCCTCGTCCGCTCCCGCAGCACGGAAGGTGATCTCAGCGATGGGTACGCCGCCGGCACACAGAGCGTCGGACAGCCCCGCGGCATCCCGCTGGGGATTGGTCAGCTTGATAACGGGGACACAGCCAACCTGGCTGATTTTAGTTTGCAGTTCGTTCATGGTAGTTTCCTCCTCAAGAATTATTTCAGAAGCTCGTCAAAACGGAAGTAGTGCAGGGTATTGTAGTAGCTGATGTTTTCCACCATCCGGCCAAGCCACTTCATATCGGCGGGATACTCGCCATCTTCCACCAGCTGGCCGAAGAGGTTGCACAGAATCCGGCGGAAATACTCGTGCCGGGTGTAGCTGAGGAAGGATCGGGAGTCGGTGAGCATGCCGTTGAAGCTGCCCATGGCGCCCAGACTCATGAGGCTGACCATCTGAGCCTCCATGCCGGGCTTGTGGTCATTGAACCACCAAGCGGAGCCTTGCTGAATCTTTCCGGGGATGGGGCTGTCGGCCTGGAAGGCACCCATGATGGAGCCGATGATGCCGTTGTCCGACGGATTCAGGGAATACAGAATGGTTTTGCCCAGAGCGTCCGCATCCTCCAACGTACCCAGAAGTCCGGCAAGACCCGCCGCGTTGGCGGCATCGTTCATGGAGTCAAAGCCGGTATCTGGGCCAAGCTTGCGGAACATTTTCCGGGAGTTGTCCCGCAGGCAGCCGAAGTGGTACTGGCATACCCAGTCACGCCTGGCATATTCCTTACCTACGGCAATCAGCAGCGCGGTGTGATAGGCCAGCTGCTCGTCCCGGGTGATGACCTGACCCGCTTTGGCCCGGGCAAGAATGTCGTTCAGAGTATCCTCGTCCGCCTCCACGCAGAAGCAGAAATCCATTCCATGGTCGCTGACCCGGCAGCCATGGTCGGCAAAGTACGCAATCCGATCAAGCAGCGCCCGGCGCATATCCGCCATGGTGACGATGGGATAGCCCACTACCTGCTCCAGTCGGGCAATATACGCGGGGAAGGTTTCCTTATCGGCCCGCATGGCCTTGTCGGGGCGGAACGCGGGAAGCACCACGGCGGGGGAGGTGGGGTCCGCCGCCAGAAGCTCATGGGCCCGGAGGTCGTCTACGGGATCATCAGTGGTGCAGATCAGTTGGACACCGGATTTGCGGATGATGCCCCGCGCGGACATATCGGGCTGGGCCAGGATGGCATTGCACTTTTCATAGATTTCCATGGCATTGTCGCCGTTGAGGGGCTCCGTAATGCCGAAGTAGCGCTGCAGCTCCAGGTGCGTCCAGTGGTAGAGGGGGTTCCCAATGAGGTTGGGGATGGCTTCCGCCCACTTGCGGAACTTTTCGGCAGGGGAGGCATCTCCGGTAATGTAGTACTCGGGAACACCGCAGGAGCGCATTGCCCGCCATTTATAGTGGTCGCCGCCCAGCCACACCTCGGTAATGGAGCTGTAATGCTTATCCTCATAGATTTCCATGGGGTTGATATGGCAGTGGTAATCGATGATAGGCATCTTCTCCGCGTGATTGTGATAGAGCGTTTTGGCGGTTTCGGATTTGAGCAAGAAATCTGCGTTCATAAAAGATGTCATTGCGGTTCCTCCTGAATGCATAATGGGATTCGTGGGAATATTGCGTGCAAACCTGCAGCTTTCTGATGCCATTATAGATGGAAAAAGGCCGGAAATACATGGCTTGCTTTGCGAAGCACATTGCGAATGTTGCGGTTTTCCAAAGGGGAGGAAATCATCCCGGCGACAGGTGGTTCCTTCTGTTTTTGTCAAAGTGAAAAAGCAGAACAATCCGACTCCACAGAGCGCGTTTGCATTCTGCGGGGGCGGATTATTATATCATCTGCTCGGGATGGAATACTTCGTCAAAGCGTTCCGGGGTAAGAAAGCCCAGTTTGGTGCAGGCTTCCTTCAGAGAGATGTTTTCCAGGAAGGCCTTCTTTGCTGTTTTGGCCGCGTTTTCATAGCCGATGTAGGGATTCAGGGCGGTTACCAGCATCAGGCTTCGGTTCAGATTCTGCTCCATTTTGTCCTCCCTTGCGCGGATGCCCACGGCACAGTTTTGGTTGAAGCTGTTCATTGCTTCGGCAAGAAGCCGGGCGGACTGGAGGAAGTTATAGGCAATCACAGGCATGAATACATTCAGCTCAAAGTTACCCTGACTAGCGGCAATGCCGACCGCGGCATCGTTGCCCATGACCTGGACGGAAACCATGGTAAGCGCTTCGCATTGGGTGGGGTTGACCTTTCCGGGCATGATGGAGGAGCCGGGCTCGTTCTCGGGAATGGTGATTTCCCCCAGACCGCACCGGGGGCCGGAGGCCAGCCAGCGCACGTCGTTGGCGATCTTCATCAGGTCCGCTGCCAGTGCCTTCATAGCTCCGTGAGCGAACACCAGCTCATCTTTGGAGGTCAGGGCATGGAACTTGTTGGGTGCGGTCCTAAAGGTCCGTCCGGTGAGCTCGGATACCTTTTCGGCCACCAGCTCCGCAAACCCATGGGGGGCGTTCAGTCCGGTGCCCACAGCGGTTCCGCCCAGGGCCAGTTCCTTCAGCGGTGACAGGGACAGCCGCAGCAGCTCGGCGTCCCGCTCCAGAGAGGAACGCCAGCCGGAAATCTCCTGAGAGAAAGCGATGGGGGTGGCATCCTGCAAATGGGTGCGCCCGGTTTTGATAATCCCGCGATGTCTGTCTTCCAGAGTCCGGAAGGTGGAGGTCAGAGCTTCAATGGCGGGGAGTACACACTCTTCCAGTGCCAGCACCGCCGCAATATGCATGGCGGCGGGGAAGGTATCATTGGAAGACTGGGACATATTCACATCATCATTCGGATGCAGCAGCCGTTTTCCCGCCAGCTCGTTGCCACGGTTGGCGATGACCTCATTTGCGTTCATATTGCTCTGGGTGCCGGAGCCGGTCTGCCATACAACAAGGGGGAAGTGGTCATTGAGCTTCCCGGCAATCACCTCGTCACAGGCCTGGCACAGGTGTGTCAGCTTCTCATCGGTCATCCGGGCAGGAACCAACGTGTGGTTTGCCTGGGCCGCGGCTTTTTTCAGAATGCCGAAAGCGTGGGTAATCTCCCGGGGCATGGTTTCCACACCTACGCCAATGGGAAAATTCTGGTGGGAGCGCTGGGTCTGCGCGCCCCAGTAACGGTCCGCGGGGATTTGCATTTGGCCCATCGAGTCGTGCTCAATACGGTAATCCATTTGGTGCCTCCAATCCGGGCCCGGAGGCGGTTTGCCTCCGGGCATCTCGCTGTTTTGTCGGTTTTCAGATCCGGGCTACGCCGTCTTTGCGTGCCGCCTCAGCGACCGCAGCGGCCACCGCTTCTCTCACCCGGGGGTCAAAGCCTTGGGCAGGATGTAATCGGCACAGAGTTCTTCCTCGCTGACCAGCCCGGCAATGGCGTAGGCGGCGGCGATCTTCATACCCTCGGTGATGGCACTGGCCCGCACATCCAGCGCGCCCCGGAAGATGCCGGGGAAGCACAGGACGTTGTTCAGCTGATTGGGATAGTCACTGCGGCCGGTGGAAACAACCGCGGCACCGGCAGCCTTTGCATCATCCGGGAAAATCTCGGGAGTGGGGTTGGCGCAGGCGAAAATGATGGGATCTTTTGCTATGGTTTTCACCATTTCGGCGGTCAGGGTTCCGGGGGCGGACACACCGACGAACACATCGGCACCCCGGATCACATCTGCCAGGGTCCCTTTCTCCATATTCCGATTGGTGATTTTCGCCATCTCCTCCTTAATGGGATTCAGACCCTCCCGGCCTTCGTAGATGGCGCCCTTCCGGTCGGTCATGACCACATTCTTAAGCCCCATGGCCATCATCAGCTTGATAATGGCCATCCCGGCCGCACCGGCGCCGGAGGTGACGATTTTTCATCCTCCAGATGCTGAACTGCCTTGGTGATCGACGGCTGCGCCACATGGAGGTTTTCGGATGCTTTCGTGTAGTTCCGAACCCGACAGAGTTCCGCAAAGTATTCCAGCTGTCTCAGATCCAAGGGAAGTCACCTTTCTTTCTGTATCCTTTTCTTCCCTGTTATCTATCATATCAGCTTTTTCGTGATGATTCAAGCGGGATGATGCGAATATTGGGATAATTCGCATAAAAAGAAAGAGCCCGCCGCAGAAAACGCGGAAGGCTCTTTCACAGAGGTCAGGATTTGGAACGGGAAAGACGGCAGAACGTGGCACGCTGAGGGCAGTACCCCCGCTTGTGCAGGCAACGGTAATAGGCGGGGAACAGGAACAGGTCCGCCATGACCCAGGCCGCGGGGCTGGCGAAGCACACAGCGGTGAAGCCCAGCCAGGGCACCAGGCACAGCCCAAAGACGGCACGGGCCACCATCTCCATCACACCTGCAAGAACGGCAATCTCGGAATAGCCCATTCCCTGAATGGTGAAACGAAGGAGGTTTACAAACAGCAGCGGGATGTAGAACAGAGCGTTGACCATCAGAAACTGGCGGCTCAGCGGAATGACGGCAGCAACAGAGGCCTGATCCTCGGTATTCAGGAACAGCTGCGTCATCTCCCCGCCGCCGAAGTTCAGAGCCAGCAGAATCACAACGGAGTAGACACTGCCTAAGAGGGTACAGTCACGGATTCCCTGGTGGATACGCTCCGGCTTGCCGGCACCAAGGTTCTGGCCCGCGAAGGTGGCGGCAGTGGTGCCCATGGCATCAAAGGGGCATACACAGAGCATGCTGACCTTGCTTCCGGCGGTGACGGCAGCCATGGCACTGGCACCCAGACCGTTTACGGCAGACTGGAGCAAAATGCTTCCGATGGCGGTGATGGAATACTGCAGCCCCATGGGCAGTCCCATGGCCAGCAGATGAAACGCAAATACGGGCCGGAATACCAGGTCCTCCCGGCTCAGATGGAGAATGGGGAACTTACGGATCATGAAAAGAAGACACAGGATGCCGGAAACCAGCTGGCTGAGAAGGGTGGCCCAACCGGCTCCCGCCACGCCCATACGGAATACCACGATAAAGAGAATATCCAGGCCAACGTTCAGTACGCTGGAAAGGATCAGAAACATGAGGGGGGTCCGGGAGTCTCCCAGGGAACGGATAATGCCGGACAGCAGATTATAGAGCATGGTTGCCGGAATGCCCAAAAAGATGATGAAGATGTAATCGTAGGCGTAGGAGAAAACCTCCGCGGGGGTTCCCATCCAGCGAAGGACCTGATGACACATAGAGGTGGTGATCAGGGTCACCGCAATGGCAATGGAAGCGGTAAGCCAGACCATGTTGCCCACAAAACGGCGAAGGTCATCATAGCTTTTTTGACCGAACTTCTGGGCAACGGGAATGGCAAAGCCCGCGCAGATGCCGTTGCACAGGCCCAGCACAAGAAAGTTGATGGAGCCGGTGGAGCCCACACCGGCCAGTGCGTCCACACCCAGAAGCTTACCCACCACCATGGTATCCACCATGCTGTACAGCTGCTGGAACAGAAGCCCGAAGGTCAGCGGAAGCATAAAGGAAAGCACCAGCTTCATGGGAGAGCCGACGGTTAAGTCCCGGGTACGGTTATTGGTCATGACAATTCACCTCATGCAAGTATATTCGTAATGTTGCACAAGATATTACCACCATATTTGTGAAATGTCAATAGGAGAATATGCCAATATGCGGAAAATGGAGCCTTCTTTCAACCAAGCGTCACGTCCAGCAGCATCATTACTGCAAAGCCCATGACGATTCCTACGGTGGCGCTGTAGGGGCTTGTGTCCTGGCTGCGCTGACATTCCGGGATCAGCTCATGAACAGCTACTAAGATCATGGCACCCGCCGCGAAGGACAGGGCATAGGGGAGGATCGCCTCCATGTGAAGGACAAGTATGGCTCCGGTCACTCCCGCAATGGGTTCCACAATGGCGGATGCCTGCCCCACAAAAAAGCTTCGCCGCCGGGAATACCCTTCCCTTCGCAGGGGGACGGAAACCGCTGCCCCTTCCGGGAAGTTCTGCAGGCCGATTCCCACCGCAACGGAAATGGCACCCATAAGCGCGGAGCTGCTGTGGCTTCCGTTTTGCAGAGCGCCGAAGGCCACTCCCACCGCCAGACCCTCCGGGATATTGTGCAGGGTGATGGACAAAACCAGCATGATGATGCGGTTGAGCCGATGGGCGGAATCCAGGCTCCCGGGTTCATTCCGGCATCGGGCATAACTAACCGCCTTGTCGGATGCCCACAGAAACAATGCGCCCAAAAGAAATCCTCCGGTTGCTACAAACCAGGCGGGCAGCCGGGAAACGGCTTCAGCCCGGGCGATGGCGGGCTCCAGCAGGGACCAGAAGCTGGCCGCGATCATCACCCCGGCGGAAAAGCCCAGCATGGCGTTCATCGCCTTCGGGGACGGGGAGCGAAAAAACAGAACCACCGCTGCTCCCAGAGCGGTGACCATCCAGGTGCCCAGTGTGGCAACCAGAGCCATCAAAATATAGTGATTCATGCCGCACCTCCTACCAACATTATATTGATGGGTCGCGGATGGGTGCGAAAAAACAGATTTCCGGAAGCGCAGAGGGGGCCGCCACAGGGGAAGGTCTACGGAGCGTAGGTTGCGGTTTTTGGAGAAGCCTGTATATTGAGCGGTAGGTAACCAATGCTTTCGGGGTTGGCTGCCGATAGCAATCGGTGGAAAGAACAACTGGTGTTTGTCGAGTATACGCTGTCATTGCGAGCCAGTTCGCAAACTGGCGTGGCAATCCCCCGGTTGAAAGGAATCAGGTAACGATTACTACCAAAATCGCCACATTATCCTACTCTGTAGGGAAATCGTCGAACATTTTACCTCTAACCGGGGGATTGCCACGACCAGTGTGCGCTACTGTCTCGCAATGACAGGAAACCTGGAGACAGCCCGACAAACACCAATTTATCTTTTCACCGAAACTTTCCTTGAATTGTTGTATTAAGGAGATGGCAGGATGAGAAAGCCTCAGTTTACACCGATTGATTTGCGGACGTGGAAGCGTGGGCAGATGTTTTACTATTTTTCAAAGATGGCTCCAACCGGGTATTCGATAACTGTGGATGTGGATATTACCCGGATGAAGGAGGCGTGCAGGGGAGCGGGGGTCAAATTCTTCCCCGCGTATGTGTGGCTTGTGACCGGGTGCCTGAATCGGCAGACCGAATTCAAAATCGCGGAGAAGGACGGACAAATCGGATACTATGATACGCTTACACCGCTGTATGCTTCCTTTCATGAAGATGACCAAACGTTTTCTCTGATGTGGACACAGTTTCATGAGGATTTCGGTATTTTTTACCGTGACTATCTGGAAAACCAGAATAAATATGGGGATCATCATGGGGTTCTGTGTCAGGACAATTTGGTGCCGCCGGAAAACGCGTATACGGTTTCCTGTGTTCCCTGGATTTCCTTTACCGGCTTTTGTGTCCACAGCTATGAAAATAGGCCCTACTATTTCCCGTCTGTGGAGGCGGGGAAGTTCTTCGAACGGGACGGGAAAACGATGTTCCCACTGTCGATTACCTGCCATCATGCCGCAACGGACGGATACCATATCAAGCGGTTCCTGGAGGAATTCCAAGACGGTGTTGACCATTTTGACCGATTTCTTCCGGAAAAAGAGGGCGAATTGTAAACATTTTGTGTTTTGCTTGCAATTCCGGGAAAGTCGTGGTAAAGTAGTCAGGCTGATTTGCCGCATATGCGGAGAAAGAGGATTGACGATATGGAACATTGTAAGTTTTGCCAGGCGGAACTGGAGGAAGGCAGCTCAATTTGTCCCGGCTGCGGGAAGGACAACGCCGAATCGGTTCAGGAGCCGGCGGAGGAAACGCTGCCCGATTCCGGGCCGGAACAGGAGGATCTCCGGGACGATTCTGCGCGGGAGGCTGCTGAGCCGGTAAGTGCCGCGGAAACCGAAGAGGAAGTGGCACCCGGGGAGGAGCCCGAGGAAGCGCTTTCCGCGCCCATTGAGCCGGGGATGAAGCTGACCCCTGGTAAGGCAGCCGCTTTGGTTGCCGGTTTGATTGTGCTGCTGGCAGTGCTGGCCGCGCTGGTGCTGTGGGGCATGAAGGATCGGAAGACTGAGGAGCCTCAGCAGACGGAAGCTTCCACGGAAGCGGCGGAAACGGAAGCGGCCACCATTCCCGAGGATGGTGACCCGGACAACGAAACCTGCAAGGGAAGCTACAGCGCCGCCGATGACGAGGTAATCGCTTCTGCGGATACGGTGATCGCTACCGCCGGGGAATACACCCTGACCCTGGGACAGCTTCAGATTTACTACTGGCAGGAGGTCAGCTCTTTCCTGAACCAGTATGGCTCCTATGCTCCCTATTTTGGCCTAGACCACACCCAGCCTCTGGATACCCAGACCTGCGGAATCATGGAGGGGAGAACCTGGCAGCAGTACTTCCTGGCCAGCGCGCTGAACTCCTGGAGAACCTATCAGGCGCTGGATGCCAAGGCCACGGCTGAGGGCTTTGAGATGGAGCAGGATCTGAAGGATTACATTTCTCAGCTGCCCCAGACCATGGAAGAAGAGGCGGTGTCCAAGGGCTTTGAGAGCGCGGAGGCTCTGCTCAAGTATAATGTGGGCGCGGGCGCTTCCATTGATGACTATGTGCAGTTTATGCAGGTCTACTACCATGGCTACAGCTACTTCAACAACTTCTACTCCGGGCTGACTGCCACCGATGAAGAAATCGCGGACATGTTCGCGCTGCATGAGGAGGATTATGCCCAGCAGGGACTGACCAAGGATACCAAGACTGTGAATGTACGCCATATTCTGGTGTACCCGGAGGGCGCGACATCGGATACCATTCGAAGCGAAACCTTCCCGGAGGAGGCCTGGGCTGCCGGAGAGGCATCCGCACAGGCGCTGCTGGACCAGTGGCTTCAGGGAGACCAGACCGAGGATAGCTTCGCGGAGCTTGCCCAGGAGCATTCCCAGGACCCCGGCTCCGCGGCCAACGGAGGCCTCTATACCGATGTGTATGAGGGGGACATGGTGGAGGCCTTTGATGCCTGGTGCTTTGACCCTCTGCGTCAGGTGGGCGATTACGGAATTGTCAAGACGGAGTTCGGCTACCACATTATGTACTACTCCGGTGAGACGATCCAGTGGCCTATCCATGCCAAGAATGACGTGATTAACGAGAAGACCAACAATATGGTGGATGCCGCCGTGGAGGCGCTGCCCATTCAGGTGGAATATGACAAAATTCTCCTTTCTGTTGTGAATATAAGCGCATAAGATTCGCCCGGAACCAGATTAAAACTGGTTCCGGGCGTTTTGTTAAAATGATACTAACAACGGCAAATTGTTGTTTACAGTTTTCAAACGCACTTCGTCCTTGCTGTAGGGGAGCCAT
>CALYTB010000002.1 GCA_945486035.1 uncultured Clostridia bacterium
TGATCATTCTGAAATGATACCAAAATTGTCAACTGTCAACTGTCAATTGTCAATTGTCAATTCGGCGAAGCCGCTAAATACCAATTTACCTTCCTGCGGAGCAAGGACGGAAAGCTATTTTTCTCAGGCTTCGTCGAAGGTGGCGGAGAGGTCGGCGTAGTAGGCGAGCATTTCTTCTTCGGTGTCGAAGTTGGCCACATACATCTGGTTGGCCATGGCACCGGACAGGGCCTCGGGGATGCGGCCCCACATAACCAGCTGGGGCTTGTACTTCATCATGATTTCGTAGTCGTCCAGCTTGTAGTGACGGCCGTCCCGGCGGCTGTAGAAGGCGCAGTAGTGGTGATTGCCGATGGGCTTGGTGTTGTGGTCAAAGGCTACCATATCCGCCCAGATCTTGTAGACATCGGTCTCCTGGGAGTAGTTGTACATCTCGGGGGTGAAGCCGCCGGCGGGGCGCATGTTGACCTCCAGACCCAGGATATCCCCCTTCTTGCCCAGGCCCTCCTGGTCCTCGTTGAGGACGAAGAACTCCAGGTGGATGAACCGGCTCTTGACTCCGAAGGCCTCCACCGTGCGAAGACCCGCATCCCGGATGGCTTCGGGCAGGTCCTTCACCAGGTAGTACACGGAATCTCCGTTGCCGTTGACGATGTCCATGAGGGAGTAGGGAGTGATGTTGCCGGACTCGAAGAGGGGATTGCCCTGGGAGTCTACAATGGCATCGTAGGTCTGGACATAGCCGTTGACAAACTCCTCCATGATGTATACATTGTCATCCTTGGTATCGATAAAGAAGCGCAGCTCCTCGTCATTATGGAGCTTGTAGGTGTTGTTGGCGCCGACACCGTTGTCGGGCTTGACCACCACGGGGTAGCCGACCGTATTGGCAAACTCCGCGGCATCGTCATAGCCCTCCACCAGATGATACCGGGCGGTGGGCAGGCCGGCCTTGGCATAGAACTCCTTCATGGCGGACTTGTACTTGATCTTGTACATATCAGCGCTCTTGGGACCGGTGGTGATGTTGAATTCGGTGCGCAGCCAGGCATCCCGCATGAGCCAGTATTCGTTGTTGCTCTCCAGCCAGTCGATCTTGCCATACTTGAAGCTGAAGAAGGCAACGGCTTTGAACACCTCGTCATTGTTCTCCAGGGAGGATACCTTGTAATACTCGTCCAGGGAGTCCCGCAGCTCCTGCAGCAGCTCATTGTAGGGGCAGTCGCCGATGCCCAGCACCCGCATGCCGTTGTTGCGAAGCTCACGGCAGAATTTCCAGTAGGTCATGGGAAAGTTGGGGGAAATGAACACAAAGTTTTTCATAATCTCTCTCCTTTGTTTGGGATCAGCCAAGCAGCCAGGGAAGATAGGTTTTCACCATCTTGAACCACCAGGGCCAATCATGATTGACATCATAACCCCAGTATTCAAACCGGGTGGGAATGCCCTTGCTCCGGCAGACCGTATCCAGCCAGCGGGTGCTCTCCAGCAGAGGCTCCTCCCAGGCACCCTGGCCACAGACCACCAGGCTCTTCTGGCTGCGGTACAGGTCCATGTACCAGTGGTCCTGTGGCATATTCTGCAGATACAGGCAGGGGCAGTTGTTGTAGACCAGGTCATCGCAGTAGTCTCCAAAGAACAGCTTGTTGTCATAGAGACCCGAGATGGCAAAGCAGCTGTCGAAAAGATCCGGCCGCCGGTAATAGAGATTCGCCGCGTGCATGGCGCCCATGGAGCAGCCGAAGGTCATAATGGGATCGCCATTACAGGCGATATAGTGAATGGTGGGCACCAGCTCGTTTACAATATAATTGTACCAGCGCTCATGATTCTCAATGCGCCAGCGGTTGTCCGCGCCCTGGGCGGCCCAGGCTTCGTTGTCGATGCAGTCCACACTGAAAACCCGGCACTGTCCGGATTCAATCCAGTCCGCCCAGGCATCCAGCATCTTGAAATTCTCAAAATCAAAGAACCGGCCGCCCTGGCAGGGCACGAACAGAACGCTCTTGCCGCCGTGGCCGTAGACCTTGAATTCCATTTCCCGGTTTAAGTAGCTGCTCCAATGTTTTTCGTAGCGAATTTCCATTTACCTCTCTCCTTGTTAACTCTATTTAAGACCCAGACATTCCATAAAGATGGGAATCTGTTTTTCCCAGGAAGCTTCCGAATGGTTACCGTCGGGGACAATCCGCAGGGCCAGATTCACCCGCTTGGTCATGAGCAGGTGGGCCGTGGAAATGATGGCCTCTTCGTTGGCGACGTGGTTGAAAATCTCCAGGGCGCCGTAGTCCAGGTATACGGTGGTATCCCGGCGGATATGGGCCCGGGCAACCATCTCCAGAACTCTGCCGGGGCTGACCCACAGGCTGGGACTCAGACAGGCGGCCCGCTGGAAGATGTGGTTGTAGGTACACACGGCATACAGGGCCATCAGACCTCCCATGGAGGAACCGGCTATGACGGTGTTTTTTCGGTCGGGAAGGGTGCGGTAGTTGGTGTCAATATAGGGCTTCAGGGTGTTTACCAGCCAGTTCATGTAGAGGCTGCCCTTGCCCTTGATTTTTCCCAACTCGGAATTCTGAAAATGAAAGGGGGAATACTCGATCAGACGGCTGTTTCCTTCGTGGTTGCACTCTACACCCACGATGATCAGCTGCTTTTCGCTCTTTTCCATATAGGCGTTCATTCCCCAGGACTTGCCGTATGTGGCATCCTCGTCAAAGAACACGTTATGACCGTCAAACATATACATGACAGGATAGCGTTTGTCGGTTTCTTTTTCATAGGATTCGGGAAGATAGATATAGGCCCGGCGGGGCTGGTCGCCGGACAGCTTCGGAATGACTACATTCCATTTCTTTACCATCGATTGGTCTCCTCCAGTGATTGGTTGAATAATAGTATAATTAGGAATATTGGGATTGTCAACACAGGAAAGAATTTCTGTGAAAAACATTCGACCGCGAGGGGCGGACAGCTTCAAATTTTGTGGAAAATGGGCTGTCGGTTTTCAAAGGTGCAGACATAACCAAAAATATCTGACAGAATCTCGCAGACATAGGCTGAATATTGACCAACCCGCCCGGTTCGGTGCGCATCGGAGCCTACGGTGACGATTTCGCCGCCAAGCTGCCGGAAACGAACAAAGAACTCCCGCTCCGGCAGAAAACCGACACCGCGATCCATGCCGCTGGTGTTCATTTCCAGACCCTTGCCTTTTTTCACCAGGGTCTCCAGAATCGCATCGACAATTTCGGCATGCTCGTCATAGGGCATCGGACGCGGGTGGGGGCTGGCAGGAGCTTTGCTGAGGAAATTCAGGTGGGCCAGTACATCGAAGTCACCGTGCGCGGTGACACAGCGAAGAGTTTCCTCCAGGTAACGGCGCTCCGCCTGGAACGGGGTTTTCCCCTGCCAGTAGGGGGCAAAATACACATCCTGGCCCTCCACAAAATGGACGGAGCCAAGAACAAAGTCAAAGCTGCGCAGCTTCAGATCCTCCCGAAACTGGTCCCGGTTTTCGGGAGTCATCCCGAATTCCATGCCCCGGCGGATTTTAAGGCCCGGGATTTCCAGGGAATCGTACTCCCGGCTGTAGGCCCGGGGGTCAAAGAGCATGGTCTGCACCTGTGCACAGGGGTCATAGTCCCGGTGATCGGTGAAGCAGATTTCCCGGAGGCCTGCTTCCTGGGCCGCTTGAGCCAAACTCAGACCGGTGTCGTGACCGTCAAAGGATACCCGGGAATGAATATGATAATCAAACATGGGGAGCCTCCTCAAAAAACTGACGAAATGCTGTGGGAAGGGCAGCCTGGGTGCGGATTTGCTCCGGGGTCAGCCACATGAAGCCTCCTCCGGGGGCGGCTACCTCTATATAGATTCCTTTCATATCCCACTGAATGTGGGTGAAGATGTGCTTTCTGAAAAGCTCCATCCGTATTTCCCGGGGCTGCAGGCCCATTTGAGAAAGAGACCGCATGGCCTCCTCCGTGGACAGAAAGCCCGAGACGTTGGGGAACTGCCAGAGCCCGGCAAGCAATCCCCGGGCGGGGCGTTTCTCCAGAGCGTAGGAGCCGCCGCAGCTGAGGATGAATACGGTTCTGTCCTCATGGCGCTTTTCCCGCTTGGGAGAGCGGATGGGAAGGGTGGGAGCTGTTTGGTTTCGATATCCCAGGCACAATTCCCGGGCAGGGCAGATGCCGCATTCCGGGGGACGGTTGGGGCCGCAGAGGGTTGCGCCCAGCTCCATCAGCGCCTGGGTAAAATCTCCGGCCTGGGCAGGGTAGACAGAGGCCAGGGTGTCACGGACCCAGAGCTTCATTTCCGGGGTGTCCACGCTCCGGTGGTCGTCCGCCAGCCGCGCCGCGAGGCGAAGTACGTTGCCGTCCACTGCCGGGGTGGGCAGATCAAAAGCGATGGAGCAGATGGCTCCTGCTGTGTAATCCCCGATTCCGGGGAGGCTGCGGATTGCCCGGTAGTCCCGGGGGAAGGCTCCGCCGGATTGCTCCATGAGAAGCTGGGCCGCTTTTTTCAGGTTCCGTACCCGGGAGTAATAGCCAAGGCCCTCCCAGAGCTTGTGAAGCCGGTCGTCATCACAGACGGCCAGGTCCGCTACGGTGGGAAGGGCTTCCAGAAATCGGGCGTAGTAGCCCTTTACGGCTTCCACCCGGGTTTGCTGGAGCATGATCTCCGAGAGCCAGATGTGATAGGGCTCCCGGTCAGCCCGCCAGGGAAGCTCCCGGCGGTTTTCTTCGTACCAGGGAAGAAGCACCCCCGGAAGGGCGGTAAAAAGCGCTGTTTGATTCATGATTCTTCTCCTTCCCGGCGGGATTGCCCAAGTGTTCGGCGTTATTCTACTACATGACCCATTTTCCGTCAACCCCAGCCGGGAGGCGGGGCGTAAAAAATATTCAATCTTTTTTGAAAAAGGGCTTGCTTTTTTTGGGACAATGTGGTATTATACTCTGGCACTGCGGAAGCAGATGTATGCGGCGGTAGCTCAGTTGGATAGAGTGACTGACTACGAATCAGTAGGTCGGGGGTTCGAGTCCCTTTCGCCGTACCACCTAAAAAGCCCAGAATCGTAATGATTCCGGGCTTTTTTCGTACTTTTGGGGCTGATTTGCATTTGCCTGATTTTTGATTTTGGGTCAATTTTGGGTCAATTGCAAAATTTTGGGTCACCCCAGCTTCTTTTCCGTGCGGAAAATAGCATCCGCTATGCGCTCTGCCGACTGGGTGTCGGCCTGTTCGATCAGGTGGGAATAGATATTCTGGGTGGTGCTCACCTGAGCGTGTCCAAGCCGTTTGGAGATGCTCACTGGGTCGGCCCCGGAGAAGTACAGGACAGAGGCCATGCTGTGCCGGAATTTGTGGGCGTGGATGTGGGACAGACCATACTTCTTCTCAAACCGGGTCAGATACCCGCTGACCGTGTCGGGAGCCATCCAACCGCCGTACTCTCCGGTGAAGACATAGGGGGTCTCCTTCCAGCGGTCACCCAGGGCAAGCCTTGTTTCCAACTGCCACACCTTGTACTGCCGGAGCAGTTCCATGGTTTCCTTTGGCAGCTTGATGGTGCGGTCTGCGCCTGTCTTGGTGGTAGATGCGTATACTCCTCTGTCGGGGGTGTACAGCAGGGTGGTGTCAATGCGGATGGAGGATTCTTCCCAGTTCACATGATCCCATCTCAGACCCACGATCTCACCCCGGCGGCATCCGGTAATCATGAGCAAGTGAATCAGCATCTGCCATTTGATCGGCTCCTTGGCAGAGGCATTTCGAATAGCAATCAGTTCGGAGGTTTGGAACGTTCCTACCTCCGACTTTTCTTTTTTCGGAGGAATGGCCTTGTCGGCGGCGTTGTATGGAACCAGCATCTCACGTTCTGCCTGTGCCAGCACAACGTGGATGAAGCGGTGATAGGCAAGTACTGAGGTGGAGGAAAGGGGGTCGTTCCGTTCGTCTGCGGTGAATAGATTCTCAAAAGGGATTTCTGCCGCCTTTGCAATCTGTTCTGCCTTTTCCTTGAGAATGGCCTCCCCCTTCCCGGCAGCGTTCACCGTGGATTCCGCCACCCCAGCCAGCCGGGCCACCTTGGCCATTGACAGCTTCTTTTCTTTCAGAGCTGCCCGCAAATCTGCCTTTGGGATAGCCCGGGCGGCAGTCTCCCGGATGCCTGATTCTGCAAGGTTCTGGTAAAAACGGTTCAGATGCACGGCCCGGATATCCTGTACCGCCATGTGTCCGATGGCCTGATTTGTCCGCTCAAGCAGCCTCCGATAGCCCGCCACGGTGCGGTGCTTTGTGCCGGTTCGCTCCTTCAGGTCGATTACATAGGCGGCGTATTCTGCAAAGGTCTGCCGGTTGTCCAGAGCATAGCCCTGCTCAATACTGCGCTCAAAGTCTGCTGCCGCCCGCTGGACGGCCTTTTCTGTCTGCCGGGCCGTCATGCCGGGTTCCGGCTTATATGTCATTCTGTGGCGGATGCGCTTCCCTGCGGTGTCAAAACCGCCAGAAACCGTGATGCGGTAGGTAACACCGGATTTCCCAGTGATTTTCTCAATCGTTGCCATTATTCACCACCCTTTCTTTTTCGACAATAATGGCCGTTTCCGTTTAGATCGTAGCCTATATGTCCTGCTTTGGCGGCTTCTAAATAAATTCTACGCAATTCATGTATTGGGTTTTCGGGATTCATTTTTACTAGTATGTCCTGGAAATAGTTTCTTGCCCTTTGTTCGATAATCTCACTAGGGGCAAAGTTCAGAACATAGGCGGCATCTGGATGCAATTCACTCAGACCGGTAAGGGAATCAAGATACCGCAAACTGGACAAGTAATTTCGTGTGGTTTTGTCTAGAGTATCATCGTTGATTATTGCAGTTATTTCAGTTTCGATTTTTTCTTCGTTTAGCGTTTCATCAATACAGCTATCCTCTTCATAGGTGTGGTATTTCAGTTTAATGGAATCAGAAATTCCCTCTGCAATAGATGCTTTTTGGTATGCAATTATTTCTCTAAGCATAGACCAGAAAAGGCGATCCTCCATCAGTGCACTAAGTTCAGCCGCATATTGTTCAGTGCAAGTGAAATATTTCATTTGTTTGATAGCTTTTTCTGAAAGATGCAAATCGTCTGTTGCAGCAGGAGATAGAGATGGATCGTCGGACAATCCCAATAAATAATCTGTTGATACGTGGTAGTGTGCCGCAAGTGTTGCAACCTTATCATAACCTACAGAACGATTATTCTCATCATCTTCCAGAGCCTGTATGAGTGATTTACTGATGCCGGTGGCTGCGGCAACTTCATCCATTGTCTGCTTCTTGTGCTGGTTGTGAACGGTGCGAGCATCTTTGAACCGCTCTCCTCTTGTGAGTCTGACCATGTTAATCCTCCTAAATATGGAACAAAAAAACCAATTGTTCCATATACAAAAATCTATTCGGAACATTTGGCACTGCTTCTATTTGTGTGCTATAAATAGAACAACGGCAACAGCAGTTCCATTTATAGGATACACAATGATTCTGCGGTTGTCAACAACAATTTTTTGAGGAGGATAAATAATGAGAGAAAACATGGATATTCGTAATTCCGCAAAGAAAGCTGGAGTGTTCCTGTGGGAGGTGGCAGAAGCTTATGGTATCAATGATAGCAATTTCTCTCGGAAACTGCGGAAAGATATGCCTCCGGAGGACAAGGAGAGAATCTTGAGTATCATTGACCGGCTGGCCCAGGAAAAACAGGAGGCGGTTTGATGCCAAACGTTTTGACTATTCGGGAGGCTGTCCAGCGGGCGAGGGGAGATGGAATGAAAATCAGCGAGTATGCCCTCCGCCAATGGGTCAGAATCGGGGAAATCCCTGCCATAAAGGTAGGGAAAAAGGTGTTGATTTACTATCCCAATCTGACCAAGTACGTGAGATGCGAAGATTTGGCGGACAGTGCGCCCGCCACGGTGGCGGCTGCTCACGGTATCCGCCGGGTGGAACTGTGAGGTGGCGGTTATGACCCAGTGTGAACAGGTTATCCGCCACATGGAGGACTTCGGCAGCATCAGCAGCCTGGAAGCAATGCAGGAATACGGGATCTTGCGGTTGGCCTCCCGGATCAATGACCTCAAGAAAGCCGGTTACCCCATCCGGCGGGAGATGGTCACCCGGATGAATCGCTATGGCGAGGCGGTCACAATTGCCAGGTACTGTATCGATGGAGGTGATCGGAATGGCTGAAAGAAGAATGTTTGCAAAATCCATCATTGGGAGTGCACGTTTTCTCAGGATGCCCCCCACATCTCGCCTCCTATATTACGACCTTGGCATGGATGCGGACGATGACGGATGTGTGGAGGCTTTTGCGGTTATGCGGAAAACAGGGGCCGCTGAAGATGATTTGCGTGTGCTGGTGAGCAAGGGATTTGTACGGGTGCTTAATGATGATTTGGTATCCCTGATACTGGATTGGAAAACGAATAATTATATCCAAAAAGACCGTTACCATCCCAGCATTTATGCGAAACTGATTGATAATCCACCTCTGAATACAGAATGTATACAAACTGTATCCGACATGGATACCGAGGTTAGGTTAGGTAAGGATAGTATAGGTAAGGATAGTATAGGTGAGAGTGTGGCGGACAAGCCGCCTACCCGACACAGGTTTTCTCCTCCAAGCGTGGATGATGTGCGGGCATACTGCACAGAGAATGGGTTTCGTGTTGGCCCTGACAGATTTGTGGACTTCTACACCTCAAACGGCTGGCGGGTTGGCAAGAATCCCATGAAAGACTGGAAAGCGGCTGTAAGAAGCTGGGAAAGGAAAGAAAAACAAAATGGGAAAACTGAATCTAAACCCATTTGGAATGTCGGAACAGTCGTTTGACCAACTGGCGTTCGCCAAAATGAAAGCTGATACCATCAACAATACCCCCGGTGACCTGACCGGATATGACTGCCCCAAGTGCCGCAATCGTGGCTTCATCGCTCTGGAAAAAGAGGATGGCGGTATTTCCACCCAGGAATGCGACTGCATGAAAATCCGCCGGTGTGTTTGGGAGATGGAGAAATCCGGTCTGAAGAACATCATCCGGGAGAAAACTTTCGATGCGTTTACAGCCACAGAGGGATGGCAAAAGGCTGTCAAATCTGGTGCTGTGGCCTATGCGGAAAAAACTGAAGGCTGGCTTCTGTTCTGCGGCCAGTCCGGAAGCGGGAAAACCCATCTTTGTACGGCGGTGTGCCGCCACCGGCTTTTGGCGGGTGATGAAGTCAGATATATGCCGTGGCGGGATAAGATTTCAGAAATCAAGGGTATGTCGCTGGACAATGAGCGGCGGGCGGAAATCCTGAATGGGTACAAAAAGGCGCAAATCCTGTATATCGATGACCTGTACAAAACCGGAAAAGCTGCGGATGGCTCAAGCAATCCCACCGGGGCAGATATCGGGATTGCGTTCGAGATTATTAACCACCGGTACATAAACCACCTTCCAACGATTATCTCCACAGAGAAAACGGCGCAGGAGTTAGTTGATATCGATGAAGCCACGGGCAGCAGAATTATTGAAATGGCGGAGGGACATACCTATTCGATTGCCAGAGACACCAAGCGAAATTACCGCCTGCGTGGGGTGGTGACGGTATAGTGGCAAGGAAACCACAGCGCAAGGGCGCAACAGGAAGCCGTGGCTTGTGACTATGCGCCTGATGGACTGGCTGGAGTTGTTCGAGGCAAACAAAACGCTCACAAAACACGGACAGCCTCCCGGAAAATAACCGGAAGGCTGGCCTCTGTAGGCAGGAGTTGGGTTGTACCAATTCTGTTATACAGGAGGCTGATGGCGTTGTCAAGTCTGTGGGAATCCCAGATCGGGTGTCCGTTCTATCGGAACGATGAGAAGCGCAAAATCGTTTGTGAGGGTGTCGGCGAAGCTGAAGCGATTGAACTTCGTTTCCGATACACGCAGGAGCGCAATAAGCAGATCCGCCTTTTCTGCGCCGGGGATTATGCGAAATGCGAGGTTTTTCGGATGATTTTGGAAAAATACGAGGACTGAAACAAAACCGGGAAAAAGCGATATCGGTGACAAACCTACACCGAATCCGGGACAAAAACCGCCGCACCTCCGGGCCTGGAGATGCGGCGGATTCTTATCTGCTGCGGTTGTATTCGTCTTCCGAAAAGCCGACAATGCGCAATCCACTGATAAAAGCGGAAATGTATGCCAGCTGCGCTGCTGTTGCGTAGGGCAGCTTTGCCCAGATGTAGCGCAGGTTATTTTCTGCCTCCCGTTCGTAGAGGGCCTGTTCTTCTATGCTTGTCATACTGCGGTATCCTCCTCTGTTTTATTTGCGTGGGCAGGGGGTCATGCGCCGATTGGATGCACCTGGGACAGGCCGAAATAGGCGGCCTTGCGGGTTCCGCTCTTGGTGGCGGGGTCAGCAATGACCGCCTGATACAGGGCCTTGCTCTCATGGATCACCTCATAGCCCAGCTCTTTCCAGCCGTACCAGGTGTGGGTTTCCTCGGTGATACCGGCTGCGGTCTTGGCTGTGTTGTGGGTCTTTGCGTTGGCCCATGCCATTCTCAGAGCCACTGAGAAGGAAGCAACGCCCTTTCGGAAGATGCCCCATGCAGCCCTCATGATGCCGCTCAGATCATACCTTTTCATGTGATAGCCTCCTCTATTTCGGTTGGGATTGCCAGCCCTCAAACCATCTTCGCTGTCATGTACCGGGGTTGGTGCCGGATCACAGGGATATGAGTTTGAGTTTGTGGGCGCTTTCGGCTTTCTGGTGGTCTGCTACCTCCCACCTTCTCCCGGTTGGCTTTCCCTTACCTTGTAGTTATATTATAATCTATAGGGTACGATATATCAAGACGGGATATTTCACAAATATATCGTACCCAATATGTACATTTTCTATATTGTGCCCGATATTATTTTGTGGTATATTATAAGCAAAAGAGAAGGAGGTGTATGTATGCCGGTATCCAAGGCACAGCAAAAAGCGGTTTCTAAATACATGAAGGAGAATTACGATGAATTAAAAGCCAGGATTCCTAAAGGCCATAAGGAGACGATTAAAGCACACGCAGAGGCCCAGGGCGAGAGCCTGAACGCCTTTATCAACCGAGCAATCAACGAGACTATGGAGCGGGACAGCACCGGGGAGGTGGCGGAATGAAAACCTATACAATCATCGGCGGTGTCAACGGCGTGGGCAAGTCCAGCTTTACCGGCGTTCTGAAGGAGCGCAGTACGGATTTGGGCGTGATCGTGGACGTGGACAAGATCACCGCCGGGCTGGGCGGGAACGCTCTGGCTGGGGGCAAGGCTGCCTTGCGCAAGATCAGCGAGTGTATCGCCAGGGGGATATCCTTCACGCAGGAAACCACCCTGTCAGGCCGTAAGACGGAGGCCACCGCACAACAGGTGCGGGAGCTTGGCTATCATGTCCGGCTGTTCTATATCGGGCTGGACAGCGCAGAGGAGAGCCTGGCCAGGATTGAGAACCGTGTGAAGCGTGGAGGCCATGACATTCCCAGTGATGATGTAATTCGCCGCTTTGCGGGCCGCTGGGAGGCTGTGGCAAAGGTTCTGCCATACTGTAACGAGGCGGAGTTCTACGACAACGACAACGGCTTCACACTGGTTGCGGAATACAGAAACGGAGAGCTGCGCACCATCGGCTCCAGAATTCCGAAATGGCTTCGGGAGCTTCAGGAGTACCTGAACGAATGAACCGGAACCAGAGGTGGTGGCTCCTGGTTCTGTTCACTTGCAGACCGAAACAGATTTCTTAATTGTCCATTCTTTTGTACCATTTATTTTGGGCCAATTTTGGGTCACAACCCACGAAATGGCAAAAAGAGTATTGATACGAAATGTTATTGAAATGACCAAATAACAGGAGAAAAGTATATATTACAGTTCGATATAATACGGTATTTTACGCTATGTATCGCACTACGAATCAGTAGGTCGGGGGTTCGAGTCCCTTTCGCCGTACCACCTAAAAAGCCCAGAATCGGTAAGATTCCGGGCTTTTTTTAATCGATGAAGCAGTAGAGCGGGGCAAAACCCGGGGAGGTGGCGGAATGAAAACCTATACAATCATCGGCGGTGTCAACGGCGTGGGAAAAAGCAGCTTCACAGGCGTCCTGAAGGAGCGCAGCACAGATTTGGGCGTGATCGTGGATGTTGACAGGATTACCGCTGAACTGGGAGGAAACGCCCTCACAGGGGGTAAGGCGGCGCTGCGGAAGATTCGGGAGTGCATCGATAAGGGCGTATCCTTCGCCCAGGAAACCACCCTATCCGGCTACAAGACGGAGGCCACCGCCAAACAGGTCAAGGATATGGGCTACCATGTGAGGTTGTTCTACATTGGCCTGGACAGCGCGGAGGAGAGCATTTCCAGGATTGAGAACCGAGTAAAGCGCGGGGGCCATGACATTCCCAGCGATGATGTTGTCCGCCGCTTTGCGAGACGCTGGGAGGCTGTGGCGAAGGTTCTCCCCTACTGCGATGAAGCGGAGTTCTATGACAACGGAAACGGCTTCACCCTGGTGGCGGAGTACCGCAACGGAGAGCTGCGCACCATCGGCTCCCGGGTTCCACAGTGGCTGGAAGAGCTTCAGGAGTACTTGCAATAATAAGCCAGAACCAGGGGCATCTGCTCCTGGTTCGTTTTTGTATATCTGAAAACCACTCGTTTAACGGGCGGTTTTCAGATATACAATGAAGCCCGGAACGGATGGTTCCGGGCTTTGGTTATGCAATTGTCAAAATTGGCCGTAGTAGGCGTTTTTGCCGTGTTTGCGAAGGTAGTGCTTGTCCAGAAGCTCCTGCTGCATGGGGCCGATGGTGGGGGTGAGGGCTTCGGTATGGAAGGCCATGAAGGCCAGCTCTTCCAGAACCACGGCGTTATGGACGGCGTTGTGGGGGTCCGTACCCCAGGCGAAGGGACCGTGGGAATGGACCAAAACGGCGGGAATATCCTCCGGGGATTTTCCCCGGAAGGTTTCGATGATCACGTTGCCGGTTTCCAGCTCGTAGGCTCCGGCGATTTCCTCCGGGGTCATTTTCCGGGTGCAGGGGATTTCCCCATAGAAATAGTCACCGTGGGTGGTGCCGTAGGCGGGGATTCCCCGGCCGGCCTGGGCAAAGGTGGTTGCCCAGCGGGAATGGGTGTGGACAATGCCGCCAAGCCCCGGGAAGGCATTATACAGAGCCAGGTGTGTGGCGGTGTCGGAGGAGGGCTTCCATTTACCCTCCAGGGTTTCACCGGTGGCCAGGGAAACCACCACCATGTCTTCCGGGGTCATATGGTCATACTCTACGCCGCTGGGCTTGATGACCATGGCGCCCGTTTCCCGGTCAACACCGGAAACATTGCCCCAGGTGAAGGTGACCAGGCCGTATTTCGGCAGCTCCAGATTGGCCCGACACACTTCTTCTTTCAGTTTCTCCAACATGGTGTTTCCTCCTTGTTACAGGGTATCTGCCGCCAGCTGCTCCACCCGGAGCAGACGGGAGTAGGACTGAGCGAAGGCGTTGAAGCCGTCCACATCCTCTTGCCGGGGGGCAAGGGTGGTGCTTTCCATGCCGGAGAACACCCGTTTGGCCAGGTAGTCCTCCAGGGTTTCACCGTCCTGACGGCGGAGCATATAGGCGGCCAGAAGGGCCATGCCGTAGGGTCCGCCTTCTCCGGCGGTTTTCATGCAGGTTACGCTGGCGTTGCAGGCGGCGGCCAGGAAGCGCTGGCCTACTTCCGGGGTCTTGAACAGGCCGCCGTGACCGGTGAGGCTGTCAATGGCAACATGCTCCCGGGCCAGAATATCCATGCCGATTTTCAGGGTGGCCATGGTGGAATAGAGGGTTGCCCGGAAGAAATTCGCCAGGGTAAAACGGCTGTCGGGACGGCGGACCACCATGGGGCGGCCCTGGTCCATGTGGGTTACTCCCTCGCCTGCCAGGTAGTTGCATACCAGCACACCGCCGCAATCCGGCTCGCCCTCCAGGGCCTTGCGGTAGAGGGCCGTATAGACCTCGCCGGTATCGGGCTTCGCGCCCAGAAGCTCGGCGGTCTCCTTCAGCAGCCCAACCCAGGCGTTGGAGTCGTTGGTGCAGTTGTTGCAGTGAACCATGGCCACATCCCGGCCTGTGGGGGTGGTGACAATATCAATCTCGGTGTGGACGGCTTCCATGGGCCGCTCCAGAACCACCATGGCGAAAATGGAGGTGCCCGCGGACACATTGCCCGTCCGGGGCGCAACGGCATTGGTGGCGGTCATGCCGGTACCCGCATCCCCCTCGGGGGGAGCAAAGGGGATGCCGGGCTTCAGCAGACTGCCCAGCAGCGCCGCACCGGAATCCGTCAGGTATCCGGCTTCCTGCCCGGCGGTGAGCACCTTGGGAAGAACGTCCCGCAGCTTCCAGGGGAGGTTCCTCTGAGAAATCAGTCGGTCAAATTGGCAGACCATCTGCTCGTTGTAATCGCTGGTCCGGCTGTCGATGGGGAACATACCGGAGGCATCCCCCACACCAAGGACATTGGCACCGGTGAGCATGTAGTGAACGTAGCCTGCCAGAGTGGTGATGTGGGCAATCTGAGGGACGTACGCTTCCCCGTTCAGAATGGCCTGGTACAGGTGGGCGATGCTCCAGCGCTGAGGAACGTTGAAACGGAACAGCTCCGTCAACTCTTCCGCGGCGGGCCCGGTGATGGTATTCTGCCAGGTGCGGAAGGGGGTCAGAAGGTTCCAATCCCGGTCGAAGGCCAGAAGTCCATGCATCATGGCACTGATGCCTATGGCTTCCACATTCTCGGGAGCCTGAATTCCGGAAACGGCAGAGCGCAGACCCTCCCAAACCTGGGTCAGGTCGTAGGTCCAGATTCCGTTTTCGTAGGAACTGGCCCAGGTATAGTCCCCGGAGGAGTGGGGGGCGTGGTCATTGCCAATGGTGACCGCCTTAATTCTTGTGGAGCCCAGTTCAATGCCTAAAGCCAATCCGTGCTGCGTCATATTGCATTCCTCGCTTTCAAAAAGGTTTGGTACTTTCTGCCAACTATCATATCTCAGTCAGGCGGGATTTGTCAAGAAAAACAAAAACGCACCGCCGGGAAGGCGGTGCGTTGAGAGAATCAGGTGGGGTCGTAGTTGACGATGATATTGTGCTCGGTGAGCTGGGACACTTCCTTGACTTCATTTCCGTAAACATTGACCTGAACCAGGTGGTAGCAGTCCGCAAGGGCGGTAACATCGGTGATCTGATTGTAGTCCATATAGATATAGGAAATCTGCTCCAGCTGTGCCAGAGAGTCAATGCTTGTCAGGGAGTTATAGGCTCCGTCAATGACACGAAGCATGCAGCCTTCCTGCCATTCGGGCAGCTGCTCCACGGAGTTATAGGAAAAGTCCAGAATGTCCAGCTTGAGCATGTTGGATACCGCGGACAGATCCGTGAGGGAATTGTTGGAAACGCTGAGGTGGGTCAGCTCGGTGCAGGCGCTGAGGGGGGAGATGTCGGTGAGCTTGTTGTATTCCAGGGACAGGTATTCCAGCAGGTTGAGCTGATCCAGACCGCTTACTTCCGTGATGGCGTTGCTGCCGGCCTCCAGCCAGGTGAGCTTCTGGCAGTCGGCAAGGGGGAACAGAGCCGTCAGGGAATTGAAGGACACATCCAGTTTTTCCAGGTTGCTGAGAGAGGACAGCGCTTCCAGGGAGGTAACGGCGTTCTGCTTCAGATTCAGTTCCGCCAAAGTGGAGATTCCGCTCAAGGGCTCCAGAGAACGGATGGTATTGTTGCTCAGATCCAGCCGGGTGAGGCTGCGTACTTCGGACAAATCCGCCACAGTGGAAAGACCGCAGTCGGCAAGGGTCAGATCCTTCAGCGTGGGAATCGAAGCGAGGACGGAAAGACTGGAGGAGGGGAAGCGGCTTCCGGAAAGGTCCAGCTTTTCCAGCCGTGTCAGGCCGGACAGGGCTTCCAGGTTCTCCAGCTGGTGGTTGGGAATGGTCAGATTGAGAAGATAAGGCATCAGGTGCAGATCCTCCAGAGATTTCACGGTCTCCGGCAGGGTGAATTCGGTGATGCCCCAAAGGTCGTTGGTGTATATGGTGTAGTCCGCATCCACGTTCAGCAGCTCCCGGACGTAGCTTTCCATGGCAGGCTCCATGAAAATGGCGGGCTCAATGACGCCTCCCACCGTGTAGCCCAGAATGGACAGAGGGCTTACCAGTCCGTTGTCCGCCACGCTGATGGCGTAGATGCTGGTTTCCCCGGAGGAGAGGGTGATGGGGTCACTGTAGGGCAAGTCATCTGTGGACGGGTATTCCCCATCGGTGGTGCAGAACAGGGTCCCGGAGGAGGAAGAGAGGCTCACGCTGATGTATTGCGCGTAAAAACCGGGGGCATAGTCCGCTGTAGGGGCGGAGGGCCGCAGGGCATCCAGCTGGGCTTTGATTTCGGGGTCGGCAATGTTGGAGAGCATATTGACGGCATCCAGCAGTTTGTCCTGCTCCACATAGGTTTTGCACAGGGCAATGTAAAGCTCAATGGTTGCGTCATCGTTGATGGCGTTGGAAAGGGTGTATTCCGCTTTTGTGTAATTGCCGTCGGCTTTGTACTGGTTTGCCAGCTCGATGGCCACATTCTCGTCCTGGTCGGAGAAATTATAGGCCAGGTGATAGAACCAGGAGGACATTCTGGAATTGCCGTGCAGATCGTGAAAACGGGCCTGACTGATCAGAAAATCCCGGGTAAAATCCCGGTCATAGGAGAATAAATACCAGCCCAGGCTGAACAGAATCACCGCAGCCAGAAGAACCGATACGATTATTCGGATTGCTTTTTTCATAGGAAAAGACTCCATTTCGCGAAAAATCTTTCTGGATTATACAACAATTCCGGGAAAAAGTCAAGGGAAGGCGGGTTCCGGCCAATTTTGGACGCAGCTGTTCCATTGTGGCTTCCTGTTTGGAACCGAAATCCTTCGGGTCAGCTGACAGTATAATCACGCCCGAGGAAAGAATGATTTCCCCGGGCGCTGCAGTTTTCGTTTTCGGGATGGAGGTGTTTATTCCTGATCCAGCTTTTCACGGCGGTTCTTGTAAAGGGAAGCGCAGACGGTCAGGGAAACGAAGCACAGTACAAAGGTAATGATTGCGGGAATGGTTCCGATGAGCAGGTAGTCCAGCAGCTCTGTCTCGTTCTCACGGAACAGGAGCATGTCAAAGACTCCCACGGCCAGACCCGGCAGAATGCTGAAAAGTAAATTTGTTTTCAGATTGGGCTTCAGGTTCCGACCCCAAATGCCATGACGGAGGCAGGAGACTATGGCATATACGCACAGTACCATAAAAACTACCCACTCGCCAAAAAGGGAAGAGAGGGCAACCCCCAGCAGCGCTTGAATCGCCATGGAAGCCAGAAGGCCCCAGAAGGCCAGCCAAAAGCCGTAATGTTCAATTTTCAGCAGGGCCTGCTCCTGCATTTCGTCCAGGTTTGATTTTTTCATTGTTCATCATCCTCCCAAAATAATTCGTCCAATGTCTTTCCCAGCGCCCGGCAGATGGCCCGGCACAAACGGATGGTGGGGTTATACTCCCCCTGTTCAATGGCGTTGATGGTTTGGCGGGATACGCCTACCGCATCGGCAAGCTGCTTCTGGGTCATGTCCCGGGCTGCCCGCGCTGATTTTACCGATAGGTTTTTGCTCATGTTGTCACCTCGATTCTGAATGGAGTATAATATATAATTGATAGAAAGTCAAGTATATATTACATAAAGAATGAAATAATTATCATCATCCGGGATGGAGAAATGAATTCCGCGTGGATTGGGGTGAAGGGGAAGCGCGATAAATTGTTGTTTGGCGCTCTGTCTCCAAGTTTCCTGTCATTGCGAGACCAGTCCGCTTAAGTGGTCGTGGCAATCCCCCGGTTAGAGAGGAAATGTATCGACAATTGCCCTACAGGACGGGAAATACTGCGATTTTTGGTGGTAATCGCAACCTGGTTCCATTCATCGGGGGGATTGCCACGACCAGTGTGCGCTACTCTCTCGCAATGACAGGTAATCTGGAGCCAGCCCGATAAACAACAATTTATCGTTCCCGGCGGTGGGGACGAAAAACCTCCCCCGAAAAATTTCGGGGGAGGGAGCGGGATTATTTGGTTGCCTGCTTCATGGACAGGCTGATGCGGTGGCGCTTTTCGTCTACGGAGAGGACAACCACCTTTACAATGTCGCCAACCTTGACCACCTCGCTGGGGTGGCGCAGGCGGCGGTTCGCAACTTCGGAAATATGGACAAGGCCGTCCTGATGGACGCCGATGTCCACGAACACGCCGAAGTCGATGACATTTCGGACGGTGCCAGTGAGCTCCATACCGGGTTTCAGGTCCTTCATTTCCAGCACGTCTTTCCGCAGGATGGGCTTGGGAAGCTCGTCCCGGGGGTCCCGGCCGGGCTTGCGAAGCTCCTTGGCGATGTCCAGCAGGGTGGGTTCACCCAGGGAAAGCTCCCCGGCGGCTTTGGAAATTCCATAGGCTTCCAGTTTATCGGGAAGATCCCGGGGATCGGTGCAGTTCAGGAGCTTCAGAAGGGACTTTACGGCGGCATAGGATTCCGGGTGGACACCGGTGTTGTCCAGCAGCTCCTTGCTTTCGGGAATCCGGAGGAAGCCCGCGCACTGTTCAAAGGCCTTGGGACCCAGCTTGGGTACCTTCTTCAGCTGGGAACGGCTGGTGAAGGGGCCGTTCTCCTCCCGGTAGGCAACGATGTTCTTGGCTGTGGCGGAGGTCAGACCGGAAACCTGCTCTAAGAGACTCCGGGAGGCGGTGTTGGCATCCACGCCCACGGAGTTGACACAGTCTTCCACCACCGCGCCCAGAGCGGCATCCAGCTCCTTCTGGGGGCAGTCGTGCTGATATTGTCCCACACCGATGGCTTTGGGATCGATTTTCACCAGCTCCGCCAGAGGGTCCTGGAGTCTGCGGGCGATAGATACCGCCGAGCGAAGATTCACATCGTACTCCGGGAATTCCTCGGCTGCCAGGGGAGAGGCGGAGTAGACGGAGGCACCGGCCTCGTTGACAATGGCGTAGGAGGCCTCGGGGAACCCGGACAGCAGCTCTACGGTCATGGCCTCGGTTTCCCGGGAGGCGGTGCCGTTACCGATGGCGATGTGGCGGACGGAATGCCTGCGCATGAGACCGGATAGAACCGCAATGGCCTCCTGCTTTTTCTTCTCACTGAAGGTGGGATAGACTACGGAGGTGGCCAAGACCTTGCCGGTGGGGTCCACCACGGCCACCTTGCAGCCGTTGCGGTAGCCCGGGTCCAGGCCCATGGTCACAAAACCCTTCACTGGGGGCTGCATCAGCAGGGGCTTCAGATTCAGGGCAAAATTGTGAATGGCGCCTGAGTAGGCCCGGTCGGACAAGTCGTTTCGCACCTCCCGCTGGATGGAGGGGAAGATCAGCCGCTCGTAGGCATCCTCAGCGGCGGCGCGAACCACGGGGCATACATGGGCCGTGGGCTTGAGGGCGGCACGGCAGACCAGGGCGGCACCCTCGGAGCCGGGGAGGGCTACGGTTACCTTCAGGACCTCCTCCTTTTCGCCCCGGTTGATGGCCAGAATCTGGTGATCCAGCAGCCGGGAAATGGGTTGGGAGAAATCGTAATAGAGCTTATACACTGTGTCCTGCTCCGGGTCCTCGGCCTTGCAGGTGAGGCTTCCTCTGCGCATGACCAGTTCCCGAAGGGCTTTGCGGATAGAGGCATCGTCGGACAGGTTCTCCGCAATGATGTCGCTGGCACCCTGGAGGGCATCCTCCACGGTATTGACCTCCTTTTCCGGGTCCAGGTAGTTTTCCGCCAGCGCTCTGGGGTCGGCGCCCTCCTGGGCGAAGATGGCAGCGGCCAATGGGTCCAGACCCTTCTCCCGGGCGACGGTGGCCCGGGTGCGGCGCTTCTGCTTATAGGGCCGGTACAGGTCCTCCACCTCCGTCATGGTACAGGCGGCATCGATGGCGGCTTCAAGCTCAGCTGTGAGCTTTCCCTGATTTTCGATGGATTTCTTTACCTCGTCCCTGCGGGTCTGAAGGTTGCGCAGATAGGTAAGGCGGGTTTCCAGGGTTCGAAGGGTGGTATCGTCCATGGAACCGTGGAGCTCCTTGCGGTAGCGGGCAATGAAGGGAATGGTGTTTCCCTCGTCGATGAGGGTGATGACATTTTCCACATATTCCGGCTTCTGATTCAGCTCCCGGGCCAAAATTTCAGATATGGCAGACATAGTATCTCCTTTTCAAAACAGTATCGTCAGGTATCATAGCACAGTTTGCCCCAAAAGGGAAGGGAGAAATCATACAGGAAAATCCCCCGGCTCACGTTCCGGGTGAGTCGGGGGACGGTATTTACGATTCATCGTTAGGCAGCGTATATGCGGCAAGGTCGAACATGGCTTCCACATCCTCTCCGGGTTTCTGGCCACAGAGGGAAATCAGCACCGCGGCGACAAGGCCCGCCGCAAAACCGGGAACGATTTCATAGATCCCGGTGCCGGACAGAAACACCAGCCACAGGATATCCATGCCGGCCCCCGCGATGATTCCTGCTGCGGCACCGGCAAAGGTCAGCCGCTTCCAGAACAGACTCAGTAGGATCACCGGGCCAAAGGCAGCTCCGAATACGCCCCAGGCGTTTTCCACAAGGCCCATGATGGTCCCGGAATTGGGGTTGGAGGCGATGAGCAGCGCTACCAGGGCGATGACCAGCACCACGATTCTTGCGGCCCAAAGCATCTCCCGGTCGGAGGCCTTTTTCCGCAGAAGGGGTTTGTAGACATCGCTGGCGAAGGCGGAAGCGGAGGCCAGCAGCTGGCTGTCCGCGGTGGACATGGCCGCGGACAAAATGGCGGACAGAAGCAGGCCGGAAACCAGCGCGGGGAAGATCTTCCGAACCATGGTGATGAAAACGGTGGAGGAATCGGAGATTTCACCCAGGAAAATTCTGCCCACAACACCCGCAACGACGGACATGACCAGGATAATGACCGTCCAGGTGATTCCAATGACGCTGGATTTGCGCAGCTCCTTTTCGGACTTGATGGACATAAAGCGAATGATGATATGGGGCATTCCGAAATAGCCAAGTCCCCAACCAAGGCCGGATACAATACCCTGCCAGGAGGTCGCAAAGCTGAAGTAGCCATCGGGAAGGGGAGCGGCCTGGCTCATGGAGCCGGAATTGATCAGCGACAGCGCGAAGATCGGCGCGATGAGCAGCGCTGCAAGCATCAGAAGCCCCTGGAAGAAATCTGTCCAGCAGACGGCGGAAAAGCCGCCCAGGAAAGTATAAGCCACGATGATGAAGGCGGCGATGTACATGGCCACGCCTGCATCGATGCCCATTACCGTATGGAACAGAGTTCCGCAGGCTTTGATGCTGGATGCCGCGTATATGGTGTAGGCAACCAGGAAAATCAGAGCGCACAGAAGCTGTAGAAGCTTACTGCGGGAGAGAAAGCGATTGGTCAGGTATTGAGGGATGGTAATGGAGTCCTTGGCGACAATGGAAAATCTGCGCAGTCTGGGCGCCTCAAAAATCCAGCTGAGGGCATAGCCGATTGCAAGACCGATGGCGATCCAGGTTTGTCCCATGCCCGCCGCGTAAACCGAGGCGGGCAAGCCCATGAGAACCCATGCGCTCATATCCGAGGCCCCGGCGGACAGGGCGGAAACCCAGGCACCCATTTTCCGGCCGCCCAGAAAGTAGTCCTTCTCGCCGCCGCCCTTGGATTTCATGAAGAAGACCAGACCGATCCCCAGCATGAAAAGAAAATAGGCGATGAAAACCAACAGTTCCGTGTTAAACATAAGTCCCTCTCCTTTGCATGAAAATTAATCATGTAAGTATGCGGAATTGATATATCTAGATTATACGTTGTTTCTTTTTCGGATGCAACCCCGATTTTCCGGCGGAGGGATAGAAAAAATGATTGCAAAAGGAGTGTAAATCTGTTATAATATACAAAAAGAGCAAGTTAACATGAATTATCTGCATGAATGGAGAGATTTTCGTGAGTATCAAACAATATGAGGCCTTTGTCAAAACCGCGGAGCTGGGCAGTCTGACCAGGGCTGCCGAGGCTCTGGATTCCACACAGTCCAGGATCAGCCATGTGCTCAGTGCCATGGAGGAGGAATACGGGTTCTGCCTGATGAAGCGGGGCAGAGGCGGAGTATCGCTTACGGAAGCGGGGGCGCTGCTCCTTCCGAAGATGGAGGCGGTCCTTCGGCAGAACAGGGAAGTGGAGGCCCTGATCGCGGACATCCGCAACGCGGACACGGGTACGGTTCGATTGGGGGCCTTCACCAGCGTTGCGGTGCACTGGCTGCCGGGGATGATTCAGGCATTCCAGGCCCTCCATCCCCAGGTGGAGCTGAAGATGTTCAACGGGGACTATTATGACGTGGCCCAGTGGCTGCGGGACGGTACGGTGGACCTGGCGTTTGTGACCCTCCCGGAACCGGAGAATACCCGGGCAATCCGGCTGGCAGAGGATGAATTGATGGCGATTCTGCCCAAGGGGCATCCGCTTGCGGCGCAGGAAAGAATTGACGCGTCGAAACTGGGTAGGGAATCATTTATCAGCTTGCCCCAGAGTTCCGATCATGATATCCACCGGGCTCTGGACAAAGCGGGGATCACGCCGAATATCCGATATACCACCAAGGATGATTACGCGGTGATTGCCATGGTGGAGCGGGGGCTGGGGGTTTCCATTGTACCGGAACTGCTGGTTCGGGGAAGAGCCCAGAACGTGGAGCTGCGGGCGCTGGAACCCCGGGCAACCAGAACCATTGCGCTGGCCCTTCCCCAGGGCACGGTTTCCCCTGCAGTGGAGGCCTTCGCGGAGTGCGCCGTGGAATGGGTGAAGGAGAACGGATAACGAAGGATTCTTCTGCGGTACTTTGACTCCTTTTTGCGTGAACGTCATTCAAAATAAAACGGTTCAATTATCCCCAGCATTTCGGCGAAAACGTACTGCTCTACGGGAGCCATGAATGGCTCCCCTACAGTAAGAACGCAGTGCGTACGAAATCTCCAAACACCAATTTATCAGTGTGCTTACGAAAGCCGATAACCTAAATTGTTGTTTGTCGGGCCGTGCCCCGATTACATGTCATTGCCATGAAAAACGCTGTCATTGCGCACTGGTTCGCAATGACAGCGTTTTTCATGGCAATGACAGCATATCTTTACAAACAACGATTTGTCGATTTGCTGATTGAAACCGATATGCGTCTAAAGAAGAACCAGGTTGAAAAAGCCCGGAAACGGTTGATGCCACCGGGTTTTCCCAGTGGCATCAACCGTTTTGATTTTATGGTGGACTTGAAGGGATTCGAACCCTCGACCCCCACAATGCGAATGTGGTGCGCTCCCAGCTGCGCTACAAGCCCGTTTCTTTGGGATGCCAAGCAATTATAACCCCCCAAAGCGGATTTGTCAAGAATATACTGGAAAAAACCTTTAGCGACGGATGGAGTATTCCACCTCGGTGTCGGCGGGAAGGTCCAGAAGCTCCGGATGGGCAAGCAGCTGCTTGACCAGGGCTACGGTGCCGGAGTAGTAATAGCCGTCGGCAATGCGCTCATCCAGAGTGATGCCCAGAGGAATTACCTCGTAGAGGTCGGAGGAGCCGTCCTTGAAATACTCCTTCTTCATGTACTTCTTGCCAAGGACAATGAAGCAGGAATTGGTGCCCCAGTTCACCAGGTGGTGATAGCCGCCCTCCAGGCCGATGGAGCCCAGGTTGCTCAGGAAAATGGAAGCGTGGTTGGGGTCGGTGCCGATGAGAAACTGGGGAGCCCAGCCGTGCTTGTCAAGCCAGAGGGTGGTGCTGAGAATCAGGTTGATGAGCCACTGGGGGAGTTTGTTTATTATGTCCATGGCACCGGTGGAGGTGTCCTTGATGTCGCTGCGGCGGTTATCATGGATGACGGACATGATTTTGCTGTGATAAGAATCCATGGTTTCCTTATCATCGATGGAAAGAAAAGCCAGCCCCTCCTCGGACTTGTCGGAAAACTGTTTTTTGACCACAAAGGCAAGGGTCAGATCCCTGTGCTGGTAGATGCGCTTGTTGCAGATGAACCGGTTCATCCGGGGACGAAGAATGAATGCCTTGGCGATGGCCGCGCTGATAACGTGGAAATAGGTATACTTGTCCTCTGTGCGGCCCTGGTTCTTCTGAGCCAGGTAAGCATCCAGGGGGCGAAGATCCACCTCCACATTGATGTGGGCTTCGTTGTCCGCCCGGTTGGGCATGATGCCGGGCATGATCCGATTCATGGCGGGAAGATCTTTCAGCCAGATTCCGTCTTTCCGGTCACCCCATTTTCTCTTTGCTCTCTCCATTTCGTAACCTCCGTGATGGTTATGTCAGAACTCCCGCCAATTATACAGAAAAATCGGAGAGAATGCAATTCTATTTTATTCGTTATTGATTTATCGGATGCAGCGGTTGGTCTGGGAAGATATCTCAGCTCTGTGGGTGACGGACGGCACCGGGAAGGAAAATTGTTGTTTACGCGTGCGAACCCGAAAAAACGCTGTCATTGCGAGCCAGTGCACAGGACTTCCGTGGCAATCCCCTTACTTAGAGGGGAAATGTACAAAAAACAGACAAACGCCCTAACATACCGTCCTGAAAAGTTGGGGGATTGCCACACCAGCGTGCGCGCTGGTTCGCAATGACTGTTCTTTTTTAGCGTTGTAAACAACAGTTTTGCTTTCCTCGGATCTGAAGGGGATGGGAGTTGAGGGCGGTCGGAGTATGGGGGAAGGAGGTTTTGACAGGATCCTTGATAGGAACGTGCTACCATTGGAAGCGGGAGGGAATGCAAATGAAAGGTGTCATGCGGGATGTTCTGATTGCGCTGGTTCTGGGAACGGTTCTTCCGTCTACGGTAATGAATGTGGGAAAGGTTCTGGCGGAGCAAGGTAAGGCGGGGGATAGGGTGGCTGAAACGGAACAGACAGTTTCCCAGGAGCCGGAAACCTCTGCACCCACACAGG
This sequence comes from uncultured Clostridia bacterium, assembly GCA_945486035.1. GTDB lineage: Bacteria > Bacillota > Clostridia > Oscillospirales > Oscillospiraceae > Faecousia. The sequence continues at coordinate 25,103 of CALYTB010000002.1, forward strand.
GGAGCGAGTTGCAGATGCTTTTGCAGCAGGAGGACGGTCAGGCGGTAGCCATGGGAATGGACGCGTATCTTCTGGGGGCGGTTCTTGCGGAGATGCCGGCGGATTTCGAGGGGGAAGCGCTGAAGGCTCAGGCGGTTGCGGCCAGAACCTTCGCGCGAAGAGCTTATGTCACCGGCGGAAAGCATGGAGATGGGGCTGTTTGCACAAATTACGCCTGCTGCCAGGCGTACATTGCGCCGGAGGACTATCTGCAAAGGGGAGGCACCCAGGAGGATGTGGATTGGGTACGCTCCTGTGTGGAGGCAACCTCGGATTTGGTGCTGACCTACGAGGGGGCGCTGATTGAAGCAACCTATTTCTCCTGCTCCGGCGGGCGCACGGAGGATGCCGAAGCAGTCTGGGGAACGGAGTATCCCTATCTGCAGGCGGTAGACAGTCCCGGTGAGGAGAATGCTGCCCATTACAGGGATACTGTCTGGTTTATGCCGGAGTTCTTTGCGGGACTTCTGGGGCTGGAGCTCACCGGGAATCCGGAGGAATGGTTTGGGGAAACCGAATATACGGATGGAGGCGGTGTGGATACCATGACCATCGGGGATACCCTGTTTCGGGGAACGGAACTGAGGAGGCTTCTGGGACTGCGTTCCACAGCCTTTCGGGTGGATGCGGTCAACGGGGAAATAAGGATCACCACCCAGGGCTTTGGGCATCGGGTGGGAATGAGCCAGTACGGGGCGGATGCCATGGCGGCGACAGGGGCGGATTATACGCAGATTCTTCAGTATTATTATCCCGGAACCCGGCTGGAACGGGTGGAGGAGTAGAAAAAGATTGCACTTTGCATGAAACTGTGCTATAATAACGAACACTTTTTATAGAGATAACCAAAGGAGGTGCAGCAATGTACTTGAATATTGACGGAAAGCAGCTTTCGGTTCAGCCAGGAGAATCCCTGCGGGATCTGGTTCAGAAGGCGGGAATGGAGGACAGCCGACTGTCCTGCCGCCCGCTGGCGGCGAAAATCGCCGGTGAGGTTTTTACCCTGAATTACATACCGCTTCGGCAGAAGGACTGTGACGCGGACAGACCTTCCATCCGCCGGGCCATGGCGGCCTCTGGGGGAGAGGTTCGGCTGCTGCGCTACGGGGACCCCACCGGAAAAGAGGTTTACATCCGCACGGCTCATTTTTTGATTTTTCTGGCTCTGCGGCAGCTCTGGCCCGAGGCTACGGCAAAAATGACCTGCACCCTGGGAGAGAGCGTGTTTATTCAGGTGCAGGACACGAAGGAATTCTCCTGTGACGTGCTGAAACGCAGAATGAAGGCCCTTGTGGAAGAGGATTTTCCGCTGATACGCAGAAGGGTGCCTCTGGAGCAGGCCGTTGCCCGGTTCCAAAGCGAGGGACAGGAGGACAAAGCCAGACTGCTGGCCTGGCGGACAGTGGATTACTTCGATGAATATGTTCACGGAGATTTCGCCGATTACTTCTACGGGGAAATGCTGCCCTCCAGCGGCTATCTGACCGTATGGGACCTTCTGCCTGCCGACGGCGGGGTGGTGCTGGTATATCCGAACAGCGCCGACCCGGACCGGTGTGCGGCATTGACCGCCATGCCCAATTTCTTCAACGTGTTCTCCGAAGGGGAACGGTGGTGCCAGCTGATGGAGTGCGAAACGGTGGCGGATCTGAACGATCTGACCCTTTCCGGCGGCATCCGGGAGCTGATCCGGGTGAACGAGGCGCTGCACGAAAAGCGCTTTTCTCAGGTGGCGGACATGGTCTGTCAGCGGGGAGCCCGCGCCGTGATGCTGGCAGGGCCCAGCTCTTCGGGAAAGACCACCTCTGCCAACCGGCTGGCGACTCAGCTGCGGGTTCATGGGAAAAAGCCGGTGCTGATGAGCCTGGACGACTACTACATTGACCGGGACAAGATCGCGCCCGGGCCTGACGGAAAGCTGGACTTGGAGCACATCAACACCATCGATACGGAGCTGTTCCGGGAGGATATGGAAAAGCTCCTGAAGGGAGAAACGGTGGAGCTGCCCCGGTTCAACTTCGTCACCGGAAAGCGGGAGCGGACCGGCACACTTCTGAAGCTGGGCGGGGATTCGGTAGTCATTGTGGAGGGCCTCCACGGCCTGAATCCCGCCATGCTGCCGGAGCATGTGGACCGCAATCTGGTGTTCCGGCTCTATGTCAGCCCTCTGCTGCCGCTGAACCTGGACAACCACAACCGGATTCCCACAAGCCTGCTGCGGCTGCTGCGCAGAATCGTCCGGGATTACGAGACCCGGGGCTCCTCGGTCCAGAGAACGCTGTCCATGTGGGATTCCGTTCAACGGGGGGAGAGACGGTGGATTTTCCCCTATCAGGAAAACGCGGATGTGATTTTCAACAGCTCCACCCTCTATGAGCTGGCAGTGCTGAAAAAGCACATCTTCCCTCTGCTTACCGCTGTGGAGCCGGAGGACGAGTGCTATGACCAGGTCCGCGCCATCGTGAAGATTCTGAACTTCATCCGGGAGGCAGATGTGGACGACGAAATTCCGCCCACCAGTCTGGTGCGGGAGTTCATCGGAGGAAACAGCTTCTACCGCTGAGGAAGCTGTGCTCCTTGTGCGGAAGGAGAAATGAAATTGAAAAACGATATTGGCATCCGGGAAACGGCGCCCTTCTCCGTGGAGATTTTGAGTGATCCGGAGAACCGGCAGCTCCTAACGCTGGAAAACAGTTTTCTGGCGGAGATTGGGGAGGAAGGGCTGACCGGGAAGAAGCAGGAACGGCTCGCACAGGCGATCCGGGATGGCAGAATTGTCTTTTTCATTGCAAAGCAAGGCTGCCGCTGGGTGGGAATGTGCAGTGTCAGCCGGTGCTTTTCCACCTTTACCTGTACGAACACCGGAGTATTTGACGATTTCTATATTGAGCCGGCATTTCGCGGGAAGGGAATTGCCCGGCTGCTGACCCGGGCGGCGTTTGATTGGTGCGAAGACCATGGACTTGGGAGCATCAGTGTCTGCTGCGCGCCCTGTGACGAGCGGATGTACCAGGCTTTGGGGTTTGAAACACCCCTCGGAAAAACCTTTGCGAAAACAATCTAAGGCAACACCGCACAATTGCGTCTGCGGATCTCAGCGGATCTTTTGCACCAGTTCTGCAGTTCCAAAAACGGGAAATACATACAGTATTCCCGCGTTTTCGGAACTTTGAACTGGCACAAAATCTCTCGCTGCGCTTCCTTGCCGAATTATGCGGTGTTACCCTAAAAAAACCCCGGCGGTGCATTGGCACAGCCGGGGATATTTCTATCGAGTATCGTTCAGCGGATGACGCTGGGGCAGGGGTAGCCCAGTAGAAGAGAGACAATTGTGCACAGAATGATGCAGGCAAAACCCGTGACCATCCACAGACTGCGCCTGCGGGTCAGTTCTCCGGTAAGCAGCAGCCAAGCCAGGGATAAAAGGGAACCGGCAATGGATATAATGGCGGTAATCACCTTCAGCGCTGTGAGGTCCAGACGCGCGAAGATCAGAAAAGCGACAAAAACGACGGCATCGCCCAGAATGACCTTGGTCATCAGGCTCTCGAATTCACGATAACGGTTTCGTTTTGCCATAGCGGATCCCTCCAAAAACTTCTTTGAAAATATGATAGCACATTGTGTCAAAAAATGCAATCTTTTTGGTGGGAAAGAGCAAATTTTTCCGAGATACTTGCGTGAGGGGAAAAAGGATGGTATAATAGCCCAAAAGTATGTTTTGATTGGGAAGGCTGAGAACCGATATGGGACAACCGCAATACCGGCTTGAGGGAATCGTCCATACCCGAAGCGAGGAGATGGAGGATTTTGAAGGCCCCCTGGACGTGATTTTCCTGCTGCTGAGCAAGAATAAGATCGAGATTCAGGATGTGTCCATCACGGCCATTCTGGAACAGTATCTTGCTTACCTGGAGGAAATGAAGCGGCTGGATATGGAGATTGCCAGCGAGTTTATTACCATGGCCTCTCATCTGATGCTGATTAAGACGAAAATGCTGCTGTCCGCCGCGGAGCAGGCGGAGGCGGAGAGTGAATTGGATCTTCTGAGGCAGTCCCTTGTCGAGCGCCGCAGGAAGGAAGCCATGGAGCAGATCCGCTCTGCGGTTTCGATTCTGGAGCCGAGAAATGAGATCGGCCGCTGCATTTTTACCAAGGAGCCGGAGCCTCTTCGCAGGGAGCAGGGCTACCGCTATCAGCACACGACGGCGGATATGCTGCGGGCGCTGGATCTGATCGCGGAGCGTTCCCAGCGGCAGCTGCCGCCGCCCACGGTGAACTTCCGGGGAATTGTGGGAAAGGAACCCTATCCGGTCACAAAAAAAGCCGGAGAGGTACTGCGGCAGCTGGTGCTCAGAGGGGTGGAAAGGCTGAAAAATCTCTTCCGGGGCAATCAGAGCCGCTCCGAGATTGTGGCGACATTCCTCGCCATTCTGGAGCTGTGCAAAACCAACTCCGTAGCCCTGGAGGAGGATACCTCCGGCGAGAATCCCAACGTCCGGCTGCTGGACAAACGGCCTGGAGACAAGGAGTGACACAATGGAATTGGATGAATTGCAGCGTGCCATAGAGGCCATCCTGTTTGCCGCGGGAGAACGGGTGGAGCTATCCCGGCTGGCCATGGCCCTGGAAACCGATGAAGCGGAGGTTGCCGCGGCGGCGGATGCTTTGGCGGACCGGCTGGCCTTCGGCAGACGGGGCGTACGGATTCTCAAGCTGGAAAAGGGCTACCAGATGGTGTCCTCCGGGGAGATGGCGGATTATGTGACCAAGGCTCTGGAAACCAGAAAGCCTCCCAAGCTTTCGTCCTCTCAGCTGGAAACGCTGACCATCATCGCTTACTATCAGCCCGCCACCAAAGCCATGGTGGAACAAATTCGGGGTGTGGACAGCGCCTATTCCGTGGCGGCGCTGCTCAACAAGAAGCTGATTGAGGAGGCGGGAAGGCTGAATGTTCCGGGCCGTCCCATCCAGTACAGGACAACCCCGGATTTTCTGCGTACCTTCGGACTGTCCGCCCTGGAGGAGCTGCCGCCCATTGAGAAAATCTCCTTCGGAGAGCCGGTGGAGCCGGAGCAGACACTTGCCGGGGAGGAAGCGTAATGGGCTGGCTGATCGGGCTGGGAATTGTGGTTTTGCTGGCGGTGCTTCCGCTGGGGGTTCGGATTCGGTATGATTGTGACGGCATCGCGGTAACGGTGCTGGCTGGGCCTGTCCGAATCCTTGTGTTTCCCAGGCCCAAAAAGGAAAAGAAGAAAAAAGAAAAGCCGAAGCCGGAGAAAAAGAAAACAGCTCCTTCTGAGAAGGAGCCTCCCAAGAAAGAAAAGGCCGGAGGCTCGCTGACGGATTTTCTTCCCCTGGTCAAGCTGGCTCTGGAGCTGCTGAACTGCTTCCGCAGAAAGCTTCGGGTGGACAATCTGCGGCTGAAGCTGGTGCTGGCAGGGGACGATCCCTGCGACCTGGCAGTGAATTATGGCAGGGCATGGGCGGCGCTGGGAAATCTGCTTCCCAGACTGGAGCGGGTGCTGGTGATCCGGAAACGGGATCTGAATGTGGAGTGTGACTTTACGGCGGATTCCACCGTTGTGACTGCCGGGCTGGACATCACCATTACCCTGGGACGGCTGATTGCGCTGGCTGTGGTATATGGCCTTCGGGGCCTGAAGGAATTTTTATCCATTTCGAAGAAAAGAAAAGGCGGTGCTGTGACATGAGCGAGAAACTTCCCAATATGCTGGAAAATACCATTCAGAAAATTCGTGAGATGGTGGATGTGAACTCCGTCATCGGTCAGCCGATCTCCACACCGGACGGGGTGACCATTATCCCGGTTTCCAAGGTGAGCGTGGGCTTCGGCGGCGGTGGTTCCGACTTCGTCAACAAAGCCGGTGGGGAGAACCCCTTCGGCGGCGGCGTGGGCGGCGGCGTGAAGGTGACCCCCATCTGCTTCCTGATCGTGAAAGACAGCAATGTGCGGATGATGCCTGTGGCAGAGCCTGCCAATACCACGACGGACCGGATTGTGGAAATGATTCCCGATACACTGGACAAGATTTCCGCCTTTGTGGATTCCAAGACACAGAAAAAGGAATAAAGGCTTCCACTCAGGGCATCCTATCCCCGGGTGAGAAAGATGAAACGATTCTTCGCCGGAACGGCGGCTGCTCTGCTGGCCGCCGTTCTGATTTTGCCCGGGGAAGCTTACGCGGTCAGCGCCGAAAAGGCCTATTCCCTGGATGCCGTCAGCGGCAGGGTGCTGTTTGATAAAAACGCCGACAGCCGGAGCCTGATCGCCAGCACAACCAAGATTATGACGGCCCTTGTGGTATGCGAACGGTGCAACGTGCTGGATCGGATGCGCATTCCCAAGGAGGCGGTGGGGATCGAAGGCTCCTCCATGTACCTGCGGGAGGGGGAGGTGCTGACGATTCAGGAGCTGCTGTACGGACTGATGCTGTCCTCGGGCAACGATGCAGCGGTAGCGCTGGCCATCTGCTGTGGGGGCACGGTGGAGGGCTTTGTGGAGCTGATGAACGACAAGGCACGGCTTCTGGGGTTGCGCAACACCCATTTTGAAAACCCCAACGGACTGGACAGCCCCGGTCATTATTCCAGTGCCCGGGATCTGGCGGTGCTGGCGGCCTATGCCATGGAAAATCCCATCTTTGCCAAGACCGTATCCGCGAAGACCGTGACAGCGGGACAGCGGTATCTGCGCAATCACAACAAGCTATTGTGGATGGTGGACGGGGCGGACGGGGTGAAAACCGGCTATACCAAAGCGGCGGGCAGGGCCCTGGTTTCCAGCGCCACCCGGGACGGGCGGAGGATTATCACCGTTACACTGAATGACCCCAACGACTGGCAGGAGCACAAGGCTCTGCTGGAGGAAGGGTTTTCCCGGTTCCATGTTCAGCGCATTGTCACCGCCGGGGACCGGGTGGGTACGGTGGAGGTGGCCGGCGGAGAAGGAGCCCGGGCGGAGATCCTGGCGGCGGAGGATTTTTCCTACGCCCTGGCCCCAGAGGAGAATCCGCAGGTGGTGCTGCCGGGGCCGGGATTTGTGTACGCTCCCGTGGCGGAGGGCGCCGATGCGGGATTTGCCTATGTACTGATTCAGGGAAAGGCTTTGGGCAAATTTCCCGTGGTATATGGGCAGACCGTGGAACAGGAGCGGGAGGAGCCGAAGAATATCTGGGAGAAACTGTTTGGGAGGAAGGCCCATGAAGGAACGATTGCAAAAAATACTGTCCGCCAGGGGAGTGGCCTCCCGGCGGAGAGGTGAGGAATTGATTCGTGGGGGAAGGGTTTCGGTGAACGGGATTCCGGCTTCCTTGGGGGACTGCGCGGACCCGGAGTTGGATGAAATCCTGCTGGACGGAAAGCCCCTTCCCCGGCAGCAGGAGTATGTCTATATCATGCTGAACAAGCCGAGAGGATATGTGACAACCCTGTCCGATGAAAAGGGCCGTCCCAATGCGGCAAGCCTTGTGGCGGACTGCGGGGTGCGGGTATATCCTGTGGGGCGGCTGGATATGGATTCGGAGGGCCTGCTCCTGTTTACCAATGACGGGGATTTCGCCAACCGAATGATGCACCCTCGGGGAGAGGTTGAAAAAACCTACGAGGTCTGGGTGACCGGATACGCTCCCGGGGCGGAGCTCCGGCTGGAAAGGCCCATCACTCTGGATGGGTATACCATTCGAAAGCCCGGGGTGCGCCTGGTGAAAGTCCAGGGAGAGAGGGCTAGATTTCTCGTCACCATCCACGAGGGTCGAAACCGCCAGGTGCGCCGGATGTGCGAAGCCGCCGGGATGCAGGTTAGCCGCCTGCGCAGAATCCGGGAAGGAAAGCTCTGTCTGGGGAATCTGGAAACCGGGAAATGGCGGTATCTGACGAAGGAAGAGAGGGATGGGCTGTAACGGGTACATATTGGGCGTTTCGGGAAAAGAAGGATAAATTGTTGTTTACAGCACTAAAAAAGAAGTTGTCATTGCGAACCAGGCCGCAGCCTGGTGTGGCAATCCCCCAACAATTCAGGACGGTTTGTTAGGGCGTTTGTCCGTTTTTCGGAGTTCTCGGAAGAACCGGGGGATTGCCACGCCAGTGTGCGCACTGGCTCGCAATGACAGCATATCTTTACAAACAACAATTTACCTTATAGCAGATTCGGCATATAAGTTTGCATGAAATGGCTTTTGTTCTTGCAAAATGGAGCGAGGTTTGTTAGTATATACCCGGCGGTACCACCGCCTTTGGGAGGGAATATGAATAACGGTATTATGGCGCTGCTGCAGGAAAAGGCGCCTGAGTTTTCCAAAGGGCAGAAGAAGATTGCCCGGTATATTATGGAGTCCTATGACAAGGCGGCGTTTATGACCGCCAACCGACTGGGGAAAAATGTGGGCGTATCCGAGTCTACCGTGGTGCGCTTCGCGGTGGATCTGGGCTTTGACGGCTACCCCAGCATGCAGAAGGCCATGCAGGAGATGGTACTCAACCGCCTGACCTCGGTGCAGCGCATTGAGGTGGCCAATGACCGCCTGGGGGATCAGGATGTGATCTCCATGGTAATCCATTCCGATATGGAAAAGCTCCGCCAGACAGGAGAAACCGTTAACCGGGAGGAATTCTACGCTGCGGTGAACTCCATCCTGAAAGCGAAGCGTGTGTACATTCTTGGTGTCCGGTCTGTGGCGCCGCTTGCTACCTTCCTGGGGCACTACCTCAATTACATGTTCAACAACGTGCATGTGGTTACCGGCTACAGCACGGGAGAAATGTTTGAAAAAATTGTGGGTGTCAACAGTGAGGATGTTGTCATCGCTTTCAGCTTCCCCCGGTACTCCGCTTCCACCACCAAGGCCGCGAAATACTGCCGGTCCGCGGGAGCTACGGTGATTGGCTTTACGGACAATACCTCGTCTCCACTGGGGCAGTGCTGCGACCATGTTCTGGTGGCAAAGAGCGACATGGTCAGTCTGGTGGACAGTCTGGTGGCACCTCTGAGCATTGTCAACGCCTTGATTGTTGCCATCGCGTCAAAACGGGAGAAGGAGCTGTCGCGCACCTTTGAGAATCTGGAACGAATTTGGGAAGAGTATCACGTTTATGAAAAGCAGGTAGACGGGGTATGATATATGACGGGATCGTAATCGGCGGAGGACCTGCCGGGATGTTTGCCGCCATCACCGCAGCCAGGCAGGGTGCCCGGGTGCTGCTGCTGGAAAAGAATGACCGGCTGGGAAAGAAGCTGCTGATTACCGGCAAGGGCCGCTGCAATGTGACCAATGACTGCTCTGCCCAGGAGGTGCTGCAAAACATCCCCAGAAACGGACGGTTCCTGTACAGCGCCATGGCAGCCTTTCCGCCGGAGAAAACCATGGAATTCTTCCGGGAGCTGGGCTGCGCGCTGAAAACCGAGCGGGGAAACCGGGTATTCCCCACTACGGACAAGTCCCAGACAATTCTGGATGCCCTGCGACGGGAGCTGGAGCGCTGCCGGGTCACGCTGCGGACCGATGCCGCGTCGGAAATTCTGGTGAAGGACGGATGCGTTCGGGGCGTTCTGGCAGGAAAAACCGTTTATGAGGGAAACTGGGTCATATTGGCCACAGGAGGTGTTTCCTATCCCGCCACCGGTTCCACGGGGGACGGGTATGCCATGGCGGAAAAACTGGGCCATACGGTGACACCTCGGGAGGGCAGCCTTGTCCCCCTGGAGGAGAAGGGGAGCGACTGTGCCAGAATGCAGGGGCTTTCTCTTCGGAATGTGGGGGTGCGGCTGGTGAATGCCGGGGGGAAGCTGCTTTACAAGGACTTTGGAGAACTGCTTTTCACCCATTTTGGGGTGTCCGGCCCTACGGTCCTCTCCGCCAGCTGCCACCTGAAGGGGGAGGGATGCTCCCTGCTCATCGATCTGAAGCCCGCCCTGGAGGAAAGCAGGCTGGATGCCCGGATTCTTCGGGATTTGGAGCAGTACCGCAACCGCTCCATGGAAAACGCGCTGACGGATCTGCTGCCCCGTTCCATGATTCCCGTCATCCTGGACAGACTGGAAATTGACCCGATGCTTCAGGCCAATGCCCTGACCAGACAGAAACGCCGGGAGCTGACCCGGCTCCTGAAGGAATTCCCGGTGGAAATCCGGGAAAAACGGCCGGTCAGCGAGGCAATCATTACATCCGGCGGCATCAAGGTTTCCGAAATTGATCCCAAGACCATGGAGTCAAAGCGCCTTCCCGGATTGTATTTTGCCGGGGAGATCATCGACTGCGATGCCTATACCGGCGGGTTTAACCTGCAGATTGCCTGGGCGACGGCCTACGCCGCGGGAAAAGCCGCAGCAGAAAAGAATCATTGACAAAACGGTGTTCCTGTACTAGAATACTTCTGGATAGTACCAAAGAGACATTTTGGAGGGACTGGTCTTATGTATGAGAAACTGGTGAATTACGCTGCGAAGCAGCTGGAGCTGGACGCTTCCGAGATTACTCCGGACAGCACCTTTGAAAGCCTGGGCATCGATTCTCTGGACATCGTGGAGATGATCATGGATCTGGAAACCGAGCTGGGCGTGGAGCTGGATATGGAGGATCAGAAGATCACCACCTTCCAGGAGCTGGCGGATTTCATTGAATCCAAGCTGAACTGAGCTTATCTACAACTTTATAACCTTGTTTAGGCACGACCGGCTTATAACAAGGTCGCACTAGTCGGGGAGTTAGCGGTGCCCTGTACCTGCAATCCGCTACAGCAGGGATGAATTCCCACACCCGGTTAGGTGTAATGTGCCGTCCGGTCCGTGTGAGAGGTGTTGAGAAATCGGTCTTGCGCAATGAGATCCCGTGAACCATGTCAGGTGGGGAACCAAGCAGCATTAAGCGGATCTTCTCGTGTGCCGCGGGGTTGCCGATTTTGAGCCGGCTGCGCGGGTCCCGGGCATTTGGCTTGTTCAAATGTGGGTGTGCGATCTTGTTATGAGCCGGTCGGATTATCTTGGATAGAAAGGAGGAGGCATATGTCCGCTTATCAGGCGTTATACCGCAAATACAGGCCCCAGACCTTTGACGATGTGTCCGGACAGATGGCGGTGACCCAGACCCTGAAGCATCAGATTCAAACCGGAAAGCTGAGCCACGCATACCTGTTTACCGGCTCCCGGGGCACGGGAAAGACCAGCTGCGCCAAAATTCTGGCAAAAGCGGTGAACTGCCTCCACCCGGATAACGGAAACCCCTGCAACTGCTGCGAAGCCTGCCGGGCCATCGATTCCGGTTCCTGCATGGATGTGCTGGAAATTGACGCCGCCTCCAACAACGGCGTGGACAATGTCCGGGATCTGCGGGATGACGCGGTGTATACACCCTCCCAGGTGCGTATGCGGGTTTACATCATCGACGAGGTGCACATGCTGTCCCTGTCGGCCTTCAACGCCCTGCTGAAAATCATTGAGGAGCCCCCGGAGCATCTGCTGTTTATTCTGGCTACCACGGAGCTTCACAAGGTTCCCGCCACCATCCTCTCCCGATGCCAGCGCTTTTCCTTCCGCCGCATCAGTCAGGAGGACATTGCGGCCAGGCTTCAGTATGTGGCCTACCAGGAGAGTATTGATCTGGACGATTCCGCCGCCCGGGTTATCGCGAGACTTGCCGACGGCGGTATGCGGGACGGCTTGAGTTTGCTGGACCAGTGCGCCTCCGCTACGGTGGGGGAACTCACCGCGGAGAGGGTTTATGCCTGCCTCGGTATTGCCGGAGAACGGCGCTGCGGGGAAATGATGGGATATATCGCCGGGCACGACACTGCCGGAGCGTTGTCTCTGTTCAGTACGCTGTACGCCGAGGGAAAGGACCTGGGTGCCCTGCTGGATGAGCTGGCCTGTCTGGTTCGGGATTTGCTGGTAATCAAAACGGCTCCCGGAGCCGGGATTGGCATGCTCTCCGGTGTGGCGGAGGACAAAGAGGTGCTGGAGCTTTCCAAACAGCTTGGCAGTGGGGAGCTGGTGCGTATGATGAAGCTGCTCCAGACCACCCTGGCAGGCTTTACACGAAGCGACAGCCGGCGGATGGATGCGGAGCTGTGCATCGTTCAGATGTGCCGTCCGGAGCTTAAGCTGGACGAGGAGTCTCTGAACGCCCGGCTGACCCGTCTGGAGGAGATGATCAAAGCCGGCGTGATTCCCGCAAAATCGCTGCCGGTGAAGGAGAAACAAGAGCAAGCACCCCCGCCCCCAACAGAGGAGGAGCCCTCCGAAGAAGAACAGCTTTCTCCGCCTCCCAGCGAAGCGCCGCCGGGCTTCTGGATGGAGCTGGCTGCCGCCGCCAGAAGGGAGCTGAAGCCCCCCGCTTCCGGTTTCTTCGTGGTCAGTCCCAATTCTCCGCTGCAGGGCGTGCTGGTGGGGGACCGGCTGGAGCTTCGGTGCAGCAATGTCTTCACTGCCCAGACCATTGACAAACCGGAAATCCTGGAGGTTGTGTCCCGGAAGGCCGGGGCCCAGCTGGGACGGCCCATTCGGGCTGTCGTGGTGGATCTGACCGCGAACCCCCGGGGAAATCCGCGGATGGAGCAGCTACTGGCCTTTGGCAGGGAGCATTCGGACGTTATTAAAATCAAAAATCAATATTAAGAGGAGACTATGTTATGGCAAAAGGTGGATTCCGGGGAATGCCCGGGGGAATGAATCAGGCCGCGATGATGAAGCAGGCTCAGAAGATGCAGCAGGAAATGCTCCGGATGCAGCAGGAGCAGGAGAGCAAGACCTTTACGGCCAAAGCCGGCGGCGGCATGGTCAGCGCCACGGTTAACGGCAAGCATGAGCTGCTGGAGTTGGCCATCAACCCCGAGGCCGTGGACCCCGAGGATGTGGAAATGCTCCAGGATATGGTCATCGCCGCTGTCAATGAGGCCATGCGGACTGCCGATGCGGAGGCTGCCAACAATATGGCCCGGCTTACCGGCGGCCTGAACCTGGGCGGCTTGTTCTAAGGAGGAGCCATGCAGTTTTTTCCCGCGGCGCTGCAGAACCTTGCAGACCAATTTGCCAGACTTCCGGGCATCGGCGGAAAAACCGCCCAAAGGCTGGCTTTCCATGTGCTGAGCCTTCCGCTGGAGGATGCGGAGGAGTTTTCCCAGGCGATTCTGGAGGCCAAACGGACGGTGCATACCTGTGAGTGCTGCCAGAATCTGACAGACCGGCCCTTATGCCCCATCTGCGATGACCCGACCCGGGATCAGGGACTGATCTGTGTGGTGGCGGAGCCCAGAGATGTGATTGCCCTGGAGCGCTCCCGGGAATTCCGGGGGGTGTACCATGTGCTCCATGGGGTGATTTCCCCGCTGAACCATGTTTCCCAGGACGACATCAAGATTAAGGAGCTTCTGAAGCGGGTAGCCTCCGGGAATGTGCGGGAGGTCATCATGGCAACGAACCCGGATACCGAGGGCGAAGCCACCGCCATGTACATCTCCCGGCTGCTCAGGCCCATGGAAGTGAAGGTCACCCGGCTTGCCTACGGCGTTCCCGTGGGAAGCCAGCTGGAATATGCCGATGAAGTGACCCTCTCCCGCGCCCTGGAGGGAAGGCAGGAAATGTAAATAGTTCCCCACCGTGTTGGAAATCCGGCTTCCACAGAGGAAACCGGATTTCCAACACGGTGGGGCTTTGTTATTTGGGCTTATCGGAGGAACTAAACAAGGCGATAAATTGTTGTTTAGCGGGCCGTGCCCCGATTACCTGTCATTGCGAACCAGTGCGCTTAAGTGGTGTGGCAATCCCCCCGATGAATGGAATCAGGTAGCGATTACTACCAAAAATGCGATATTTTCTGCTCTGTAGGGAAAATATCGGTACATTTCCCCTCTAACCGGGGGATTGCCACACCACTTAAGCGGACTGGTTCGCAATGACAGGAAACTTTAAACAAGCGCTGTAAACACCAATTTATCATTTGGAAGGATGCGTGTGGTTCCTGCGTTCGGGAGGCGATATGTACAAAAGCGATATCCGACGGAAGGGCGGATATCGCTTTTGAAGTATGACAGCAGATGCTACATGAGCGGGGCGAAAACCTTCAGGAGGATGCCGAAGAGCTTGGTGAGGAAGGAGCGGTGCTTGATATCCTCCCGGGTGATCAGGTGGGATTTTTCGAAGGTGTCCCGGAAGTCTTCTTTGATATCCCCGATGGCGGGCACTTGGTACAGAAGCGCGGCGCACTCGTAATGGAGGTAGAGGCTGCGGTAGTCCAGATTAATGGTGCCGACCACCGCGGTATCGTCATCGCTGAGGAATACCTTGGCGTGGATGAAGCCCGGGGTATACTCATAGATCTTCACGCCGGCATCGTAAAGCTCCTGGTAGTGGCTCTTGGCCAGGACGGAGGCGTAGATGTGATCCGCTGCTTTGGGCAGGATCATCCGCACATCCACACCGCGGCCTGCGGCGAATTCCAAAGCAGTGATCATTTCGTTATCCAGAATCAGGTAGGGGGTCATGATGTAGACATAATCCTTTGCCTGGTTCAGGATGTTCAGGTACACCATCTTGCCCACATAAGCATCCCGGAGAGGGTAGTCCCCATAGGGGATTACATAACCGGGGGCGGTTACCGGTTCGGAGGAAATCCGGGAGAGGACACTTTCAAAATCACGGGTACGCTCAGTGGCGTTCCACATCTGCAAAAACAGCAAGGTGAACCCCCGGGCGGCTTCGCCCTTGACCATGATGGCCGTATCCTTCCAGTGACCGTAGGGGTGGGTGTGATTGATGTACTCATCGGCAATGTTCACGCCGCCGGTAAAGGCGGTGTGTCCATCGATTACGAGAATCTTCCGGTGATCCCGGTTGTTGTAGTGGGTGGAAACGAGGGGGCGCAAGGGAGAGAACATTTTGCAGTGGATGCCCAGCTTTTCCAGTTGCTTGGGGTAGCCGTAGGGTAGTTGGGTGACGGCACAGGTGCCGTCGTACATCACCCGTACATCCACACCCTGGGCGGCCTTGCGGGTCAGGACATCCAGAACCCGGCTCCACATATAGCCCTTGCCGATGATAAAATACTCCAGGAAGATGATTTTTTCCGCGGTTTCCATTTCCCGGAGCATGGTTTCAAACTTGTTTTCGCCCAGAGGGAAATATTCCACACCGGTGTTCTGATACACGGCGTTGCCTCCGTGCTCCAGAAGGAAGTGGGAAAGGTTATATAGATTCTTGTTTTCTTCCTTCAGACGTTTTCCAATTTCCTCCTGGGGAGGAAGAAAGGCAAGGCTTTCCTCCATGGAGGACTGAATAATCCGTTTTTCCACCCGGTGGCCCAGCTCAAATCGGACAAAAAAGTACAGCATGGTGCCCAATACGGGAAGTACGCCAATGAGGATGCACCAGGAGAGCTTGACGGTGGGATTCTCCTTCGTGTTCAGCACGTAGATGAGCATGATGGCGGTCAGCGCGTAAACGCCGCCGACAAAGTAGGGAATGTACTGAACCAGAGCGTAAAGCTGGGCAAAGAGCAGCAGAAATTGGAGGGCCAGCGCCACGATAATCACCATGGTTCGCCCAAAAACAATCTGAAGAATGCTCCGCTTGCCTTCCGCCAACACATTGCTGCCTGACTTCATGAAAAACCCTCCCTTTCCGGATATGGGATCTGTGTGGACAGATCGGTAAATCTCTACACATTATTATAGCTGTCCCAAAGGGGGTTGTCAATAAAATCGGGGGAAAGGGGACGAAGGTCAGACCTGATCTCCGGCGGGGGACAGCTGGGACAGAATAACCGCGGCGAATACCAGGGCGCAGCCGGTCAGTTCCCAGAGTGTCATGGTTTCGTTAAGCACCAGCCATCCGCCCAGAGCGGCGAAAACGGATTCCAGACTCATGATCAGGGAGGCCGCGGCGGGTTCCAGGTGCTTCTGCCCCACGATCTGCAGGGTGTAGGCAACGCCCATGGAGAGAATGCCCGCGAAAGCGAGAGAGGGCCAGCAGGCGAGAATACTTGCCCCTTCCACAGTTTCCGTAAACAGCATGAGCGGAAGGGAGAGCAGAGTAACGACCAGAGCCTGGATGCAGTTGAGCCGCAGACCGTCCAGTTCCGAAGCAAACCGGTCGATAAAGGTGATCTGCACCGCAAAGGCCAGGGCGCACCCCATCAGAAGAAGATCCCCCACATTGATGCCGGAGACACCCATACAGCTGAGAAGATATAATCCCAATACCGCCAGGAGGACACTGATGACGATGGTTTTCGGGGGTTTACGGTGAAGGAACAGCCCGATCACCGGAACAAGCACGATATACATGGCGGTAATAAAGCCCGCTTTCCCGGCATCGGTGTACACAAGCCCCACCTGCTGAAGGCTGGCCGCAACGAAAAGGGCGGCGCCGCAGATGAGTCCGGCCTTCCACAGAGCGGGATTTTTCCACCGTGCCAGGGAGCCGGAAAAACCGTACTTTTTCAGGTCAAATAGGGTGGCTGTCAGCAAAAGAAAGATCACTGCCAGGGCGCAGCGAATGGTTTGGAAGGTAAAGGGGCCGATATGGTCCATGCCAACGCTCTGGGCGATAAAGGCGGAGCCCCAGATGACCGTTCCCAGCAGCAGGCACAGGCTGCCTTTGATTCTGCTTTTCATAATACATCACCGGGGAGTAATGTAACATAATTCGCGATAATTTGCAAGGAGGAGAATGGGGGAGGGGAAATTGTTGTTTGTAAAGATATGCTATCATTGCCACGCCAGTGCGCTTAAGTGGCGTGGCAATCCCCCCGTTGAATGGAACTAGGTAACGATTACCTCCAAAAATCACAGCAATTTCCCGCTCTGTAGGGCAATTGTCGATACATTTTACATCTAACCGGGGGATTGCCACACCACTTAAGCGCACTGGTTCGCAATGACAGCGTTTTTCATGGTAATGACAGCAAAGACGTACAAACAACAATATTATGTGGTGGGGTATACGGCTGAGTTGGGAATTGCTTTTTTTGTGGGCTGTGGTATAATATTCAAAAAAACTTCAGGAGGTTTTTATATGGAAGAAAGCAGAAAAATCCCTATGCGGGAGGAAATCCCGATGAAGGATCGGTGGGCCACGGAGGATATGTATCCCACGGATGATGCCTGGGAGGCGGAGCTTGCTACGCTGCAGGATGACCGGGCGGTGCTTACCGGCTACGCGGGTCGGCTGGCAGAAGGCGGCAGCGTACTGTTTGACTACCTTTCCAATATGGAACGGGTGAATGCCAAGGTGCGGCTTCTTGCCAATTACTGCATGCGCAAGGCAGACGAGGACACCCGCAACCCGGTCTATCAGGCCATGCAGGGCAAGTTTATGGGGACGGTTGTAGCGCTCCATGCGGCGACCAGCTTCGAAACCCCGGAAATCATGGAAATCGCAGAGGAATCCCTGGATCGGTTCTATGCCGAATGCCCGGAGCTGGAACGGTATCGCAGATATCTGAACGACCTCCGCAGAAGAAAGGCCCACACCCTCTCCGCTGCCGAGGAAAAGCTGCTGGCTTCCGCCGGGGAGATGGCTCAGGCACCGGACACAATTTACGGCGCATTCGCGGATGCGGATATTTCGTTCCCGGATGCCGTGGACGCGGAGGGTGGCAAGCATCCTCTGAGCCAGGGAACCTTCGTCAGCCTGGAGGAAAGCAGTGACCGGGTGCTTCGCAAGAGCGCTTATGAGAATCTGTATCACACCTTCGGCTCCTACCGCAATACCGCGGCCTCCATTCTGAATGCTCAGAATAAGCAGCTGAAATTCTTTGCCGAGGCGAGAAAGTATGCCACGGCCTTTGAAGCCTCCCTGGATGAAACCCAGGTGCCCACCTCTGTATACCTGAACCTGATCGAGGCGGTTCACCGGAATCTGGACAAGATGCACCGGTATGTCCGCCTGCGCAAAAAGCTGCTGGGAGTGGAAGAGCTTCACTTCTATGACATCTATACCCCGCTGCTGTCCGAGGTGGACAAGAAGATTCCCTTCGACGAGGCCAAGCAGACGGTGTACGATGGTCTGGCTCCCCTGGGTGAGGAGTACCGGAAAATTCTGAAGGAGGGCTTTGACAATCGGTGGATTGATGTGTACCAGAATGTGGGCAAGCGCAGCGGCGCCTATTCCGCCGGGGCAGCGGTGCATCCGTATGTGCTGCTGAACTACACGGGCACCCTGGACAGTCAGTTTACTCTGGCCCACGAGATGGGACATGCCCTGCATTCCTATCTATCCAATAAGCACCAGAATCCGGTGGACGCGAATTATGTGATTTTCGTTGCCGAGGTGGCATCCACCTGCAACGAGGCGCTGCTGATGGAGTACCTTCTGGGCAAGACCACCGATAAGAAGGAGCGGGCCTATCTGATTAACCACTTCCTGGATCAGTTCAAGGGGACCCTGTACCGTCAGACCATGTTCGCGGAATTTGAACTGAACATCGGCAAGATGGCTGCCCAGGGAAAGACCCTGACCGCGGAGGTGCTTTGCGAGGAGTACAGGAAACTCAATCAGCTGTACTACGGAGAGGATATTGTGGTGGATGACGAAATTGCCATGGAGTGGGCACGGATTCCCCATTTCTATTACAACTACTATGTGTTCCAGTACGCCACCGGCTATTCTGCCGCCATCGCGCTGTCCAGAAAAATCCTTTCTGAGGGGGAAAGCGCGGTGAAGGATTATCTGGGCTTCCTTTCCGGCGGCTGTTCCAAGACACCGATCGATCTGCTGAAGGGCGCCGGTGTGGATATGACCGGGCCGGAGCCTGTGGAGCAGGCACTGGAACTGTTTGGCAAGCTGCTGGATGAAATGGAAGCGCTGACGGAGGCGTAAGAGTGTGGGCGAGCTGTTCTTACCGACCCTTCATACCTTTGCCATGAACAATGTCTTCACCGGGTCCATGGGCCTTTTTCGGTTCCGGGCGGAGCCCAAGGTGGTCATGGCCACTGCCAAAGAGGTGGATTTTACCCAGAGCTCGATTCACTGTGAATTCTGGCATGGGCTGTACTGCTATGAAAAAAGCACCATGGAAGGGGAGAAAACCTTCCCCATGACCGAGGAGGGCAGGCTTGAGATGAAGCAGTGGCTGGAGGAGCATATTCCTGCCACGGATGAAAAAACGCAAGGAGATTTGTAAAAACAGAATAAAATAACCCTTGATTTTACGCCTGAAGCTGTATATAATAACCACATACTGAGCAGGATGTGGTGAAATGGATTGGGTTGTGGTACAGGATGCCGATCAGATGGAGCAGGTTTTCCAGGGCTTTCTGAGAAGAAAAGAAAGGGTCCTTATCTGCCTTCCCGAGGAGCCGGACTCCCCGGGAAGGCTGCTGTGCGACCTGGTTTCCCAATGCGGAGGCGTTCCGGTTTCTGCCCAGAAGGATATGCGTTGGATTCCCTTGCTGAAGCAGGGGTTTTCCAAACGCTGTGGCTGCCTGGTGGGCAGCCAGGACGTGATCCTGGGGCTCAGCAAGCTGGCGCATCGGATGAGAATTCCGCTCTATGCCCACAGCTGTGTGATTGCGGGCGATTCCCCGGACCCATGGACGGCGGAGGCGATTGAGACAGGGCTGGACAGTACCATTCGCGCCTGCTTTCAGTCCGTATGCCAGTCCCCCGAGCCCGATCCGGTGCTGGAGCAGCTGGCCAGGGAGCTCAGGCGGCGGACATCCATCCTGGATTTTCGGCTGGAGCGGACGGAGTCCGGGCTTTCCCTGGAAATGGTTACATTCCCCGGGGAAAAGCTTCCCAAGCTCCCCAATCTGGCAAAGCTTGTGTCCCGGGAATGGGATCCGGCTACGGATTGTCCCTTTGAACTGGAAAGGGTGGGGAGTAATCCGATTTTTTCTTATGGGACCCATTGACTTTTTCGGCGTTTGTGGTAGAATACACACGATATGCAAAGACATTGCGGAAACAAAGCAGACTGAAAACCCGAAGCGAGAGGGGGATGGTGGAAGCCCCTTGGCGGAGGTCTGCAGGCCACTTCCTGCGTTGCCCGGGATGACCGGGACGGGTGCTCCCGTTATAGAGCGACTAAGAGGTTCCGGCCTGCCGGAATGAATTAGGGTGGTACCGCGCGTTTTACGTCGCCCCTAGCTTCAGGGGCGGCGTTTATTTATGCCCACCTTTTCTGTTGCAAACTGTTATGGAGGTAAAAATCAATGAGCCAGAAACCCTATGGAGTGAATGAACTCCGGGAAATGTTCCTTTCCTTCTTTGAGAGCAAGGGCCACCTGCGTCTGCCCAGCTTCTCTTTGATTCCCCAGAATGACGCGTCGCTGCTGCTGATCAATTCCGGCATGGCCCCCATGAAGCCCTATTTCACCGGCGAGGTGGAGCCTCCCCGGCACCGGGTCTGCACCTGCCAGAAGTGCATCCGCACCGGCGATATCGAGAACATCGGTAAAACTGCCCGCCACGGCACCTACTTTGAGATGCTGGGCAATTTCTCCTTCGGCGACTACTTCAAG
Organism: uncultured Clostridia bacterium; assembly: GCA_945486035.1. Taxonomy (GTDB): domain Bacteria; phylum Bacillota; class Clostridia; order Oscillospirales; family Oscillospiraceae; genus Faecousia. The sequence continues at coordinate 45,614 of CALYTB010000002.1, forward strand.
CATGAAGCCATTGCCTGGAGCTGGGAGTTTCTGACCAAGGTGGTGGGACTGGACGAGAATCGCCTGTACCCCTCCATCTATGAAAACGACGACGAGGCCTTTGAGATCTGGAACAAGGAGGTGGGGGTTCCCGCCGACCGGATCTTCCGTTTCGGCAAGTCCGACAACTTCTGGGAGCACGGTTCCGGCCCCTGCGGCCCCTGCAGCGAGATCTACTATGACCGGGGCGAAAAGTACGGCTGCGGAAAGCCCGGGTGTACTGTGGGCTGCGACTGCGACCGGTACATGGAGGTCTGGAACAACGTATTCTCCCAGTTCAACAACGACGGGCAGGGCAACTACACGGAGCTGTCCCAGAAGAATATTGACACCGGTATGGGCCTGGAGCGGCTGGCGGTGGTGTGCCAGGATGTAAACAGCCTGTTCGATGTGGATACCGTCATGAACATCACCAACAAGGTCACGGAGCTTACCGGTGCCTCCTACGGCCAGAGCGTAAAAATGGACGTGAGCCTGCGGGTGATTACCGACCATATCCGCGCTTCCACCTTCATGATTGCCGACGGCGTGCTGCCCAGCAACGAGGGCCGGGGCTATGTGCTGCGCCGTCTGCTGCGGCGGGCTGCCCGGCATGGAAAGCTCCTGGGCGTGGACCGTCCCTTCCTGTACCAGGTGGTGGAGACGGTGATCCGGGAAAATGAGTCCCATTACACCTACCTGCGGGAACGGGCGGAGTATATCACCAAGGTGGTCAAGGTGGAAGAGGAGAACTTCGCCCGGACCATTGACGGCGGTATGCGGATTTTCAACGAAATGCTGGCCGAGCACAAGGCCAAGGGAGAAAACGAATTCTCCGGCGCCGATGCCTTTAAGCTCTATGATACCTACGGCTTCCCCATTGACCTGACCCTGGAAATGGTTGCCGACGAGGATATGACCCTGAACCAGAAGGAATTTGCCCAGCTGATGCAGGAGCAGAAGGTTCGCGCCCGGGAGGCCCGGAAGGCTCTGGGTGACCTTGCCTGGGCGGGTATCGATCTGGGACTGGACAACACCCCCACCACCTTCGTGGGCTATGAGCGGTTCAACTGTGATGCCAGAGTGCTGGCGGTCTGCGTGGGCGACGAGGTTTCCGGCACCATCGCCGGAGGCGAGAGCGGCATCATCGTACTGGATCGGACCCCCTTCTACGCCGAAATGGGCGGCCAGGTGGCGGATCATGGCGTTCTGATGCTGGGCAGCAGCCGATTTGAGGTAACCGATGTCCAGAAGGATAAGGGCGGAAAGTATCTGCACTATGGCAAGCTGAATTCCGGTGTGATTAAGGTGGATGATGTGGTCTGCGCCAGCGTGGATGTGGAGCGCAGAAAGGCCATTATGCGCGCCCACTCCGCTACCCACCTGCTGCAGAAGGCGCTGAGAAGTGTCCTGGGTGACCATGTTCATCAGGCAGGCTCTCTGGTGGAGCCGGACCGGCTGCGCTTTGACTTCACTCACTACTCCGCGCTGACAGCTGAGGAAATGACCAAGGTCAATGCCATTGTTCAGAACGCTGTTCTGGAGGGCTATTCCATCGTTACCCGGGAAATGCCCATCGAAGAAGCCAAGCGCATGGGTGCTACCGCGCTCTTCAGTGAGAAATACGGCGACATGGTCCGGGTGGTTAACATGGGGGACTACTCCATCGAGCTGTGCGGCGGTACGCATCTGGACAACACCGCCAAGGTGGGTCCCTTCGAGCTGGAGGGTGAGGGCAGCGTAGCTTCCGGTGTCCGCCGGATTGAGGCCATCACCGGCAAGGAATGCATGAAGAAGATGGAGCGCAACCAGGCCATGCTTTATGAGGCCGCGGCCAAGCTCAAAACCAAGCCCGCGGAGGTGGCCGCCCGGATTCAGAGCCATCTGGAGGAGCTGAAGGAACTGAAGCGCTCCATTGAGGGCTTCAAGGCCCGGGAGACCTCCGGCGAGATTGAACGGATTCTGTTCGGCTCCCATACCATTGAGGGGCTGCGGGTGATTACCGCTTCGGTGCCCAACGCGGATGCGGCCAAGCTGCGCCAGATGGGCGATCTGCTGCGGGACAAGGACAGCAGTGTTGTGGCGGTGCTCTCCAGTGTCAAGGACGGAAAGATTTCCTTCCTGGCGGTCTGCGGCAAGGAGGCCAATGCCAAGGGCATCAAAGCCGGTGACCTGGTGAAGCAGGTTTGCTGCTGCTGCGGAGGCAGCGGCGGCGGTAAGCCCGACTGCGCCATGGGCGGCGGCAAGGATCCCACCAAGGTGGATAACGCTTTGGCATTGGTGGACGATATCGTGGTTTCCATGGTGAAATGAGTTTTTTGTGGGCCGTCCCGTGTCTTTTCGGGACGGCCCATTTCGTACGGCTGCGGAGGTGATGGTATGCGTGTGCTGATGTGGTTTTCCCTGGGATACGGCATTGCCTGCGCTCTGGGCGCATATCTGATCCCCCAGGGGCAGCTCTTGACTGCCGCGGCGGTTTTCTGTGCCGGAATGCTTGTGATGCTGCTTACGGGTATTCGCTTTCGGAAAGCAAGAATTGCCGCGTTGGTGCTTTTTGGCTGCAGCGCGGGGTTGGGATGGTTCTGCATATATACACAGCAGTATCTTGGAATTGCCCAGAAGTGGAATGATGTTACCCGGGATGCGGAGCTGACAGCTGTCGGATACTCTGCGCAAACCGATTACGGTTGGTCCGTGGATGCTTTTGTTTCGATTGAGGAAAAACCTTACCGGGTGCGGGTCTATCTGGAAGGGGAGGAAGAAATAGCGCCTGGGGACAGAGTCTACGGAGTATTCCGCTTTCGCTATACACAGCCCCGTGCCTGGGAGCGGACCAGCCGATATCAGGGAAAGGGAATATTTCTGACAGCGCGGCAGGAAGAAAGTGTGGAAATCCACGGGTCAGACGGTATGTCCTGGTGGTGCTATGGTCCTGTTTTGGCGAGAAAAACCGGGGCAATTCTGGAAGAAGCGTTTCCGGAGGATGTGCAGTCCTTTGTAAAGGCGCTGCTTCTGGGTGACAGCGATGGTCTGAGCTATGAAGCGGATATGGATCTGAGAATCAGCGGAATTCGCCACATTGTGGCGGTTTCGGGGCTGCATGTTGCTATTTTGTGCGGCCTGGTGGAGTTTATGACCGGGAAGAGGCGTTTTCTGACTGCTTTGATCGGGATTCCTGTGATGGCGCTGTTTGCGGCAATGGCGGGCTTTACGCCGTCGGTTACCCGTGCCTGCGTAATGGCGGGCCTGATAATCCTTGCGCGGCTTTTTGACCGGGAGTACGATTCCTTGACCGCGTTGGCCTTTGCCTGCCTTGTTATGCTGACGGTGAATCCGCTGATCATCGTCAATGCGGGATTTCAGCTTTCCGTTGCCTCCGTCTGCGGAATCCTGCTGTTTTGCAAACCGCTGGACGGTTGGCTGCTCAGGCGCAGACCAAAGGCGGTCGGAAAGATCTGGCGCTGGATTTGCCAGTGCAGCGCGGTGACACTCAGCGCCATGGTGCTGACCGTACCGCTGTCTGCCGTCTACTTTGGGACGGTGAGCGTCATCGGTGTGGTGACCAATTTGCTGACACTGTGGGTGGTGAACCTGATCTTTAACGGCACGGTGGCGGTGTGCGCTGCGAGTTTGCTTTCGGCAAAGCTCGCCGGAGCGCTGGGATGGATGGTGGCCTGGCCGGTGCGTTACGTGCTCTTGGTTGCCGGATGGCTCTCCCGGGTGCCGCTGGCGGCGGTGTATACGGACAGCGTATACATTGGGGCATGGCTGGTATTCTGCTATGTTCTGCTGGGTGTTTGCATGATCCGGAAAAAGCGGCGAAACGGTGTAACCTTCTGCTGCGCCTGCCTGGGCCTGTGCATCGCGCTTGGATGCTCCTGGTTAGGGCCCCTGACGGACGGATGCAGGGTGACCATGTTGGATGTGGGACAGGGCCAGTGTATTCTTCTGCAAAGTCGTGGAAAGACTTTTCTGCTAGACTGCGGAGGGGATACCGGGAAAAATGCCGCGGACAGAGCTTTTCGCAAGCTCAGCAGTCAGGGCATCCGCCGGTTGGACGGGGTGATTCTGACCCATGGGGATGCTGACCACATCGGAGGGATTGGTTATCTGCTCAGCCGGATGAAAACCGATCTGATCATTGTTCCCGCGGGCATGGATCCGGAAATCCTGCCGGATTTGGATGCGGAGACGGTATGGGTGGATCGGGAACTGGTTCTGCGCTGTGATGAGTGTACAATCCGCATCTTTCCTCCCGCTTTTTTGGAAAAGGACAACGAAAACGGGCTGTGCATCTTGTTTGAAGCGGAAAACTGTGGTATATTGATTACCGGTGACCGCAGTGCCAGGGGAGAACGGATGCTCATCAAGCGGCATGTACTCCCGGATGTGGATGTTCTGGTCGCCGGGCACCATGGGGCGAAAACCTCCGCCTGCCGGGACCTTTTGGAATCGGTTCGTCCGGAAACGGTTCTGATTTCGGTGGGGGCGGGGAATCCCTATGGTCAACCGCATGAGGAATTACTGGACAGACTATTGGATTTTGGCTGTTCGGTTTATCGGACAGATCAGGAAGGAACCATTCTGTATCGGGGGAGGTGACATCATGGCAAAAAAACAGACCACCGCAGGGGAGCTGCAGCAGCTGAAAGCCCAGCTGAAAAGCGGGACACCGGGAAGGCTCTATGTATTTCACGGGGAGGAAACCTTCCTGATGAATCATTATCTTACACAACTGAAAAAGCTTCTGCTGGAGGAGTTGACGGAGTCGTTTAACTATCACCGGCTGAACAACGAAACCTTCGATATGCAGAGCTTTGCCGATGCGGTGGAAAACCTTCCCATGATGGCAGAGCATACCTTGGTTCAGGTGGATGATGTGGATCTGTTCCGTTTGGGAGAAGGCGACCGGGGAAAGATGGCGGAGCTTCTGACGGATATCCCGGATTACTGCACGGTGGTGTTTACTTATCTCACCGTTTCCTGGAAGCCGGATAAAAGGCTTAAGAAGCTGTGGGAGGCCGTGGAAAGCAGCGGCCTCATCGTTGAATTTGCCAAGCAGGATCAGAAGGATCTGATTGCCTGGGTTACCCGGCATTTCGCCGCACGGGGAAAACGGATTTCCACCCAGCTTTGTGCCTATCTGATCGATATTACCGGGGGAACCATGACGGCCCTTGGCGGGGAAATTGAAAAAATCTGTGCCTACTCCGGGGCGGAGGAAATCCGCAAGTCGGACATCGACACAGTGACAGAGCCGGTGCTGGATGCGGTGGTGTTCCAGATGACGGATCTGATCGGAGAGGGAAGGTACGATCAGGCGCTGCTGAAGCTTCAGCAGCTCCTGAAAATGCAGCAGGAGCCGCTGGCCATTCTTGGAGCAGTTGGCGGAAGTCTTCGCCGCATCGGAACGGCGAGAACGCTGATGGAGGCGGGAAAGGGAAGCGGAGAGCTTCAGAAACTCTGCGGAATTCCGGATTACCCCGCCAGAAAAACCATGGAGGCTGCCAGGCGCTTTTCGGGAAAATTCTGCGCGAAAGCAGCGGAATTGGTGCTGGAGGCGGATTTCTCTATGAAAACCTCCTTCGACGATAGCCAGCGCATTCTGGAGCTGCTGGTGCTGGAGCTGGCACGGGAGGCGCGGAATGGTTAGAATTCGGGAGGCCATTGTGGTGGAGGGCCGCTACGACAAAAACACGCTCAGCCAGATCGTGGATGCCCCCATCCTGGAAACCGGCGGCTTTGGTATTTTCAAGGACAAAAAACAGATGGAGCTTCTTAGGAAGGTAGCCAGAGCCCGGGGACTCATTGTGTTCACGGATTCGGATGGAGCGGGGTTTGTGATCCGCAATCACCTGAAAAGCGCCATTGACGGCAGATTCCTGAAACACGCCTATATCCCGGATATTCCGGGCAAGGAACGGCGGAAATCCGCCCCGGGCAAGGAAGGAAAGCTGGGAGTGGAGGGCATGTCCCGGGAAATTATTCTGGAGGCCCTGAGAAAAGCCGGAGCCACCATCGAGGGCGAGGAGACTCCAGCCCGGAACGGCATCACAAAGCAGGATCTCATGGAGCTGGGGCTGTCCGGCGGGGCCAACAGCGCCGAAAATAGGCAGAAGCTGCTGCGGAAACTGGATTTGCCGGAGCATATGAGCGCCAATGCCATGCTGCAGGCGCTGAATTTGTTATACTCCGCAGAAGAGCTGCGATCAATTCTTGCTGACATTGAGAAAGAGTGAGTAGAATGGTTTACTATTCGGATGACAAAATCCGAATTCGCAATATGGAAGATTCGGACACGCAGGAGTTCAGCCGTGAAGAAGAGCTTCAGGGCTGGGGGGTGACCGCTCAGAAATTTGAAATGCGGCTGCGGCATCAGGGGGAAGGCAAATGTATTGCCCTGACAGCGGAATACCGGGGGAAAGCAGCAGGATATGTGAGCGTCTACCCCAATTCAGAGTGGGGAGCATTTGGGAATCAGGGGCTTCCTGAAATTGTGGATTTCGCGGTTCTGGAAAAATTCCGCGGCCATGGCATCGGAACAAAACTGATGGATGCGGCAGAAGATGTCGCCGCTTCCTACGCGGACAGAGTCTATTTGGGTGTGGGGCTCCACAGCGGTTATGGCAGCGCGCAGCGTATGTATGCCAAGAGGGGATACATTCCCGACGGCAGCGGTGTCTGGTATGGCGATCATGTGTGTGCGCCCTATTCCGACTGCCGCAATGATGACGACCTGAACCTGTATCTTATCAAGAGCCTGAAAAAAACTGCCGTCCGTGAGGGCGGTATGGAGAAGCAAAATGGTTGATATTCAAGTCAGAAATTTAACAAAATTCTTCGTCATCGGGGAAAACCTGCTGGAGGGACTGTCCTTTGAAATCCAGGAGGGGGAATGCGTCGCCATTCTGGGCCGCAACGGCTGCGGAAAGACCACGCTGTTCAACATCCTCACGGGGCAGATGGACTATGACGATGGGGAAGTGTATGTAAATCCCAACAAACGGCTGGGATTGATTTCCCAGATTCCCAAATTCCCGGAGGGCTATACCGTGGAGAATGTGCTCCGCTCTGCCTATGCGGGACTCATGAAGATTCGCAGGCGAATGGAGCTGCTGGAGCATGAAATGGCCAATGGGGCAACACCGGAACAGCTGCGCGAATACGATACCCTGACAAACCGCTTCCAGTCCGGCGGCGGCTATGAAATGGATGTGGATGTGGACAAGATCTGCAACGGCCTGGGCATATCCCAGGAGCAGCGGGATCAGGAATTCATGAGTCTTTCCGGCGGAGAGAAAACCCGGGTGAATCTTGCGCGGCTTCTGCTGGAAAAAACCGATATTCTGCTGCTGGATGAGCCCACCAACCACCTGGATTTGCGGAGTGTGGAGTGGCTGGAGCAGTATATCAACGCGTTTAAAGGAACGGTGCTGGCCATCTCTCACGACCGGTACTTCATCGATCAGGTGGCGGATCGGGTGATCGAGATCACCGACGGCCACGCGGAATTCTATTCCGGCAACTACTCCTTCTACATGGACGAAAAGCAGGCCCGGTTTGATCTGCAGATGAAGCAGTACGAGCAGGAGCAGGCGAAGCTCCGGCAACTGGGCTACACCGTGGAACGAATGAAGGGCTGGGGCATCAACAACCGGACCCTGTACCGCCGGGCTATGTCCATCCAACACCGGATGGACCGCATCCGGAAGACGGAGCGGCCCAAAACCGAGAAAACCATGAAAGCCTCCTTCGGGGAGAAGGAATTCTCCGGGGACGTGGTTTTCAAAATGAAGAATGTCAGCAAGTCCTTCGGGGAAAGAACGCTGTTTTCGGATGTGAATCTCAGCGTGGAAGGCGGGGAACGGATCGCCCTGCTGGGGGACAACGGCACGGGGAAGTCTACCTTCATCAAATGCCTGCTGGGGGAAGAGGACTGCCAGGGAAAGATTCAGTTCGGTCCCACGGTGAAGTGGGGGTATCTGCCCCAGATCATCCACTTTGCCCACCCGGAGCGCAGCCTTTATGACACCATGCTCTATGAAAAGAACTGCACGCCCCAGATGGCCCGGGACCGGCTGGGGGCCTTCCTGTTCCAGGGGGAGGACGTGTTCAAGAGTGTGGGGACCCTGTCCGGAGGGGAGCAGTCCCGGCTGCGGCTGTGTATGCTGATGGATGAAAAGATCAATCTGCTGATTCTGGACGAGCCCACGAACCACCTGGACATCGCCTCCCGGGAGTGGGTGGAGGCCGCCATCGAGGAATTTGAGGGGGTTCTGCTGTTCGTCAGCCATGACCGGTATTTTATCGAGAAGTTCGCGGAGCGAATCTGGCTGCTGGAGGACGGAACCATCCGGGATTTCCCCTGCGGGTATCAGAAGTACCGCTCCATCCTGGAGCATGAGGCGGCTGCGAAGCCGGTGGTGTCCGCTGCCCCAAAGCCCAAAAAAGAGAAGCCCAAGGGCGGCACCAAGGATTCCGAGAAGCTGGTTCGGAGGCTGGAACGGGAGATTGAGAAGCAGGAAAAGCTGATCGGGGAATTGGACGCCAAAATCGAGGCGGCTTCCGCCGATTACCAAGAGCTGACCCGGCTTCTGGGGGAGAAGGAAGAGGCGGAAAGCGTGCTTCTGGAGCTGATGGAGCAGTGGGAGGCCGCGCAGGAGAGCTGAGGGAAGAGGGCACCTCTAAAAACTCCCCTTTTGGGTTTTGGGCGGATCTTTTGTTGAAGCAAAATCTCTCGTGCAAAACACCAAAAAGTAGTTTTTAGAGGTCGCCAAGAATACGCACACTCTGTGTTGACACTTCCCTTCCGGGGAATTATAATGTAGAAAAACAAAAAAGGAGCGAAATGATCCATGAGTTCTTGCAATGGCAATTGTTCCAGCTGCGGTTCGGACTGCGCTGACCGTACCGCGGAGAGCCTGCTGGCGCAGCCCAATCCCAAATCCAATGTAAAGAAAGTCATCGCCGTGGTTTCCGGCAAGGGCGGCGTGGGAAAATCCACGGTGACCGCCATGCTGGCGGTGGCCGCTGCCCGGGCGGGCAAGCGGGTGGGCGTGCTGGATGCGGATATTACGGGGCCCTCTGCGCCAATGGCCTTCGGCGTGAATGAGTGTCAGGGAGCCAGTGAGGAGGGGCTGTATCCCGCACTGTCCCGGGGCGGAATCCAGATTATGTCCATCAATCTGCTGCTGGACAACCCGGCTGACCCTGTGGTATGGCGGGGGCCTGTGATTGCCGGGGCTGTGAAGCAGTTCTGGACGGACGTGATCTGGGAGGATGTGGATTATCTGTTTGTGGATATGCCTCCCGGCACGGGGGACGTACCCCTGACCGTATTCCAGAGCCTGCCGGTGGACGGAATCATCATCGTCACCAGCCCCCAGGACCTGGTGTCTATGATTGTCAGCAAGGCCGTGAAGATGGCGGCTATGATGCACATTCCCGTGCTGGGCTTTGTGGAGAACTATTCGTATCTCCAGTGCCCGGACTGCGGTAAGCGGATTGAGGTGTTCGGCAAGAGCCACCTGGACAAGGTCGCGGCGGATTTCGGCTTGCCGGTGCTTGCCCGGCTGCCCATTGACCCTGCCATTGCTGAGAGCTACGACAACGGCCTGATGGAAACAGTAAACACCGATGCTCTGGACGGAGCCATCCGTGCGATTCTGGAAGAAAAATAAGTTATTGCTCAGAAACGCACGGTTTCCCACTGGGACCGTGCGTTTTTGTAATAAGATTTCAAGGTTATCGGTTTTTATTACAGTTTTGAATACATTACACTGCTGCCGTAGGGGCGGATATTATCCGCCCGAAACGTTACGGTTTTTAAGCATTTCCGGGAAAAACGGACATTTCCGTAGTTGTTGGCAAAGCGGGCGGATAATATCCGCCCCTACGATAACGAATCGACAAACAACAATTTGTCAGGCAGCTTGAGAAAGCCTACAACTAAAAGACAAATTTATAAGAAAGGAGTTGGCATAGATGATATTTGCAGAAAAGAAAGTTCGCCTGAAGGACGGGCGGGAGGCGGTGATGAGAAGTCCGCTTTCTTCTGACGCGGAGCAGATGTTGCGCTATCTGAAAACAACGGCGGGGGAGACGGATTTTCTCACCCGGTATCCCGAGGAATGCACAGAAACCCCGGAGGATGAGTGCGCTTTTATTGAACGGGTCAACAGGTCGGATACCATGCTGATGATTGTGTGCGCTGTGGAAGGAAAACTAGCCGGAAGCTGCCAGTTGGTATGGAGTAACCGGATCAAGACCCGGCACCGGGCGGAGGTGGCTATTGGGCTTCTGCGGGAATACTGGAGCCTGGGCATTGGAAGCGCCATGTTTGAAGAACTGATCCGGGTGGCAAGGGAGCAGGGTATCCTCCAGCTGGAGCTTGACTACATAGAGGGCAACGACCGGGCAAAGGGGCTCTACGAGAAGATGGGATTTCGAGAAGTTGGCGTGAAGCCGGATGCCATTCGGCTGAAGGATGGGACAATGCAGAACGATATCTCTATGGTGAAAAAGCTGTGATGGAACCGGACAAAAGAATTGCCGATGCGGCGAAAAAGTGGGAAATAGAACACTTGCTGCTGCTTACCCGGCAGGGAACGAAGGAAGTGTATGCCGGGGAATCCCGGCGCTATGGGCCTGTGATTCTGAAAAGAAACGCGGATTTGCAGGAGCTTCAGGGAGAATACCGGATGCTGTCCCGGCTCGACTGCGCCCAGAGTGCAAGGACTTATGCCTCTGACGGGGAGGCAGGGCTGCTTCTGGAAGAACGGATTCTTGCCGGAACAACGCTGCGGCAGGAGGTTTCCCCGGATAAGAGGGTGCAGTGCCTCGCCCGGGTGTTTCATGCCATCCACACCCCTGCGGACGGTGGAACATCGTATCTTGATTGGCTTCGGGGTATTGTGGGGTACTGCGAAAGAAATCAGGTTCCCGGGGAGCTTTCCCGGATGGCCGGGGAGGCTTACGGAATCTGTGGGGAGCTGTTCCGGAAGTATTCGGAACGGGTTTTGCTCCACGGGGACCTGCACCACGATAATCTGCTGAAAAGGGCGGACGGAAGCTATGCTATGATTGACCCCAAGGGGATTGTCGGCCCAGAAATTCTGGATTTGCCCAGGTTTCTGCTCAATGAGACGGACGCGCCCTATGAAGGGAGCCTGCGCGGACACATGGGACGGGTCATCCGGCTGATGGCGGAGGAATTTGGTTTCCCTATCGAGGACCTGGGGAAAGCCTTCTATATGGAGGCCGTTCTTGCCAATGTGTGGAACCATGAGGACGGGGAAGAAGCGGATATGGAAGAAATCAAACTGGCTGCCTCTTTTTTGAGAGTATAAAAAGAAAAGGATTGAGTCCAAATAATTGGCTCTCGCTGTGGCGGCGTGGCTGATGATCGAAAAAGAAGGGATTGGAAGATGTACATAGAGACACCGCGTTTGATTATCCGCAATTTTACTCCGGAAGATGCTGCCGATCTGTACGGAATCCTCGGCGACGAGATGGTAATGGCCAACTGTGAAGCGGCATACGACTATGAGAAAACAGTACAATTTCTGATGGATTTTTGTATAGGCCGGGGAGGGGCGATGGCGGCGGTACACAGGGAAAGCGAAAAAGTGGTGGGATACATCCTTTTCAGTGCACTTGAAGAAGGTGTTTACGAGATGGGGTGGTTCTTCAGCCGGAATCACTGGCGAAAGGGCTTTGCCTTTGAATCCTGCAAAGCGGTGATCGATTACGCGTTTGCTGAAATGGGCGTCCACAAGATTTTCGCGGAAACCCTTGACTGCGTGAAATCCGTCGGCCTGATGAGAAAGCTTGGTATGCAGCCCGAGGGCATCCAGCGAAGCCAGACCAGGGACAGTCATGGAAATTGGGTGGACCTGTATTTCTATGGAATCTTGGAAGAGGAATGGAGGATGCGAAATGGTGCACCTGGTTGATGTCGGGCCTGATAATTGGAGACTGGGGCTCCGGGTTTCCGAGTCTCAGAAAAGGTATGTGGCGGACAGTGCAGGCATTCTGGCAAGGGCATACGCCTATCGGGATTTCCGCAGTCGGGCTTTTGCGATCTGCGATGGGGATACCCCGGTGGGCATGGGCCTTTACTATGACCTGCCGGACATGGAGTGCTATGATTTCAGCCAGATCTTCATAGACGAGCGCTTCCAGGGAAACGGATATGGAAAGGCTGCGGTCAAGCTGGTGCTGGAAGAGATGAGGCAGGACGGAAGATTTTCAAAGGTCGACCTGTGCTATATTGAAGGAAATCTGGCAGCAAGGAGGCTATACGAAGAGCTGGGCTTCGTGGAAACGGAACGGGACGGAGATGAAATCATCATGGAAATGAAGCTATAGAGCGGAAAGTGAATGTGACGTCGCCAAAGACGGTGGCGAAGAGAAATTCCACAAAAGAAGGAAATAATACTTGACAAACAAAGATCGTTGTGATAATATTCGGAAGCTCCCTGCAGGGGAGTAAAAAACAGCACGGAACAGGCTGAAATTTGAAAAAACTTGAAAAAAGTTCTTGACAAATGGAAGAAGCCGTGCTAAGATAAGCAAGCT
>CALYTB010000003.1 GCA_945486035.1 uncultured Clostridia bacterium
TCGAACTGTTTCAGGGGCTCCGCCGGGATTTGACAAAGCTGTCCCTGGGAACCTACTTTGCCCAGGCGGCTGAACTGATCTCTCAGGAGGATCTTCCCAATCCGGAGCTTCAATCCCTGGTCCTGAACTGCCTGTATGCGCTGGATAAGCTGGAGATATCGCAGGAACTAATCAAAGCGGTTTTCGAACTCAGATGCGCCTGCCTGGCTGGTTACACACCGGATTTATATGGCTGCCATGTGTGCGGCAGCCAATCGCCGGATGTATTTGACCTGTCTTCCGGGCACCTGGAATGCAAAACCTGCCGGTCGCAGCTCTCCATGGGGATTCGGCTCCCTGTGACCCCTGCGCTTCTGGATGCAATGCGGTATATTTGTTTTTGCGAGCCCAAAAAACTTTTTTCATTCCGGGTTGGAACGGATACTCTGAAAATGCTTTCGGATCTGACGGAGGCGTATCTTTTAACGCAGCTGGAACAGGGCTTTTCTACATTGGATTTTTATAAATCGTTACTTATCTAGGAGATCATCATGTCTGAGCTATATGAAAAATCGTTGTTAAAACTGGAACTGGATCAGGTTTTGTCACGCCTGGCCGAGTGTGCCGGCAGTGAGGGCGGAAAAGAGGCCTGTGTGAAGCTGATGCCTTCGGCTGATCTGGAGGAAGTGGAATTGCTGCTTCGGCAGACGACGGCAGCTTCTGACCTGTGCACCAAAAAAGGAAACCCGATTTTTGGGGATGTAAGCGATGTGTCCGCATCTTTGGAACGGGCAGATCGGGGCGGAAGTTTACAGCCAAAGGAGCTCCTGCGCATTGCGGGGGTCCTGCGCTGCGCAAGAAATATCAAGGGCTATGTGTCGGAGGATGATGCAAAGACCGTCCTGGATGACCTTTTCAAGGCGCTTACTCCCAATAAGTATCTGGAGGATAAAATCTTTGGTGCGATCCTTTCCGAGGAGGAAATTGCCGACAACGCATCTCCCGCTTTGGCGGATATCCGGCGCCATATGCGTATTCAGTCCGGCAAAATCCGGGACAGCCTGCAGAAGGTGATTTCCTCCCCATCCTACAGCAAGTTCCTTCGTGAACCGATCATTACCATTCGCCAGGGTCGGTATGTGGTGCCGGTGAAAAGTGAATGTAAAAATGATGTACCGGGACTTGTCCACGATGTATCCGCAACCGGCTCCACCTATTTTGTGGAGCCCATGTCCGCGGTAAACGCCAACAACGCGCTCCGGGAGCTGGAGCTGAAGGAGAAGAAGGAGATCGAACGCATCCTGGCGGAACTGTCCAGCGATGCTGCCGCTCACGCCGGGGACATCAATCTGGACTATCAGATGCTGGTTCGTCTGGATGTTATCTTTGCGAAAGCCAAGCTTGCCTATCGGATGCGGGCTTGGGCACCCATTATGAATGACCAAGGGAAGATCGAACTCAGAAATGCCCGCCATCCTCTGATTGATCCGCAGAAAGTTGTCCCAATTACTGTCAGACTGGGTTCTGACTTTGACACCATGATCATCACCGGGCCCAATACAGGCGGTAAAACCGTCACGCTGAAGACGGTAGGACTGCTGACTTTGATGGCGGAATGCGGTCTGCATATTCCCGCCGGGGATGGAAGCTGCCTTTCAACCTTTGATGCCATTCTCGCGGACATCGGGGATGAGCAATCCATCGCCCAGAGCCTGTCAACGTTTTCCAGCCACATGCGGACCATTGTGGATGTGGTGTCTCAGTGCGACAGCCGCACGCTTGTCCTTTTTGACGAGCTTGGCGCCGGCACGGATCCCGCTGAGGGTGCGGCGCTGGCAATGGCAATTATTGAATTCTGCCGGAAAATGAACAGCAGAGTCGTGGCGACTACCCACTATGCGGAACTGAAGCTCTACGCCATGCGTACCAAAGGCGTGATCAACGCCTCCTGCGAATTTGACGTAGAAACCCTCCAGCCCACCTACAAGCTGCTGATCGGCATTCCCGGAAAATCCAATGCCTTTGCAATTTCCAGGAAGCTTGGCCTTTCTGAGGAGATTTTGAAGGAAGCGGGAGACCTGGTCGGAAAAAGTGACAAGGATTTTGAAGATGTTCTCTCCCAGCTGGAACAGCAGCGCCAGCAGATGGAGTCCGCCAGAATGGAAGCGGAACGGCTCCGTCAGGAAACCGCAAAGATCAAACAGCAGAGTGAGGAGTACCAGGAGCAGCTTCGTAAGGAAAAAGAGAAAGCCATGGAGGCCGCCAGGAAGGAAGCACGATCGATTATTGAGGAAGCGCGTGCTGCCGCCAATATTGCCTCCGAGGAGCTGAAAGCTTTGCGCAAGCAGCTACAGGACAGTGCGGATACAACCGGTATCAATCAGCGCCAGGCAGAGCTCCGGCGAAACTTGAATGAGGTGGAGGACAAGCTGAGGGCCAAGCAGCCGGAAAAAATCAGACAGGCTCCCAGCAGGGGAATTCTGGTGGGCGATACGGTGGAATTGCTGAAGCTGGGAACGAAAGCACATGTGATTGCCATTAATAAGGACGGAACCTACCAGCTTCAGGCAGGGATTCTCAAGCTGAATGCCAAGGCAGATGAAATCTATCTGCTGGAGAATGAAAATCCCTACAAGGTGAAAGGAGGCCACCCGGCCCATTCCGGACGGGAAATGAAAATGCAGGCCATGTCCTCTGAAATAGATTTGAGAGGCATGGATACAGTGGAGGCCGTCTGCGTTATGGAGCGTTATCTGGACGAAGCCATGCGCGGCAATCTTCCGTCGGTACGCATCATTCACGGAAAAGGTACGGGGGCGCTTCGTTCCGCAGTTCAACAGGCTTTGCGCAAGAATAAGTTTGTGAAAAGCTTCCGTTTGGGGCAATACGGAGAAGGCGAGGACGGGGTTACCATAGCAGAGTTCCGTTGATTTCCACCAGTGTATGCGGCAGTGTTTCCCCGGAGCCAACACAGATATGTATGACGGAACGAAAATTTATTGACTTTTTCGGTAAAAATGCTATGATATATACAGACCGATCGTATTCCGTAGGGATACGAAAAAAGGGGAGTGTTTGAAAATGTTCAACAAGGAAGTCATTGTCCGCTGCGAATCTGGACTGCACAACAAGCAGGCTACATATTTTGTACAGAAGGCGAACGAGTTTGAGAGCAGCATCTGGCTGGAATCCGATTCCCGCAAGATGAATGCGAAGAGCCTGCTGGGCATCATGTCTCTCGGAATTGTCACCGGTTCCAAGGTAACGCTGAGTGCGATTGGCCCCGATGCAGAGGTCGCAGTTAACGCGCTCGATGCACTGCTTCAGCGGGATGTGTATTGATTGAACCGATATTAACCGCCTCAATGCC
The DNA here is from genome assembly GCA_945486035.1 of uncultured Clostridia bacterium. Lineage (GTDB taxonomy): Bacteria > Bacillota > Clostridia > Oscillospirales > Oscillospiraceae > Faecousia. The sequence goes on from CALYTB010000003.1 coordinate 3,350, forward strand.
GCTTTCATTGCATTGGGGCGGTTATTTTTTAGGAGAGTATATGACCTTTGATGAGTTGAAGGAGAAAGCCCTGAGTCTTCCCTACGCCCCCGGGGTGTACATCATGCGGGACAAAACAGACACCGTGATCTACATTGGGAAAGCGAAGAAGCTCAAAAATAGAGTCAGTCAGTATTTTCAGGATACAGCTTCCCACACACCGAAAACCAGGCTGATGGTCAGTAAAATTCACCATTTCGATGTGATCGTCGCTGCAAGTGAATTTGAAGCCCTGGTTTTGGAATGCTCATTAATCAAGCGATATTTACCCAAATACAACATTCTTCTGAAGGACGACAAAGGATATCCGTATTTACGCCTGAATATGAAAGAGCCCTATCCTGTCATCACAATGGTAAACAAGATTGCTGATGACGGGGCCTCCTATTTCGGACCCTATGGGAGCAGGAGCATAACCCATGATCTGCTGGAAACCATTCGTGTGACGCTGAAGCTTCCCGGCTGCAGCAAACAGTTTCCAAGGGATATCGGGAAGGATCGTCCTTGTCTTAACTATCATATGAAGCAGTGCGAGGGCTGGTGTCGGGAAGAAAACAGCTGCATCTTATACCGGGAGCGGATGGAGGAAGCGAGGCAGCTTCTCCTGGGAAACTACAAAGCGGTTGCGGATCAGCTTAAGGAACAGATGCTCACCCATGCGGACAAGATGGAGTTTGAGCTGGCAGCGGCTGTTCGGGACAGACTTAACGCAGTGGAAACGTTGGGGAAAAAGCAGCTGGTGACAGCGGGATCGCTCTCCGATACGGATGTGGTCGGATACGCCGAGACAGAGGCGAAAGCGTGCTTCGCGGTGCTTCATTTCAGTGGAGGAAATCTCCTGGATAAAGAATACGAGGTATTCTCAAAACCGGATGACAAAACGGAGGCGGTTTCCAGCCTGATGAAGCAATTCTATTTAAGCCGTGGGCTTGCGCCAAAGCTTGTTCTGCTGCCTTTTGAATTGGATGACAGTGATCTGTTTGCCCAGCTTATGGAGCAGAGGTTTGGAAGGCTTTCAAAGCTCCGGGTCCCCCAGCGGGGGGATAATGTCAGACTTGTGGAACTTGCCAACCGGAATGCCTTCGAAGAGGCAGAGCGGGTGACAGGGAAAGAAGAGCGCGTCAACGCGACCTTACTGGCTCTGGGGAAAATGCTGTCCATGGAACCGCCCAAAAGGATAGAATCCTTTGATATATCGAATATTTCGGGAACGGATATTGTGGCGAGTATGGTGGTTTTCTCCGATGGCAAGCCGAATAAATCGTCATACAAGCGGTTCAAAATTGAGCAGCTTCATAATCAGGATGACTATGCCTCTATGCGGCAGGTTGTGACAAGACGCTTTGCGCACTACCTGGAATCGGACAAAGGATTTGAAGAAGCTCCGGATTTACTGCTGATTGACGGAGGCGTTGTCCATGCAAAGACGGCCCTCCAGGCGCTCCAGGCGCTTCAGCTTTCTTTACCGGTGTTCGGTATGGTGAAGGATGATCGGCATCGTACCAGGGCTCTGGTGACGCCGGAAGGAGAAGAGATTCGCATCGATGCGAATCAGGCAGTGTTCTCATTCGTCGGCAGTATTCAGGAAGAAACCCATCGATTTGCGATTACCTATCACAGGCAGCTTCGCAGCAAGCGGCTGCGGTATTCTGAACTGGACGGTATCACCGGAATCGGGGAAAAACGGAAACAGGAGCTACTGCGCCAATTCAAGTCGATAAAGGCAATCGGACAGGCTACTCTGCCGGAGTTGGAACGCATTCTTCCCAAGGATGCTGCCGCGGCGGTTTATCATCATTTCCATGAAACTGGGGAAAACTAGGAGGAAGCCATGCGCGTAATTACAGGAAAAGCAAGAGGCATTCAGCTGAAAGCACCGGACGGTCTGAAGACAAGACCCACCGCCGACCGGGTAAAGGAAGCCCTCTTCAGCATCATTCAGTTTGAGATTGCCGGAGCCCATGTCCTCGATCTGTTTGGTGGAACGGGCCAACTGGGGATAGAAGCATTAAGCAGAGGAGCATCCGGTGCCGTGTTCGTGGATAAGGGAGAGGAAGCGTGCCAAATCATCCGGGAGAATCTCAAACGTACGGGCTTTGCAAACAATGCTTGCGTAGTTCGAAGAGATTATTTGGAATATCTGAACCACTGCAATGACCAATTTGGAATCATCTTTTTGGATCCTCCCTATGCGGAAGTATTTTTGGAAAATGCACTAAATCGGATAACGGAAATTGACATTTTACAAAGCGGTGGTATAATAATCGCAGAGAGACCTTTCGGAAAAGAACTTACATGGGATTCGGAGAAGCTCCTCCGATCCAAGGACTACAAGTACGGAAAGACCCTCCTGACAGTATTCAGAAAAAAGTGAAAGCGACTGGAATGGTATGAAAATCGCCATATATCCCGGCAGTTTTGATCCGGTTACCAGCGGTCATCTGAACATTATTCGGCGGGCCGCGAATATTTTTGACAGATTGATCGTTTGTGTCATGGTGAATGCGGGGAAGAACCCAATGTTCACATTGGAAGAGCGCGTGGAGCTGATACGCCGAGTGACAGGGGACATTCCGAACGTGGAAGTGGATTGTTCAAACGAGCTTTTGGCAGAATATGCGAAACGGCGTGGTGGCTGTGTTGTTGTAAAGGGGCTTCGTGCCGGTTCTGATTTTGAAAACGAGTTCCAGATGGCATTGATTAATCATAAAATCAATCCGGATTTGGATACAATGTTTTTGACGGCAGAAAGCCAGTATATGTATCTGAGCTCCAGTACCGTAAAAGAGCTCGGCAGCTACGGAGTGGATCTTTCAGATTTTCTTCCGGCAGAGATAATCCCGGATTTTCAGAAGAAAATAGGGAAAAAACCGATTTAGGAGGATATTTATATGAGTGACAGAAATATTGAAGATATTATTGGTGCATTGTATGATTTGGTTCAGGATGCCCGTGCCATGCCTCTTGCTGCGGACAAATGCATCCTTGAGCGGGACCGTGTGCTGGACATGCTGGATGAAATTATCGCGCAGCTCCCTGCGGAATTGAAGCAGTCCAGATCTATTGTGGAATCCAGAAATGAATTAATCAGCCAGGCACGCAGAGAAGCAGAAACCATGCTCAAGCAGGCGCAGGAACAGGCAAAGCAAATGGTGACCAAGGAAGCAATCTACATGGAGGCAAAGCGCCGCAGCGAGGAATTGGTGAATCAGACACAGAATCGTGTTACGCAGCTGCGTAAGGCCGGGAACGAATACATGGATGATGCCCTGAGACGTACAGAGGATACCATCGCCCAGGCTTTGGAAGAGGTGCGCGAAACACGCATGAGATTCCGTACAGTCACGGAAGCACAGGAGCAGCGTCAGGAACAGAGAAAGCAAGCCAATGTAGATGTCGAGTTATAAAGCACTTCTGGTATTGCTGTCATAACAGCCGGTGCAGGCCAAAATGGTCTGCATCGGTTCTTTTTTTCTTTCGTAGAAGTAAAATGTATTGAAAGGGGAGGGGAGCATGGCAAAACAACAAAAACCATTTTCCGACGGGGGAGAATTGGGAACTGCGTTAGCTTCGGGAGTAGTCGCGAGCATGCTTTCGGCGGTAATTCTGTGTGGGGTATTGGCATATCTTGTTGCCTCTGAACGAATCTCGGAGAATTCTATTGGATATGGGGTCATGGCAATCCTGTTCGTTTCCTCACTTCTGGGAGGCTGTATTTCAAAATACCGCGAAAGAAATCGAGGAATTCTGTGCTGTGTCGTATCAGGAATCATGTTTCTTTTCGTGTTGGTTGGTGTTACAGCTTTGTTTTTTGATGGAGAATTCCGAGGCGTAATCCCTAATACTTCAATGATTTTATGTGGAAGTGCGGTTGCGGCAATCCTATACAAGCCTTCCTTAAGGAAAAGCAGGGGAGTGCATTCTGGAAAAAGGAGTGGTAAAGTTGTACAAAAAAGGCTGTATGGTAAATGATATTTACCTATTTTCCAATCAATGAAAGCTTTCCTGCATAATCCATATTTAGTGCAAAATAGTCAGTTCCAACGCAAGATGTTGTTAAATAGTTGAAAATGATAAAGAATTTTTGAAACGTGTTTTGCTTGGTTGACATAATATATAAGCATAAATATATGGCATTATTTACAAAAATAACCGTTTTCGCTAAATACAGCTTGAAATTATACGGAATTTGGAGTATAGTAAACTTGCTGGAAATATGCAAGACAGTATATTCCCGTGCCATGTTCTCCTCCACTTTTTCGCACAGAGCGGTTTTGTACGCCAGGTGGAGAGAGGCGGATTCATGGCACGGATTTTACATCGGACTTCATATACCGGTTGATACGTTTCTTTTACGGCGGTGACTCGCTCTGACTTGCCTGTGATTGTATCCTCAGACATATCCGATTCTTTGATGCGCAGTTCTTACTGTGTCGATCGTTGGTTCGTCCCGCGCTTGATTGTACTCCTTTTTATGTGCGATTCTTATACGCTCCAAGAATGCTGTTCCTGTTGAGTGTTGTTTTATTCTTCTTCTCCCTGTGTTTCTTTACAACGTAGATGCTTCCGGAACAATAGGGTGGTTTACTCAACAGTTTTTGCCTGCTGCCGCTGCATAAGAGGGTTCCTGTAACCTTTATTCTGTGGCATGTCATACTTTCAAATCGGATGCTTTCCGGGACCGGTGGAATTCATCCCCTTTGCAGTATTGATATTGGGCATCTTTCTTCAATTACTTCACGTTTTTTTGAGCGTCATTATTTCATAGAAAGGAAAACGGGTATTATCGGATATGCTGGATCTTATTCAGGCCTATGAAAACTATCTCTTGCATGTGAAAATGGCATCCTCCAACACGGTTTGCTCCTATATTCGGGATATCCGGCAGTATTCCGATTGGCTTTCCAGGTGTTCAGGTACTGATCTTGCTGAAGCGAAACAGGAGCAGGTGAGGGATTACCTTACCTTCCTGCAGGAACAGGGGAAATCTGGCTCTACGGCATCCAGAGCTTTGGCCAGCCTGAAGAATTTTTATGCCTTCCTGGTTTCCTCCGGATTCGTGGAACAATCTCCCGTAGCAGGAGATATCCATGTTCAGAGAGGCGAAAAGAAGCTGCCCCAGATTCTAACCGGAAAAGAAGTTGAACTGCTTTTGTCTCAGCCCTCTTGCGTCGATGCTAAGGGATATCGGGATAAGGCAATGCTCGAAGTGATGTATGCGACCGGAATCCGCGTTTCGGAGCTCATCGAATTGAATGTAGAGGATGTCAATCTGGATCTGGGCGTGATAAAGTGCGGAAGCTCCAAAAAACCGCGGATGATTCCTTTGTACCCCGCTGCTTTGCGGGCGCTTGGTACGTATATGAAAGATGTACGCGCCGCAATGGTGGGCGATCCGGCGGATCCCGCACTGTTTGTGAATGTCAATGGTGTCCGCATGAGTCGGCAGGGCTTTTGGAAGATTCTCAAATTCTACCAGGGGAAGGCGGGAATTGAGAAGGATATTACACCCCACACGCTCCGGCATAGCTTCGCCGTCCATTTGCTGGAGAACGGAGCGGATCTTGGGTCTCTCCAGGAGCTGATGGGGCATAGTGACATATCCTCGACCCAGATGTACACACACATGGTCAATCAGAAGCTCAAGTCAGTGTATGAAAAATGCCATCCAAAGGCATAAATAATCGCCGTACTGCATTGCAGTACGGCGATGTCCATATCGGGATAGAAGTTCAGATTCCGGTCATAGCAGCCAGCACGTCCACTTCCATCTGCTGGATGTTCTTTGTCATGGACAATGCTTCGGCGATATCCACGTCAGTAAAACCGCCTTCATGGGTGCAAACAATTCGATTCGTCTTTCCGGCGAGCAGCAGTTCAACAGCAAGATATCCCATTTTGGTGGCGTTCACACGGTCCCGGCCAGTGGGAGAGCCGCCACGCTGAATATGTCCAAGCACGGTAACCCGTGGATCAAGATCAATGGCTTCTTTAATTTGCTTCGCAATATCCGCAGCGGAGCCGGCACCCTCGGCTACCACAATCATGTAATGGGTAAAGCCGTTAAAACGAGCCTGACGGATCTTTTCGATGACATCCTGCTCAAAATCGATGGGCTTTTCGGGAACCAGAACGGCGGTTGCGCCACAGGCGAGGCCAACGTACATCGCCAGGTATCCGGCGTTGCGTCCCATAACTTCCACAACGGAGCAGCGCTCGTGGGACTGCATGGTATCGCGCAGTTTATCGATGCACTCAATTGCAGTGTTGGCCGCGGTGTCAAAGCCGATACAGTAATTTGTGCAGCTGATATCGTTGTCGATGGTCCCCGGAATACCGATTACGTTGATTCCATACTTACTGAGCGCCAATGCACCCCGGAAGGTTCCGTCACCGCCAATCGCGATGATGCTGTCCAGTCCCAGAAACTTGCAGGTAGATACCGCCTTGCGCTGACCTTCCTCGGTCATAAATTCCTTGCTTCTGGCGGTATAAAGAATTGTACCGCCCCGATTGATGGTATGGGCAACGCTCTTTTCGTCCAGACGAACAACGTCTCCTGTGATCAAGCCGTTCCAGCCTCGGCGAATACCGAAACACTCAACGCCATGGTAGATAGCAGTACGAACAACAGCCCGGACACAAGGGTTCATTCCAGGCGCGTCGCCACCGCTGGTGAGAACGCCGATTCTTTTCACACTCATATGGATCCTCCTAACAGATTCCAATTTGGGATACTCTTATTTTAGCGTTTTCTGCGATGAATGTAAAGACGCAATTTACAGAAATCTTCGTTTTCAGCCCGGCCAATCCTCCGGGCCGCTGGAGAAATTTCCGAAAAGAGGGATAGTATGGATACGGTTGCAAATGCCGGAGCTCTGCTCCGAATCTACAGGCTGAAGAAAAACTGGAGTTTGGAAACACTGTGCAGCGAAATTTGCACTGCATCCTACCTGTCAAAAATTGAGCAGGGAAAGGTGCAGCCAAATCAGGCGCTCCTGAAGGATTTGTTTTCGAAAATGGAGGTTCCCTGGCAGACCTTTTCCATGGAAGAGGGAAAGGAACTGTGCGAAGAAATCTACGAGCTGGTATTCTCGGATGATGAGCAGGCCATCCAGAAGTGTCTGAAGAGTGGGCAGCTGAATCACGAGCCGGCTGAGTTGGGAGCAAGCTTCCTGGATTATTTGGTACTTACCGCATATTGCAGAAGAGAACCGGAGACATTGCCCAAACAGATGCGCCCACTGCTGGATGCAAGGCAATCCGCCCTGATGCACCTTGCGGAAGGGAGCACCTGGGAAGCGGTTCGGCTCTATCCATGTGCGCTGACCTGCCTGTATGCAGGTGCCGGGGCCTATGCTGACGGAAAATACACATCCGCCCTCGAGTATTTGGGCAGGAGCTACGACCTCGCAGCGCAAAGCGGATACGCAAGAATCATGATGAATTGTCAGGTCTTCATCTCAAATTGCTATTCGGATCTGGGCAGTATGGATGATATGCTCCGTCATTGCCGTATTGCGGATCGCCTGGCGCGCTCCTTAGGGGAAACGGAGATTCTCCGCAGCCTGGAATACAATATTGCGGCAACACGCATGGAAAAAGGGGATTACAGTTCCGGCTATTCCTATTTTTCAAGAATTGCGAATCCCACGGTGATGGATCTGCACAAGCTGGCGATTTGCTGTGAAATGCTGGAGAAACGCCAGGAGGCTTTTGCGGCGGTGAATGCCGCGGAGCAGGCTGCCGAAGGCCTGGAGCGGGAGATGTGCGCGATTGTTCGTTATCGGTTGGAGCACCCGGAATACCTTCAGGACACTGCCTATGGAAAAATGCTGATGGATACCTTTCTGGCTCTGAAGCAGCAGCGCTCTCTGGGCTATGCCCGATTCCATCTGTACTGGGTGGAGCAGTGGTGCTGCGCAAACAGGCAGTATCGGATGGTTTATGAGATTATAAAGGATTTTCTTTGATTTGTCAAAAAAGCGCTGTTAAGCATACGTCCACGGGATTAAATGTCCCAATTCTGCTGTCTTTCCTTTTTTAAGCCTAACTGCTACAATTTCAGTACGGAGGCTGATAGGAATGAAGCGAGCAACACTTTGGACCAGAAACTTTAATCTTTTGATAATCGCCAGTATTTTGGGTGCTGCAGGGGGTATCGCGGGAGGCTACGCTATGGGCTTTCTGGTTTTCGATGAAACCGGAAGTACCCTTGCCTCCGGCCTGCTGGTAGCGCTGCGGGTTATTCCCCAATTTCTCCTGCCAATCCTGATCGCTCCTGTGATGGATCGTATCCCCAAAAAGCCATTTCTGGTATTAGGCGATCTCATTGGCGGAATTTTATATGCTTTCGCGGGGCTGTACTTAAAACGTTATCCTTTTTCTTATTCCGGGTATCTTATGTTTTCTCTGCTTCTGGCCTGTATCGGAGCAATGGATACGCTGGCGTTTGACAGTATTTTTCCAAAATTGATAACCGATGGCTTTGAGGAGAAGGGCTATTCCATCAGCGGAATGCTGTATCCGGTGATGAATGTACTGGTAATGCCGGTTGCGGCAGTTTTGCTGGATTCGATCGGTATCGCAAACATTCTGCTCCTGCAGGGAGCCTGTTCCATATTTGCGGCAGTGCTGGAAAGCGGGATTTCCATCCGGGAAGAACCAAGAATGGATCGGGAAAAGTCCGGTTTTTCTCTTTGGAAGAAGGATTTTATCGAAGGATTCCGCTATATAAGAGGGGAGAGGGGGCTGCTGAATATCTTCGGATACATGGCGGCCACCAATGGCATGGCGGCGGGTTTCTCTCCGATACTTGTCGCTTTTTTCCGCACCGCACCGGGCTTTTCCGCCGGGATGTATTCCTTTTTCTTTGTGGCGGAATTTATAGGGCGAAGCGTTGGAGGAGTGTTTCACTACTATGCGAATATTCCCAAGAACAAACGCTTTGGTTTTGCTTTTATGGTATATCTGACATATGAGATAATGGACATGGTACTTCTCTGGCTGCCGTACCCCATGATGTTGTGCAACCGGGCTGTATGTGGATTTCTGGGAATCAACAGTGCTACGCTACGGGCTGCTGCTATTCAGAGCTATATTCCCGAGGAATTCCGGGCAAGAGTCAATGCGTTTGAGGATGGAGTCATCAGCGCGGCTTCCAGTGTCCTGGCACTGCTGGTTGGCGCACTTGGTGAAATCCTCAATTATCATCTGACCGTTACGGTTGGTGCGTTCATCTGCTTCGTGGTTTGCTGGTTGACAATCTGGCATAACCGCTGCGAAGTAGGAAAGGTGTACAACCCATAATTATTTTGAGCCGCCCGGATATCGTGCAGCTCAAAAAGATGTGGCAGCATCATAAACTACTTTTCGAATTGTAGCGGAAAGGATTCGCATAAAACCCTAAAGAGTAATCACGCACAGTGCCTGTGTGACCAAAAACAGGGAAGGCCGATAATCTTTCTTTTCTGTGGAACACTCTAACAGAAAACGAACGCAACAAAATAAAAATTTTGTTGCGTTGGAGGCTTTGTTATGCTATAATAACTGCTGAGGAACCAGCACAACCCGATTAACGTTCATTGATGAAGTGGTTGTATTGGGTCTAAAATTATTGAAAACTCTTTTAGGGAGGCTTTTTTATGCAGCGTTATTCTGACTGTCCGCAGATTCTACGGGAGTTTCTGATTTACCATGAAAACATCAAGGGCCAGTCTCCGCTAACCATATCGGAGTACTATCTGGACCTGAGGATGTTCCTGCGCTTTTTGAAGCTGATGAGAAATGACATGCCCATTACAACCAAGCTGGAGGATATCGTCATCAAAGATATCGACTTGGGTTTTCTTAGGGAAATCGAAACATCCGACATATTTGACTTTCTTTCCTACCTTGCCAATGACAGAACGGTCAACCCGGATTCCCCTTCCCCGGATTATGGGATCTCACCGACCGCACGGGCCCGAAAGCTATCCGCAATCAAATCATTCTACAAATATCTTACCGTCAGAACCAAGCAATTGGAAGAAAACCCCGTGGCAGATCTGGAATATCCGAAGCTCCGCAAAAGCTTGCCCCGATATCTTACCCTGGAACAGTCCGCGGCCCTTCTGAAGGCCGTTTCCGGGCAGAATGAAAAAAGAGACTACGCAATTCTGATGCTTTTTCTCAACTGTGGAATCCGGCGAAGTGAGCTGGTGGGGTTGAACCTTACGGATGTATATGAGGATCGGATTCGGGTTGTGGGCAAAGGCAACAAGGAACGGTTTGTTTATTTCGGTTCCGCCTGCAGAAAAGCAATTGACGCATACCTGGAGGAGCGAAATCAGAAGGTATTGACGGACAACCGTGCCCTGTTTGGCTCCAGGGATGGGAACCGAATCAGTGTTACAGCGGTTCACAGGCTGGTGAAAAAGGCGCTGCTCCAGGCAGGGCTGGATTCCACCCAGTTTTCCGCCCATAAACTGAGGCATACTGCCGCGACGATGATGCTCTCCGGTGGGGTTGACGTGAAAACAGTTCAGGAGGTTTTAGGCCATGAGAATCTGAACACCACGCAGATATACACCCACATTGAAAATACAGAACTCAAAATTGCTGCCGAGGCAAATCCTCTATCCAAGCTTGATTTTTCTGAATAAATACGTTAATATTAAGATTACAACCGAAAGTTGCTAAATTTAACAGTTCTAAGGTGATCATATGTCAATCGGCGAACGAATTGCAGAGCTTCGTGAAAAGGAGAATATATCCCAGGGTGAGCTCGCCGATGCGCTTGAGGTCACCCGTCAGGCGGTCAGTAAATGGGAAAACGATCTGTCTTGTCCGGATACCTTGAATTTGATTCGCCTTGCTGAGGTGCTGGATTCTGATGTGGAGTATCTGGCAACAGGCCGGAAGATGGTTTACCGCCGTCCGCCGATTGTTCTGAAATCCGTGGAAACCGTTGAAAAAGTAGTGGAAAAACCGGTGATAAAAGTCGTGGAAAAGATCGTCGAGAAACCGACGGTTCAGTACATTGAAAAACCTGTTATTCAGGAAAAGCCCGTGTATAAAAAGGTGATCCGCACAAAGTATGTGAGGAATCCCCTGGAATACATTCTTTTGGGTGTTATCTGTTTCCTGATGGGCCTGCTGATCGGATGCTTTCTGTAACCCTCTCCCCTTCTAAAAACGTAACCCCCTCTGACATCGTCAGAGGGGGTTCTTCAGAGTTGTGATCAATGGAAATCTACGGAATAGGGGCCAAAGCATGTGTCACCCCATACATCCTTGATTACCAGCTGCACGCCTTCCATGGATTCTAATTTTTGATAGGCAAGTGTCTGGCTATAGGAGCCGTCGGAAATCTCTTCTCTCTGGAAGGAGATACCGGGAAGACGCGGTAATTCCTTCCCGTCCGGGCCAACCAGCCACATGGACAAGTATTCGTATTGGGTGTAGGCTGTACTGTAGGAAATGGTAATATAGACTCCAAGCTCTGTTTCTTCACAGCTGATTTTCCCCATCCGGATTCCGGTTTCATCACAAACTTTCAAAGGATCGACGATCTCAGCTTCAAATTTGATGGATTCGGTGCTTTTGTTGGTAAGCGTGACATCGAACTCTACCCGCTCCGCCAGGGACATTTCCTCCGTTCGGGCAAGGCCGGTGCAATGAATAGATAGTTCGGCTCCCTCGTATGTGTTTTGCCCGCTGATGTAGTAGTACAGATTCCCTTCTGCATCAAATTTGAAGAAATACCCCAAGCCCTCTACGCTTCCATCACTGTTATCCAGCCGTACGCCGGCATAAACCAGCTTCGCTGCGTTCTCCCCATTGCGAAGATCGGTCAATGTTTTTCCGTCTGCAGTTACGACATCTTCATCAAAGGCGATATCCGGAACAAGAATTGTATCACTGTCTAACGGAGAAATCTTCACGGACACGTAGAGCGAATTCCGGTCAAGAACTGCTTCCGATACAGTATATTTTGCATACTGGTTCCAGAAGGAAACTCCCTCATCACCATTGACAGAGGCATCCTGCTCTCCGTCGGACGTCTGGCCGAATTCTGTTCCGGTGGCTTCCGTAGGAATAACAGAGAGCTTCTCGACTGCCTCAGTATCCTTCAAACCCAGCTCAGAGAGATAGTCTCTCAGCCCAAAGCTGTTCCCGACTGCCATGGCGGTAACCGCCAGCAAAGATGCCAGAACGGCCGCAATCAGCAAATTACGGATTACACGTGTGCTTTTCTTTTTCTTCATTTCAGGTTCCTCCTTCGTCAGTGACAGAGGAGGATTTTTTGATCTCATTTCGCTTTCCATCAGACGGCTGCTTTCCGCGCCGCCAATTGCCTGAAACAGATGCTCTGCATTCATATGGTATATCCCTCCTGAGTCAGATAGGTTTTCAGTTTTCTCCTGGTGCGAGAGAGCGTGCGCAGGACTGTGGCCGTTTTCATGCCATAACGGTTAGCAATAACCGTGCTTTCCTCCACAAAAAAGTACCTCCGGAGAAAAATGTCCTGCTCACGGGTTGGGAGCGTATCCAGGAATCCGCGAATCGTCTTCAACAGCTCCTTGGAATTCAGATGATCCTCTACACTGCCGTGATCGGGAATACAATCCTCCAGCTCGTCCAACACCAGGCACATCTCTCCCCCGCCCCGCTTCTCGGCGGAATACTGCCGCCAGCGGGAGAACGCAAGATTACGGGTGATTTTTGCGAGGAACATTTTGAAAATGTCAGGGCGCTTGGGCGGAATGGAACCCCACGCTTTCATATATGTATCACTGACAGTTTCTTCCGCATCCTGCTGGTTCTGCAATATGGAATTTGCCAGCGAGAAGCAGTATCCACCGTACTTCCTGTCTGTTTCTTCGATGGCTTGCTCCTTTCTCGCAAAAAACAGATCCAATATTTTCTGATCATCCATAATGTTCCTCCTTTTTCTATGAAAGGCCTTTCTACCCTATAAGACGCAAAAGAAACACAGACCGGACAATTCCTTGAAAAAACCTCCGGAAAACCATCGGGCTGCCTGTTTCCGTCGAAGAAGAAGGGAAACATAGCAGCCGGAGGGTAACCCGGAGGATTCACAATAATTAGGGCATTTAACGGCAAGATCTCTGGCGCTTTATCTGTCAACTTTCGGTTGCTTTTTATATTTTTAGGGCAGCGCCGCATAATGAGGCAAGGAGATTCGGTGAGAGATTTTGACACAAGCGAAAGTATGAAAAATGCGGGAATACTGGATGTATTTCCCATTTTTTGTACTGCACGATTGGGGCAAAAGATCCACCGAAGCCCGCAGTCCCCATTGTGCGGTGTTGCCTTAGAAACTATAAGGCCGTTTCGATTGCTTCTCTCAGATTCCTGACCCTGTAGACCGATATTCCCAGCGGAATCTCCAGCTTCTCAGATCCGCTTCTGGGAACAATACATTTCTTGAAACCAAGCCGCGCAGCCTCGCTCAGCCGCTGGTTCAGATGGGAAACGGCCCGGATTTCGCCGGTTAACCCCACCTCCCCTATTGCTACCAGGTCATCGGCAATGGGAGCATCCCGATAGGAAGATGCCACTGCCAGCGCAACCGGAAGATCCGCTCCCGGTTCGTCCAGTCGCAGACCTCCGATGACATTGATATAAGCGTCAAACATACTTAACTTCATGCCCGCACGTTTTTCTGCAACCGCCATCAGCAGCACAGCACGGTTAAAATCAAAGCCATCCGCAGCTCTGCGTGGAACGTTGAAGGTGGTTTTGGTGACCAGCGCCTGAACTTCAGCCAATACCGGACGTGTCCCCTCCATCACACAGGCGACACAGGTTCCGCTGGCTCCTTCCGGACGTCCCTCCAGAAGCATCTGGCTGGGGTTGGGCACTTCCGACAAACCGGTATCCAACATTTCAAATACACCGATTTCATTGGTGGAACCAAACCGATTTTTCGCGGCACGCAGAAGCCGGTAAGAGGTGTTGGGGTCCCCCTCAAAGTAGAGCACACAGTCCACCATATGCTCCAGAACCTTTGGTCCGGCAATATTTCCGTCCTTGTTGATATGGCCAACCACGAAAACCGTAATCCCCTGGGTCTTGGACAGCTGCATCATAGACATGGTACAGTCCTTTACCTGGGATACGCTTCCTGGTGAGGATTCATTTTCCTCGTTATACAGAGTCTGAATGGAATCTACGATCAGAATATCCGGTTTCAACTCATTGGCAGCCTCCATCACATCTGACAGCCTCGTTTCCGACAGGATGAAGAGCTCCTCCGGGGAAACGTGCAGCCTTTCGGCGCGGAGCTTCAACTGACGTTCGCTCTCCTCGCCGGAAATATACAGAACCCTCCGCTCCTGACACAGCTTCGCGCAAATCTGCAGCAGAAGCGTGGATTTTCCGATCCCCGGGGCGCCCCCTACGAGGACCAGAGAACCTGCCACAGCCCCGCCGCCAAGGACCCGATTCAGCTCCCTCATTCCGGTAGAAAAACGGATCTCGCTGTCGCTGGTAACCTCTCGCAACCGCTGAGGCTTCCGGCTCATGCCAACAGGCGCTGGTTTGGCCCGGCCTGTCGGTGCCGGTTTTTCCGTATGTTCCTCCATGGTGTTGAATGCGCCGCAGCTTGGGCAACGTCCCATCCATTTGGGCGTTTCATTTCCGCAGTTTGTGCAGAAGAAAACCGTCTTTATCTTTGCCATTTTCCTCATTCTTCCTTTGAAATGTTACTTTCCTGCTGGTGAATATTATAGCAATCAGTTTCCGTGCGGTCAAGTATCTGATAGGAAGCTGCTTACCGTTGCCGCGATTACACAGCATAGTTTACGCTGATATTCCATGCTTCTGAGCTTGGCTTCCTCAGCTGGGTTGGAAAGGAAGCCGCACTCCACCAGTATTCCGGGACAAGTGATATGCTCCATGAGATAAACTCCATCGCACCGTTTACACGCTCGCTTACTGTCCTTGTTTAGCGATGCGATCAGTGTACTTTGTAACTGCTTTGCCAGGAATTCACTTCCCTGAGTATCCGCGTAAAAAACCTGAGCGCCGCTGTAGCGGTTATCTGAAAAATTATTCTGGTGAATACTTATCAGCATTGCCCGAGGTGTTGTATTGACAATTCTTGCCCGTTCTTTCAAATCAGACATCTTTTTCTGGGCAATGGTACCTCCTTTTGTATAAACTGAGACATCGCTTGTTCGGATCATCTTGGTTTCTCTTCCCAGAAGGTGAAACAAATCCTTTAACCTGAGGGTTATTTCCAGATTGATTCCGCTTTCCAGTACGCCGGTACAGGAGGTTGCTCCCCCGTCCTCCCCGCCGTGCCCCGCATCCAGGACGATACAATACCTTGCTTGGGAAACGTGTTGGGATGAGTAGGCACGAACAGCCTTTTTCCCTCCGAAAACAATACACAGAATTCCCGCAACCGCCAGACCGCACAGAATAATCCATTTCCGAACCATGGACAACACCTCATGAGATTCTATGTTTTTGTTCTCCTATGAGAACCGAATTCGAAAAAAACGCATAGAATGACGCACAACGACAATACATGCCGTTGTATGTTCACAGCTTCTTTTGAAGGAGGTATGCGCTTTGGAGAGAAATCGATCAGAATCTGTCGGAATGGAGGGACGGCTGCCTGCTATGGCTCCATTGGCCAATCCTTATGTGCCATTCCAAATGGAGAATTCACCACAATACGAGGCCCGAAAGGGGTTGGTCAGAGGAACGCTTTATCCCGGTCTGGATCTGCCTTTCATGGGTATGGTGAATCAGAATCCGCTTCCAACAACTCCAATGTCAGAGCTGCAGGCACTTGGCTTTGCGATTCAGGAACTGGCATTATACCTGGACACCCACCGGGATGACCGGGAGGCCCTGGAGCTCTACCGGAACTATCAGCAGATGTACGACAAATGTCGAAGGGAATGGGGCAAAACCAGGGGCCCCCTGAACCATGGTATGGAATCGGAGTCGGAAAGCTACGACTGGCTGGATGATCCGTGGCCCTGGGAATACTGTGGGAATAAGGAGGTGTAGCCATGTTTGTATATGATAAGAAGCTTCAGTATCCGGTCAAAATCAGCAAAACAAATCCTCGTCTCGCGTCAATCATCATAACCCAGTACGGCGGGCCTGACGGTGAGCTTGGTGCTTCCCTGCGTTATCTTTCTCAGCGGTATTCCATGCCGTTTGACGAGCTGAAAGGGCTTCTGACTGATATAGGAACCGAAGAGCTGGGTCACCTGGAAATGATCGGGGCAATTGTCCACCAGCTTACCAGAAACCTCAAAGACTCCCAGCTTCAGGATTCTGCCTTTGCCCCATATCTGGTAGACCATACCGCTGGAGTATACCCCACATCTGCATCCGGAAGTCCCTGGAACGCCGCCAGCATGGCGGTAAAGGGAGACCCAATGGCTGATCTGGTGGAGGATTTGGCCGCGGAACAAAAAGCCAGAGTGACTTATGACAATATCCTTCGTCTGAGCGATGATCCAGATGTCAACAATGTTATCAAATTCCTCCGGGAACGTGAGATTGTCCATTTCCAGCGCTTTGGGGAAGCGGTTCAGCTCCTTCGGGAGAAACTGAACCAGAAAAACGTATACTATATGAATCCGGCGGTAGATTTGTAATTCCACGCTCTGCATCTTCTTTTCACCTGTCCGTGTAATCCATTTTCCTGATATTTTATCCGACATGAAACGGCAAACGCACCGGGCAGAATTGCCGGGTGCGTTCGCTCTTTCTTATTGTGAGAGTATCACAGGCTTTCCGGTGCCTCGAGGAAAACCGGTTCGTTGCAGGATCACTCTCTATCTGTTTTCGCTGTTTGCAGGAAGGTGAATGTATTTTGATCAGAGTACTTCGAAGCGAATTGATAGCCCAAACCCGAAAAGTCTTTTATTTCCTCCGGGTCTGTAATCTGATTATTCGCTAAGAAGCGAACCATTTCGCCCCGAGCCATTTTGCACATCGTTCCTTTTTCAATAACTTTGCCGCCTGTTTCCTGGCCGAACACACAAGTAATGAACCGGATGGATTCCACAAGATGCGCGGACACACAAAGACTGTACTCCCTGGAGGCCAGATTAACGATGCAGCTCGTTTCTGAAAACAGTTTATTTGCAATGGAATCACCCCAGAACGCATAGAGATCGCGCTTCCCTTCTGGCCGGAGCTTCGCCTGCATTTCCAAACGGTATGAACTCACGCCGTCAAAAGGGCGAAGAATCCCGTAGAATCCAGAGAGAATACGAAGACGCTGCTGAATGTATTCCAATTCCAGATCCGAAAAAACTCCAGGAGCCATATACTGGTACTGGATTCCCTCGTAAGCAAGAATGGCGGGTGTCAGATGATGATAAAGATCCATTTCCGCCAACCGCTTTGCATTCAACGATGCAATGGCATCGCTGCATTTCCACAAGCTTTTCAGTTCTGAATAGGACATCCCCCGGAGTGTTCCGAGAAGCGAAACAGTACGAGGCAGAAATACGGGAAGTTCCTGCCAGGAGAAACTGTCCGTATCCACTTTCATCTTTTTCGCAGGTGAAATGATGATCTTCATAGAATCTCCAGTTCAATAGGTGTGCAATGATGCTGAGGAAGCGTAGACCGAGGAGCGATGTGCAGCTTCATTTCCTGGCATCCCCGGTGAGATATGCCAGAATCTCCGCTGCATTGGTATCTGGTTTCACTTTGGGCATTACTTTTTCAATACAACCGGCTTCATCGATGACATAGGTAGTACGGACAACCCCCATGCTCACCTTCCCGTATTGCTTCTTCTCCTTCCAGACATCATAGGCTTCAATTGCATGCCGTTCCGGGTCTGAAAGAAGGATGAAAGGCAACCCGTTTTTCTCAGCGAATCTCTGATGAGAGGCAACGGAATCCTTGCTGATTCCAATCACCACTACACCCAAGGCCGCAAATTGCGCATAGTTCTGGGCGAAGGCGCAGGCCTGGCGTGTGCAGCCGGGTGTATTGTCTTTGGGATAGAAATACAGAATCACTTTTTTTCCTTGAAAATCTGAAAGGCGGATTACCGCTCCTTCCTGATTCATAAGGGAAAAATCCGGTGCTTTGTCACCAAGTTTCAACATAGTTAATTCCTCCTGTATCCATATAGAAAAATGCCCATAGTCTGTTCCGGTCAAACCGGTTGTTTGATCTCTGCTTCTATCATAGCAGGAAATCCGCGAAATAGCAAATGGAACATTTCCTGTTTTCGCATTGTTTACACCGGTTCATTGCCAATGACGTAAAAGAATACCTTGCCTTCTGAAGCAGGACTTGATAAAATGAAATAGAGTCAATGCGACTATTACCGAAGAAAGGAATTGCACCATGATTATCAAACCGTATATTCATAGTTTTGAAGAAATGGGCTTTGGAATATTTGTCCATTTTGGAATTTACAGTGTACTGGGGAAAGGTGAATGGGCCAAATCCTGTCTGAAGATTCCTCATGAATCCTATGAAGCGCTGGCTGGATCCTTCTGTCCAAAGGAAGGGTGGGCTAAAGAGCTTGCCGCGGCGGCAAAGTCTGCCGGAGCGAAGTATATAACCCTGACCACCCGGCACCATGACGGCTTTTCCCTGTATGACACGCAGGGACTTTCAGAGTTTGATGCGCCGCACTTCTGCGGTAGAGACCTGATCCGGGAGTTTACCGACGCGTGCCGGGAGTATGGAATTCGTCCCTTCTTCTATCATACGCTGGTGGACTGGCATAATCCTGACTATTATTCGGATTTCCCCGCGTATCTGTCCTATCTGCGTTCAGGAGTAAAGCTCCTGTGCACAAATTATGGGGCAATCGGCGGGATATGGTTCGATGGAACCTGGGACAAACCGCAAGCGGATTGGGAGGAGGATTCTCTGTACCGCCTGATCCGGACCTACCAGCCGGAAGCGATGATCATCAACAACACCGGCATGGATGCACGGGGAGCTCTTGGACATCCTGAACTGGACAGCGTAACCTTTGAGCAGGGCAAACCCCATCCCATTCATCTGGAGGGATCCCCCAAATATATCGCCAGGGAAATGTGCAGAACCATGAACGATCACTGGGGGTACGCCTCGTCGGACGTGAACTACAAATCTGTTGGCCAGTTGATTTCCGAATTGGCGGAATGCCGTCGGTACGGTGCAAACTATCTGCTCAATGTGGGTCCCAAAGGCGACGGAACCCTCCGGCTCATTGACCGCGGTATTCTGGAAGCCCTGGGACTATGGGTAAACGCCAACGAGGAAGCCATTCGAAAACCAAGACCTACGCAGATATCCATTGCGGAGCATCCCAATGATTTTCTTCTCTGCTCTCAAGATGCCATGTATCTCTTTGTGATGCCGGAATCGGTTCAGCCGGATGGCAGCGGCTGCCGCCTGGAACGTTTCCCTCTGCGCAATCGGATTCAATCCGTCCGTTGGCTGGATAACGGTCAGCCCCTTCCCTATCGCCAGGAGGACGGTATTGCGCAGATTACTGCCCTTCCCTTCGATTACGGAACCAGCCTTGTGGTGCGGGTTGCAAAAATAACCCTGCAATAAGGATAAAAAAGAGGTACGCAGATACGTACCTCTTTTTTTGGTGGGCGAGGCGGGACTTGAACCCGCACGTCCGCAGTGAACACTAGAACCTGAATCTAGCGAGTCTACCAATTCCACCACTCGCCCATATGATCTTGTGAGAAAAAGCTGGTGGGCGAGGCGGGACTTGAACCCGCACGTCCGCAATGAACACTAGAACCTGAATCTAGCGAGTCTACCAATTCCACCACTCGCCCATCTCTTGTCTCCCGCCGGGCATTCACCCGACCGCTTGAATATACTACCACGCAAAGCGAAATTTGTCAACTGTTTTTTAAATTTTTCTCAGTCCTTATAATAGAGCATACAGTGACAGTACCCTTTATAGTCGGGGTCCGCAATCTGGTCACGGAACTCTTTGCAGATGCACTTATTCTCCTCGGTATGCTCCAGTCTGCAGGGACAATATCCCCCTGTTTTCTTTAATCCCTCCCGGATCATCCTGACCATTTCCTGATCCTCATTCAGCCGAACTGCCATGACAATTCCTCCTTTAGAAAGAATCCACCCACCCACACGGGCGGATGGATTGGCGGAGAGTGTGAGATTCGAACTCACGGTGCGTTGCCGCATCACCAGTTTTCAAGACTGGCTCCTTAAACCGCTCGGACAACTCTCCGTATGTGGTCTCACTATATCACTCAAGCCGAAAAAAGTCAAGCGGTTTCCCCGGATCATTCCTTCGCTCAAATTGGGTGTTTTTGGGCTTGACAAAGCTTGCAGCCTATGCTAGAATACTTTGGCAATCAAGTGAATAATTCTTTTATTCGGAGTGATACCCAAGAGGCCGAAGGGGCTCCCCTGCTAAGGGAGTAGGCGTCTAAAAAGCGCGCGAGGGTTCAAATCCCTCTCACTCCGCCACGAAAAAGCACGCGTTTGCGTGCTTTTTTCAATAATGCATCCTGTATGGATGAATCAAACAGGCGAATATCGAACTCCACCCAGCAGCGGGAAGCGTGCGGCGGAAGCTGCCGGCATCCAAATGATTCTGGGAGGTATTACGATGTTGGAAATCGATCATATCCTCGCTAAACAGTTTGCATTGGATTATCATTGCAAACCGGAGGATTTCAATAATTCGGATACTCTTGTAACGGAATAATCGTTACATCCCTATGCCCGAAAGCGGTCGGAGTATGGTATCCTGTCCATCCTTTCCTAACGTGGGAAGCTGGTCATCCCTTCCGCACCAGAGCTTCAGGCGTGGTGCAATGAAACGCTTGCCAAGCGGATTTCTCCGCAATGGTGCTTTGAAGCCGGAAGCTTGATCAGCATTGACAGGAAACTGGCGGAGTATGGCTATAGAATTGACCAGGCGCACGCTTTCTTCATACCGCACTTCCCTGCTCCGGATGCGAAATATCCCGTAAAGCTGCTCGGGAAGGCTGAGATCGCGCAATTGGAATCGGATGAGCGAATTGATGAGGCATTCCTCATTAGGCACAGCACTTTCCCATATTGCTTCGCAAGATCTGTCGCTGAGGGCGGGGCTTGTACCGTCTTTTGCCGAACTGACGACCTGTAAGTTATAAGCCCCCTATGCACTTTGCAGAAACTTATGCTTGATTTTTGGGCAAAATCCACTACAATAGAACGCGTATCCTGTTGACAGAAATTGCAGGCAGAAAGGGACGGAATATATGAATCAGATTTACATACCCCAGGGCTACCGGCCGACTCTGGACGCTTATGACACCCAGCGGGCCATTGCGTATATCAAGACCACCTTCCAGGAGGAATTCTCCTCCGCGCTGAATCTGAAGCGGGTTTCCGCCCCCTTGTTTGTAACGGAAAACTCCGGCCTGAACGATAATCTGAACGGCTATGAACGCCCGGTCAGTTTTGATATCCCAGCGGTCGGCATGGATGCTCAGGTAGTTCATTCTCTCGCCAAGTGGAAACGCCTGGCTCTGAAGCAATACCATTTTACGGTTGGAAATGGTCTTTATACCGATATGAACGCCATCCGCAGGGATGAACAATTGGACAATATACACTCTATTTATGTGGATCAGTGGGACTGGGAGAAGATCATCACCCGGGAAAACCGGAATCTGGATTACCTAAAGCTGATTGTTCGGGCGATTGTGCGCGCAATCTGCGATACCAATGACCGGCTGCATGTCCGTTTCCCGCAGCTTACCGTGGAACTCTCCCGGGAGGTTAGCTTCATCACCTCCCAGGAACTGGAGGACCTCTACCCTGCCTTCACCCCATCCCAGCGTGAGAAGGAATATGTCCGCCAGCACCCAACGGCTTGTATAATGCAGATCGGAGGAAAACTTCGGTCCGGAATCCCCCACGACGGCCGTGCTCCCGACTATGATGATTGGGATCTGAACTGCGACATCTTTTTCTGGGATGCGGTGCTGGACCGGGCGTTGGAGGTATCCTCCATGGGAATCCGTGTCGATGCCGATTCTCTGGATCGCCAGCTCCGCCAGTCCGGTCATGACGAGCGCCGGGCCCTCCCCTTCCACAAAATGCTGCTGAATGATGAGCTTCCTCTGACCATTGGTGGCGGCATCGGACAATCCCGGCTTGCTATGCTGATGATGGGCTGCGCCCACATCGGAGAAGTACAGTCCAGTGTCTGGGATCAGGATACAATCACTGCCTGCCAGGAAGCCGGCATTCCGCTCCTGTAATCAAAGTCTCCTTCCTCCGAAAGACGGGGGAAGGAGATTTTTTATTGATTTGAATATATTCTTATGATAATATGAAGCCAAGGAGGGATGACCGTGGAGAATCCAACCAGCGTAATCGAGTATAAGTGCCCCTGCTGTGGAGCAGGGCTTCAGTTTCGGGGCGAAGCGCAGCAATTGACCTGCGAATACTGTGATAATTCCTTTGATATTGACACCGTCCGCGCATTCAATGCCAGTGAGCATCAGGAAAACTCGGAAGAATTCCAGTGGGAACAGACGGCCTCATCCGAGTGGAGCAGTGAGGAACAGGCCGGACTTCATGCATTCCAATGTCCCTCCTGCGGTGCTGAGATCATGACAGAGGAAACAACCGCGGCTTCCTTCTGCCCGTTTTGCGATAACCCCACCATTCTGCCGGGCAGGCTTTCCGGCGGGCTGAAGCCTGATGCGATTTTACCCTTCCGCACATCCAGGGAAGATGCCAAAGAGGCGTTCCGCAAGCTCTGCAAAGGGAAACCGCTCCTTCCCAGCATGTTTACCCAGCAGCATCGGATTGAGAAGATTACGGGCATGTATGTTCCATTCTGGCTGTACGATTGCAGCGGAAAATTTGATGCTGATTACAAGGCAACCCGTATCCACACCTGGTCTGACACAAAATACAACTATACAAGAACGGAGCACTTTCTTCTGAAGCGGGCAGCCAGAGCCGATTTTGTTGGCATTCCCATGGATGGCTCCAGTAAAATGGAAGACACTTTTATGGAGTCGATCGAACCCTTTGACTATACTCAGCTTGTGGATTTTGATATGGCTTTTCTCTCGGGTTATCTGGCGGATAAGTATGATGTGCCATCGGAGCAGGGAAAGCAGCGAATCCGGGAACGGGTAGAAAACGCAATTGACGGCCAGCTGCAGAGTTCTTTCCTTGGTTTCTCAAGTGTGGTTCCCACCTCCCGCCAGCTGAAAATAGATCACAGCAAAGCAAGATATGTACTGATGCCTGTGTGGATGCTGAATACACGCTATCGTGGAAAGCTGTATACGTTTGCCATGAATGGCCAGACAGGACGAATGACCGGCTCCTTCCCAATCTGTCCCCGGAAATCCGCGTTTTGGTTTGGCTGTATTTTTGCGGGAGTCACCATCCTGTCCGCACTTATCCAGATCATCTTCCGGTAAAAGGAGGTATGGACTATGAAACGGATGACAACGGTTTTGATACTCCTTCTTTTGCTGCTCTGCATTCCGATGCGTACAGATGCCAGTACCCCCTTGGTTGTGGATGAAGCGGGACTTCTCACAACTGCCCAGGTTCAACAGCTTGATGCGCTCGCGGAAAGCATTGCTTCTGATAACGGAATGGACGTCGCCATTCTGACTGTGAATTCCCTGAACGGGTATTCCGCCCGGACATTTGCGGACGACTATTATGACAGCCATGGCTATCGGTATGACGGGCTTATCCTGCTGCTTGCGATTCAGGATCGGGAATGGTATATCAGTACCAGCGGAAAAGCAATCGATGCCTTTACAGACTACGGTCTGGAGCAGCTGGAGGAGAAGATTGTTCCCTCCTTTTCTTCCGGGGACTTTTTCCGGGGCTTCCATACTTTTTTATCCGAAGCGCAAGAATACATGCAAGCCTATCATTGCGGAAACCCCATTGACGTTCCGGCAAGAAGCTTTGGCTCCATCCTCACAGTTTCGGTTGTAATCGGTCTTGCATTTGCCGGGATTTCCCTTCTGTGTATGCGCGGGGCAATGAACACAAAGCGCAGCCAATACAGCGCCAATGAATATATGAAGGATGGTAGCTTTTCTATGCCTGTGCGTCAGGATATCTTCCTGTACAGCAATGTGAGCAAAATGAAACGTCCGGAAAACAATGGCTCCGGTAAGGGCGGAAGCAGCGTACACACCAGCTCCAGCGGCAGAAGCCATGGCGGCGGGGGCGGAAAATTCTAAGGAAGCTCTGATTAATCCGGCAAGAGCTGACAGCGAGAGATTTTGCTTCCTCAGAAAGTTTGGAAAATCGAGGAATACTGTATGTATTTCCGATTTTCCAAACTGCACTGAGGGAGCAAAAGATCCGCTGCTCAGCCGTAGACGATTTATTCAGAGGTTCCCTAAGGAATCGATGGCCCGTAGCTTTGGCAGAGCTTCGGGCTGCGGGATGAAGACACATACCTCCAAAGGCTGTATGATTACAGGCCAGAGGCGTGACCGACGGGTCATACCTCTGGCCTGTTCAAAATTCAGGATCGTCTGTCCGTAAGACTTTCTGCCAGTTCGGTCATGAAGCCAGGTTCGTCGAAAGCTTCCAGTCTGCTGACGGCAAAACGGGTATATTTTTTCACAAGCGTTTCACACTGTTCCAGACCATAGAGCCGGACGAAGGTATTCTTCCCGGCATCCGTCCCGATGCCCTTCCCCATTTCTTCCTGAGAGCCGATGACATCCAGCATATCATCCCGAATCTGGAACGCAAGGCCGAGGGCCCCGGCAAACATTCCTGCCGCCTGGATCTGCTCCTCGGTTCCACCGGCGGCAATGACACCCAATACACAGGCGGCGTTGATCAAGGCACCGGTTTTCCGTGTCTGGATATCCGTAACCTCCTGTTCCGAAAGTGTCCGGTCCTGGCTCAGGATGTCCAGCGCCTGACCCCCGACCATTCCGAGAGAACCGGCGCACTGGGCCAGAACACTGATAGCATACCCCATTTGTGCCGGATTATCCAGCTGTGCAAAGGATGCTACGGAAAAAGCATCGGTGAGCAAAGCATCTCCTGCAAGAATCGCCATTCCCTCTCCGTAAACCTTGTGATTTGTAGGACGGCCCCGGCGAAGATCATCGTTATCCATGGCGGGAAGATCGTCATGAATCAGGCTGTAAGTGTGAATCATCTCCACAGCGGCTGCAAAGGGTGCCGCTTTCTCCCACTGCCCCCCTGCCATCCGGCAGAACTCAAAACAGAAGATGGGGCGGAGCCGTTTCCCTCCCGCAAAAAGGCTGTACTCCATGGCATCGAGCAACGGCTTTTGAGGCATATCATGGAACTGTTCATAGAAGTCTCTCAGGTATTTTTCCAGATACTGCCTGTACTGCGCGCATCTTTCATCAAGGCTCATCGACAAATTCCTCCTCCACCGGGCTTCCGTCAGCCGCTGTCATGATTTTATTAACCTGAAGCTGGGCATCATCCAGAAGCTTTCCGCAGCTTCGGACCAAATCGGTGCCCTCCTGAAACAACTTCAGGGACTCCTCCAGAGGTACATCTCCACGCTCCATTGCCCGAACAATCTGTTCCAGGCGTACCATGGATTCTTCAAATGTTTTTTTTTTTTGATTCATGGGTTGCGCTCCTCCCTATCCATAACGGTTGCCTGAATTCTTCCATCGCTCAGAAATACGGTTATTCTTTGCCCAAGCTCTACCTGGGATACAGAGCGGAGGAGCTGTCCGTCCTCTGTCTGTGCCATGGAGTAGCCACGGGTCAGGACTTTTAAAGGACTCATGGCATCCAGCTTCGATATGTTGGCAATATATCGCTGTTTGCTCCTTGCCAGGGAAGCGTTTTGGGCAGAAAACATGCGGTTTTGCAGAATCAAAAGGTTTTTTCTTCGCTGCTCTATGTAGCCTGTGGGGGATTTCAATGACGGGCTCTCCGAGAGCACCTTCCAGTGCTGCCTGGAAGACTTGATTTGACGGTTCAGAGCGTTAACCATAGCCACGGAAAAGCTGTCCAACGTTTGCCTCAGTGCTTCCTGATCCGGTACTGCCAATTCCGCTGCATTGGAAGGGGTCGCGGCACGCAAATCGGCTACGAAATCCGAAATGGTGACATCCGGTTCATGTCCAACGGCACTGATCACCGGAATGGTCGATTCGAAGATTGCGTAGGCAACGCGTTCATCGTTAAAAGCCCACAAATCTTCAATGGAGCCTCCGCCGCGACCGACAATCAGCAAATCCGCAAGCCGGTAATGATTGGCATAGCGGATGGCTGCTGCGATTTCCCCGGGGGCTTCAGCCCCTTGTACGCGAACCGGCAGCAGCCGAACCTGGGTCAGTGGGTAACGCTTCCGAAGAATCCGCAGCATATCATGGACGGCTGCTCCGGCAGAACTCGTGATGATGCCGATTGTACCGGGGTATCTGGGAATGGGCTTTTTATGGGCGGGGTCGAAAAGCCCTTGTTTCGCCAGCTTGCTTTTCAGCTGTTCGAATGCGGCATACAGATCTCCGATTCCGTCCATGGCAAGCGCCGTACAGGTAAGCTGATAAACCCCATCCCGGGGATAGACGGAAACCCTTCCCATGGCGATGATCTTCATACCGTTTTCCGGACGGAAGCGAAGGCGCTGGGCGCTGCTCTTAAACAGAACACATTTGAGCGCTCCTCCTTCATCCTTCATCGTAAAATAGTGATGTCCGGATGGGTACTGTTTATAATTGCTGATCTCCCCACGAACGGCGACACCGCTGAGAAATGGATCTGCATCCATTCTGGTTTTGATATAGTCGTTGAGCTGGGTAACGGATAGAACCTGGCGGGCCATATTATCCCTCCTGCATTCTGTACGCCAACACGGCAACACCCATGGCATTGTCTGTGGAATATTGCGGCTGGGCAAAAACCGGCTGAAGCGGCGATAAAGCCTGTCTCAACATGGAATTGGAGGCAACACCGCCGGAAAAAACAACCCGAAGCCCCGGGTATTCACGCAGTGCCTGCTCCGTTGCCTGGAAAACAGCTCCGGATATACACCGCAGCGCAAAGGCGGCTGTTTCCGCATCCTGTCCGTGGGAAGCGTGATACTGCTGAACCTTATTCTGGATCCCGGACAACGAAAACGAAGCATCCGCGCACTTCACCTTGAAGCAGTCTTTTCTTTTCGCTTCCGTGCTTAACTGATCCAGGTGTTTCCCGGAGGGAAACGGTAGACCGAGAAGCTGCCCAGTCCTGTCAATCAGCTGCCCGGCGGAGATATCCGTAGTGCCGCCGATGCGGGTACACTTTACATTTCTCCCATCCGGTTCCACCAACAAAAGCTCCGTCGTACCACCGGAGAGGTGCCATGCCAGGTGAGGCTGGTCCATAAGATCCATAGCCCCCGCGCTCCATAAGGAAGCAGCCACGTGACCCTGCTGGTGGGAAACCTCTACCAGGGGAACCCCCAGCGCATCCGACAACAGCTTTGCATGGGTGTATCCCACCAGAAAGCAGGGCATATAGCTCCCCTCCACTGCCCGCGGACGGGTACTCACCCCTACTGCCCGGATTTCATCACGGGGCCAATGGGAAAATAGCCTGCCGGAAAGCTCCGGCAGGCTTTTGATATGGGCAAACACCGCGTCTGATTGGCGCAGTCCAAGTTCTCCCTGCTTCACGGGAAGAAGCTGGGAGCAATTAACCCCATCTGTGCCGTCAAAGCAGGCCACAGAGGTGGTATAATTGCTGGTGTCAATTCCGATTACGCTCATTTTGTTTCCTCGGCCTGCGGTGCCTCCAGTGCCCGGGCAAAGGAACCCAGAATACCGTTTACAAACGCACCGGTATCATCGCCGTCGTATTTCTTCGCAAGCCTGACCGCTTCGGAAATCGCTACCCCGGTGGGGACATCCTCCACATAAAGAATCTCATAGATCGCCAGCTGCATCACGCACCGGGTCAGTCTGGAAATGCGGGAAACATCCCATCCAATCGCGAATTTCTGAATCTGACCGTTCAGGTCCTCGCTGCGATTGGCTACCCCGGATACAACGCTGTCGATGTAGCGCAGCTGTGCTCTGCTGGGTCTGTCGGAATACACCTCATTTTCCCCGGAGAGCTTTTCGTAATACTCCTTGTCCAGGCGGGCAGAGACCACCCGCTCAGGCTCCTCGCCGGTGAATTCACGGGCATAAATCAGATGTACGGCCAGTTCTCTGGCATTTCCTCTTGTCATACCGTCAATCCTTACTGGCGAACGATCCCGCACACATTCACATTCACGGCAGTCACCTTAACCCCGGTCATGGATTCCACAGCGGCGGAAACCGCGTTCTGAACAGCCTCAGCAACCTCCACCACACTGTGATCGTACTTGATTACCACATTGCAGCTGATGGTGAGAGAATTGTCCTCAGCGATGAGGATCTTCATTCCCTTTCCCCAATTCTTTCCAATGAGCTCAGCGATATCCGCGCCGGGCTTTGTGCTCAAAGACGCGACACCTTCAACCTCCACCAGAGCATGCTCCACAATACTGGCAACAACATCTTCAGAAATCATCACATTGCCATTTTCCTGGATTTGTGTGATGTATTGTTTAAACTCAGCCATAAGGAAACCTCCAAATTCATTGTCCTGTCTGCGGGCAGGACATACTTTCGTATATTGTACCACAAATCCAGGAAAATACAACTGTTTTCTGTCATTCCGAATGAGAAAACCGGAATCCGCTTTCTACTGAACCTCTACCACCCGGATTGTGTCCAGCGTATATTCGGATTGGGACATAATAATGTCCGCAATCACCGCCACATCCGCCTGCTGCAGTCCTCCCTCCGGTGCCGCAACCGCAACCGATATACCTTCCGGTGACATGTACGCAACGCAATCAGCATATCCCTTCGCGATGATCAGGCTCTCAATCTGCGCTTCGCTGAGGGCGGTCTGAACGATATCTTCCAGGTCCATCGCTGATTCGGCCGCTTTTCCCGTATCGCTGTAAGCCATCGCTTCCTGAAGCAGATTCACCGCGCCGTCCCGGGCCTGCTGACGGGACAGGCGGACTGCTGAGAAATAGTCCGATGCAGTCGTAGCCGGGTCCTCCCCTGCCGCAATCGCAGCCATATCGCCGCTCAATACCAGAGCATCATCGGACATCACTTTTTCGGCATCCACGGTATCTGTCAGATTAACAGCTATGTTTTCCTCCGTATACATCCAGTTCAGATAGATTCCCGCGCAAACCGTTACCAGAATTGCCGCTGCAACCAGATTCTTCTTCCATACTTTCATAAAGATACCTCCACTCATTTCATTTTCATTACAGAAATTCTGTCTGTTGTCAAGCCGGTTGCGTTGGAAACCGCTTCCATAAGGGCAAGCTTTACAGATGCGCTGTCCGCCCCCTGACAGAGAATGATCGCACCAAGGTATTTGGGTGGATTGATCTGTTTAATCAGTCCTGATTGATTTCTCCCGGAATCCGACAGAATAACCGTATCCCTCTGGTAAGCATCCTGCGACCGTTCTTCCTCGTCTGTCTGGTATTGAATTTCCTTTCCCTCCGCCTCAGATAATAAGACACGAACCTTTCCTGCTCCCTGAACCTGGCTGAGAATTTCCTCCAGCTTCTCCTGTAGCGTAACCTCCGAGATAACTTCCTGCTCCTGGGGCACCGCCTCTTCCTTTTTTTCGGAACCGCCCTGGGGCAAAAGCATAAATACAATCCCAAGCGCAAGCACCAGGAGCACATAGCGGTATTCTTTCAGCCAGAGGACTGCCTTTCCACGAAATGTTATCCAGTCCATATCTGATTCTCCTTTGGTATTCCAAGGTCTTTTTCCAGGTAAGCTTCCATCTTCTGTCTGGCATATTCCGATAGCTGACCGGTGATCCGAACGCTCTCGGGAATTGGGATGGCTCCCTCGCTCAGATAGACCTCCACATCCAGGTTCAGGTCCAACTCATTGGCTTTGTCCAAGATATATGCCCGTGTCTGTTCTTTTATGATCTCCGCTATGGAATTCCTGGCGTACAGCTCCCCTTCTTGGGCCATATCAGAGCCTGATGGATATTCCGGCTTCGAATTGTCAGGAAGTGACATTAGCTCCAGTTTTCCGATCGGATTCAGGAAGGTAAAGGCAAGGATGAATCCACACAGCAGCTTTACCAAAGCATGCATACCTCCCTTTTTTAACATTGTGTTCAGAACTCCGCAGACAATGGCAGCGGCGGTGACGGAAATAACATACTGTTTGATGCTCTCCATTACACCACCCCTCTGAGATAACAGACAATACTGATAAGCAAGAGAAGACATACAGATCCCGTCATGGCAAGCAGCAGCCCCATGGCAGATGAAAAATCACCGATCAGTTCTGTAATCGGTTTTGATCCAAAAATCGCGCATACGGCCCCTGTTGCCTTCAGAAGAAGATAATGGCAGCCAATTTTCAGAAACGGATCGATACATATTGCTATCACGGCGAAGAAGCCATACAGCCCCGCGGCGTTTTTTGCCATTGCCACACTGACCATAACGGACTCTGAAGCATCGGAGAGAATCCCGCCAACAATGGGAACCGCAGAGGAAATCACTGCCTTCGTCACTTTTGCCGCCGCACTGTCCGCTGTTCCGCTGATGACACCGGTCAATCCCATATAGGTGGTAAATACAGTAAGAACCGTTTTCAGAAACCATCCTATCACATCCTTCATCAGGTTGCGGAACTGCTTGAGCATATCCTCCCCGGTTGCGCCGGATGCAACGGCAAGGGCGAGAAATAAATAGATCATGGGAACCAATATTTTTGCAAGAAAGCTGCTTACCAAAGAAATGACTGCCATGGTAGCCGCATACAAAGCAGCGGAAGTCCCCACCGCGCCCTGAGCGGCAAGCGCAGCTGTCATCACCGGAATCAACAGCTTCCCATACTGCACCATTTCCAGAATGGTATCCGAGCCCAGCCGAACCATGGAATTTGTGCTGAGTAAAAGTGTGGCCGCAATGGAAGCGCATCCCGCGATATTACACACATTTTTCTGTGCTCCTGAAAAGGATTGGACTACGGACACAACCATCACTGCCGCGATTACGGCCAGACAGACCCGGGAGGCCTCATACAGGTCCGGACGAATCTGCGGGATCACGTCCTGCAGGATCATCCGGATTCCCTCGCCCAGGGAACTGGCCTCAGGCATGAACGCTCTTCCGGAAGCCGGAACCTCCGGTGCCCCGAACGCAGCGGATATCGCGGATACCGATATTTGCGGCGGGACTGCTGTAAGGAATGAACCGATTCTCATAGCGCTCCTAAAATCGTTTGAATCAAATCCATCAGTGCCTGAAATACCGGAATGGATAACCACAGGATCACAACAGATCCCACAAGCTGTATCATTTTAGCAAGACCCGCATTACCGCCGTCACTGCAAACCACCGAGGCAATTTCCGATACCAGCCCGATTCCAACTGCCTTCAGCAGGATTTCCAGCATGTCGCTGCGCAAGTTCCCCAGGTCCTCAAGCGCACGAAGGAAACGAATAATTGGGGTGAAATAGGCAGCTGTGATTCCACAGATCAGGATACACCCGGAGACCGACAGCACCATCGTGAACATCTTGTCCTGCTTGCCAGCCAAAAAACCCAGAATCACGGTCAGCAGGGAAACCGAGATTGCTTTCCAAAACAGTTCCATCAGAAATCAAACAGCGTTTTTACCATGTCAAATAATTCCGCAATCTGCGGAGCAAGCATCATCAAAACGACAACAAGCCCGGCAATGCTTGTCAGAGTTGCCTGCTCCTCTCTTCCTGAGCGAGACAGAACCTGATTCAGAATGGACACGACTATTCCGATTGCGGCAATTTTGAAAACAAGATCAATTTCCATAGTCAAGCAAACAGAATCGCAAGAGCCGCACCGGCACACAGGCCGAGGGTTTTGTAGCACCGTAAGCGTTCGCTCCGATTTATATTCAAAGCATCCAATTCCAGGATACACTGTTTTCGAACTGCTTCCAGACCTCTTAGTTGACCCGGGAGATCAAATTGTCCCAGGGATTTCCCCAACTGCGACAGAATGATGCGCAGCTGTTTGTAGGTGATGGCTTCGTTGGAAATAACACACGCCATGCAGCTTGCCGCATCCGGCATTACTCTCCTCTCCAACTCCTGCGCCAGAGAGAGGAAAACCTTTCTGAGCATCCCTCCTGTATCCTGCGCCGCTCCCCGGCACAGCTCCGGGAGCGGCGTAAGCCGGTATTGCAGTTCACACTCCATACGATCCAATGCCCGTACCAGATCGGACAGTGCCCGTTCGCGTTTTCGGTATCTGGTACAGAGCGAAAAACCATACCCACCGCATCCTGCCACAATCAGGATGGCACCCAGTAGTTTTAATTCCATTTGTGCATCCTTTCCACCCTGTAGGATTTATCTGATTTCAGAATGATTAGCTCCTCAAAAACATGATTGTCAAGGATTTTTTTGTATACAGGCCGGGAACGGAATTCCTCCAGAGAGCCTGCGTGTGCAGTTGCCAACAGCTTGACCCCGCACCCTTGTGCCTGCAGGAGCGCACAGCAGTCCTCTTCGGCTGTGATCTCGTCAACAGCAATCCATTCAGGGCCCATGGTTCTGAGCACCATTTCAACGCCGCTTGCCTTGGGCGCGCCGGTCAGCACGTCCATTCGGAGGCCTCTTACAAATCCGGTCGGGAATAGTTCCCCTCGCTCATCAACCACCGCAACCGTGTGTTTTTCCGATATCTGACGTGCCGCATCCCGCAAGAGCGTGGTTTTCCCCGATCCCGGAGCTCCAAGAATCATGATCGAGCCCGATAAACTGGTGTTCGTGTCCCAGATGCCAAGATAATCCCGGGCAACCCGAATACAGAGGCTCGTTGCATTGCGGATCCCGGTAATTTCATTCCCCTTCCGAACAACCTCTCCGCAAAGACCGATTCTGTGGCCCCCTGCCACCGTCAAATAGCCCTGGGATACAGAAGCGGCAGCCCAGGGAGAGTACCTGCTTGCGGCATTTACACAGAAAGACAAATCATTTACGGTGACTTTTTCCTGCAGCCTGCGAATCCCGCTTCCACATACCAGTTCCGGGGAATCATTGACGCGAAGCCTTAATTCCTGCATGGTATCCCGACCAAGCCTGTCCACTTCTCCGGCAATTCTCTTGGGGAGGATATCCAGGAGCTCGTTCCACGCACACTTCATCTGCATCACTCCTGCATAAGACTATGCGCCCGGATGCGGTCCATGCACCCAGGCACGTAAAAAATTGGGCAGCCAAACGGCTGCCCAAAATCCATTAATGTACGAATTTACGTCTTACAATCGTAACGATGCGGTAGATTGCGGGGGAAAGAATCATATTTACAAAGAATTCAACCAGGAAATTGACACCCGCGCAGCCAATCACCAGAAATACCACAACAGAGTCTGCTCCGAAAGTTGCCAGATTTGCTTCCAGCGTACCGCGTACCAGAGTCAGACCGCCAAGGATGAACAGGCCGGTATTGAGGATTGGCGCCGTAGCGGCGGCTGCAACAGATGCCCAGAAGGAGCTTGCCTTTACAAACAGCTTGTATACCATTCCCGCGCCCCAGCCGGCGGCGGCGCCTTTCCCGAGGCAAATAATAGCAGTGAATACAGGGTGCGCCTGGAACAGCATATTGGTAAAAACGTCCTGACCGCTGATTCCGTAAATCAGAACAACCAAGCCAAAAGCAAAACCGAGAAATGCGCCGGCTGCCGGTCCCAGGATAAGGGCCCCGACAACAATCGGCACCAGGACAACACTGAACGAAGTCGCGCCAACCTTGATGCTTCCCAGGAAGCACTGCAGGACGACGACGACTGCCAACAGAATTGCCAGCTGTACCATGCGTGTGATGTTTTTGTTTTTCATAAGAATCCTCCTTGCTGTCCCTCCGACCTATCGGATGGGATGCATAAATATATCTACAGCGGTTTTACCGCTACAGATCAGTCCAGCTCCTCTGGCACCGGGCCGAAGTCCTCCTCCAAATCGTCAAAATCCATTTGCGTTCCCTGCCCGGAGCGCATGGCCTGCCATTGCTCTTTGGTAAGCAGGATGGCTCTTGGTTTACTGCCCTGGAAGGGTCCAACAATGCCCTTTTCTTCCATTTCATCCACAATCCGGGCCGCACGGGCATAGCCCAGCTTCAGACGCCGCTGAAGCATGGAAACAGAAGCCTGTCCTGTTTCCAGAATCACATCCACGGCTGCAGGCAGCATCTGGTCCCCCTCCAGTTCCTCCTGATTGGGTTCCGGTTCCGCTGCTCCGGGCTTTGTTTTCCCGGATTGCTGAGCCTTCCGTTCGATTTCCTCCAGGACCTCCTCGTTATAGTCAGAGGTGTAGTTCTGCTTTACATAGCTGGCAACCGCTTCCACTTCCCCGTCTGTTACGAAGCAGCCCTGAACACGCAGTGGCTTTCCGCTGCCGATGGGAGCATAGAGCATGTCACCTTTTCCAACCAGCTTTTCCGCGCCCTGGGTATCCAGGATAATTCTGGACTCCATGGCGGAAGCAACGCTGAAGGCGATTCGGGAGGGAATATTTGCTTTCATCAGGCCCGTGATTACATCTGCGGAAGGACGTTGGGTTGCGATAATCAGGTGCATTCCGGAGGCTCGGCCCATCTGCGCGATGCGGCAGATGGAATCCTCCACTTCCTTCGCGGCGACCAGCATCAGATCGGCCAGCTCATCGATAATGATGACAACCTGAGGGAGCTTCTGGCCATCTTCCGCGGAAACAATGCTGTTGTAGGATTCCAAATCCCGCACACCGGCATCGGACATCAACTTATACCTGCGCAGCATCTCCGTAACGGCCCATTGCAAGGAACCTGCAGCCTTCTTGGGGTCGGTTACTACGGGAATCAGCAGATGGGGAATTCCGTTGTAGATACCCAACTCCACCATTTTGGGATCCACCATAATGAGCTTGACATCTTCCGGGGAAGCCTTGTAGAGCAAGCTGATAATGATGGAATTCATACAAACGGATTTACCGGAACCGGTAGTACCCGCAATGAGCATGTGGGGCATCTTTGCGATATTGCCCACGATACAAGTACCCCCGATATCCTTGCCCACCGCAAAGGAGGACTTGGAACGGGACTGGGCAAATGTGTTGGAGTCAATTACCTCCCGCAGGGTTACGGTGGTTACACTGCGGTTCGGGACCTCGATTCCCACAATGGAAATCTTTCCGGGAACAGCCGCAATCCGAACACCGGAAGCGCCAAGACTCAAAGCAATATCATCCGCACACCCGGTCAGCTTATTCAGGCGGACACCCTTATCCAGCTCCACTTCATAACGGGTTACGCTGGGGCCCCGGGTAACGTTGATGATATGCGCGTCAATTTTAAAACTTGCCAGAGTTTCATTGAGCCGGCGGGAGTTCTCCCGCATTTCATCCGTACCATCCGCAGTCCCCCGGACAGGCTTCTTCAGCAAATCCATGGGTGGGAAGCAATACTCTGTCTTGCCGGATGCTTGAGATTGAGCGATCTCCTCGGCAACCTGGACGGCGGATTCCGCCGCTTCCTGGGAGGTAACCTTTCCGGGCTTCTGCTCTGGCTGCTTGGCAGCAGGAGGCTTCAACGGTTTGGATTCCGGAGCGCCCTCGTCGGATTTCTGAGCGGCATTCTTCTTTGGTGACACGATTGCGGGAGTATCCATCTGAAGCTCCGGCATTTTCTTAGGTACGGCTTCCAGTTTCACCGGTGCCGCCGGAATGGGCTTTGCTTCAACAATGGATGCATCCGGTTCGTTCTGCCATCTGCGCTCCGTGGCTGCTCCCACCGGGGAATTGATGTCCAATTCTACCTGGCTGAGGAAGCCTTCTGACCGATTCGGTGCCGCAGTAGGCTCAGGCTGGTTTTTCTGGACGGAAGAAACCTCCGTTGTCAACATAAGCTCCTGTTGCCTCGCGGCTTCAAGCTTTTGACGTTTTTGCCGTTTGTGCTCGATCTGCTTATTCGCGATATGATTCACCACAACCGCGGCAGGTTCGATATACTCCTGCTGCTCCTCCTCTTCCCAGTCATCTCTCGGCCGGTTGGCAATCGCGCGAATAATACTGGGAATGGTAATCTGCATCGCACCCAGTAAAAAGATCACCGCAGCCAGGCCGCACAGGATGAAGGATATCACCTTCCCGCAAGCCCACTGCAGCAGCATTGCGAATCCGCCGCACAGCACACCGCCGGTAAAACCCTCTCCGCCGCCGAGATAAAGATCTTTCAAAACAGCGAAACCTTCCGACAAAGGATAGGTTTGGACCGCAAGATGATAGATGCTTCCGCACAGGAAAACGAACGCAAGCGCACACCCGCTTCGCATAGCGGTGTTGGTTTTCCTTCCGAATGTATGAATGATAAACAGGTACAGCAACGCGGGAATGAAAAAATAGAACCCCGCCTGTCCGATCAAACCAAGGATAACCGATTGAATTGCCTTCAGCAGGAAACCATCTGGATTAATGCTGATTACAAGAAACAGTACAAACAGCGCAGCGCTTACCAGTGCGGCAATGATGTTGAAGGGGACACTTTCCTTCTCCTGCGACTGCTTCCTGTTCCCGGAGGAAGTTCCCTTCTTGGGGGATGCTTTTTTCTTCGCATCTGTTACCGCGCGATCCGCACGGCTTTGACGATTCTTTTGTGCCATCACAGCCTCCTAACTCAAGCCAAGAGATTCATGATAAATGTAAACAATGCCAACCCCCAGCAGTAGTAAGCAAAGCAGGAATAACCCGTGTCGGAGGCAAGTCCCCGCATGACCTTGATACCCAGGGTTGCGGTGCCGAAAGCTGCCACAGCTGCCAATATGTAGCTGACAAACATGGAAAAGCTGAGCATACCAATCCCGGAAGAAACCAGCCCAAGCAGATCATAGATCACGAATCCAATGCACACCGAAATATCCATCATCAGGGTCATATCCAGCGCATAGCTTCGCTCAACCCCGCACACGGACCCCACAGAAACCGCTGCGCCCACACCGGAAAATCCGGGAATCACGGAAAGGGTACCGGACAGTCCCATGGCAAACCCTTCCACCCGGGACAGCGTGCGGGAATCCCGGTTGCTCCCGGGAAGAAACTGCGGAATATACAGAATCAGTCCGTTAACAAACAACAGCAAAGCCACAACCAGCATGCTGCTGACCAGCCCGGAAATTCTCCGATAGAAGATAAATACAAGTACAACGGGAATCAGCATGGTTTGAAGCATCCGAAAATCCATGAGACTCTTGGTATCCAGGGGCCGCTTGCGGCGTGATTTTGGAATCCGGGCCAGACGTCTGGCCCGCGCAATCCGAACAATGTTCGTCTGACATCCCACATACAGAGCGGCAAGCACCGCAAGATCAATCAGAAAGCCAAGGAGCTCCGGTTCACGGTTTTCTCCAAAAATTTTCAAAATCAGGAGACGATGCGCGTGGGACGAAACAGGCAGAATTTCGGTGATGCCGGAAATCAATCCATAGAATAAGGTTTTCAACAAGCTCATATCCATTTTTTGTCCACCTGTTCCCAAAGTTTTACACCATATGATACCACATTTTACATTGGATTTCCAGTGCCGAAACGGAAAATTATTGTGAATGCTGTGTTTGCTTTTTGATCATTCTGTGAAGAGCGGCCAAAGCATCGCTCAATCCTCCCAATTTGTCAATCAGGCCGGAGGCAACAGCTTCCTTTCCGTAGAGAATCGTTCCCACATCCGTTGCAATCTCCCCGGTTGCCATCATATAGTGTTCAAAATCAGTTCTGCTGATCTTTGAATTTGCCGTGACAAAGTCCGCAATCTGCTCCTGAATCCGCTGAAAATACCGGTATGTCTGCGGCGCTCCCACAACCAGTCCCGTCATACGCACCGGATGGACCGTCATACTGGCCGTGGGGGTAATAAAGGATTTCTTCGTACAGACTGCCAACGGAATTCCGATGGAGTGGCCGCCTCCAAGTACCAGGGAAACCGTTGGTTTTTTCATTCCGGCAATCATCTCTGCGATGGCCAGCCCTGCCTCAATATCCCCTCCGACCGTATTAAGCAGCAGCAAAAGCCCGTCAATCTCTTCACTTTCTTCTATTCCAGCCAAAAGCGGAAGAACATGCTCATATTTTGTAGTCTTTACCGTATCCGGGGCGACCTGATGTCCCTCCACCTGTCCGATGATGGTAAGGGTGTAGATGTTCCCTTTGTTTGATTTCGTAATGTCGGAGCCAAGTTCCTGAATCCGATCCAGCTGCTGATTCTTTGAATCCATGTTTGTTTTCGTGTTCATACGACTACCTCCTGTTTTCTTAGGATATCCGATTAATTTCTGTAGATTCACTCTTGCGGAAAAAAAGCATTTGTCGTATAATAGGCAGGGTGATTATATGGCAGCAAAAACAAACGCCGTCCGCATTCTCCAGCAGGCGGGCATTTCCTGTAGAGAGGCGTTCTACGAATTTGACGAAAAAGATCTCAGCGGGATACACGCCGCCGAAGCGCTTGGAATCCCCGCCGAACAGGTTTTCAAAACCCTGGTAGCCAGAGGCGAGCGAACCGGAATCAACGTGTTCTGCATACCGGTTTGCTGTGAGCTGGACCTAAGGAAAGCCGCGAAAGCCGCCGGGGATAAGAACATGGAGCTCGTCGCCGTAAAAGAGCTGCTTCCTCTCACCGGCTACATCCGGGGTGGCTGCAGTCCGGTTGGTATGCGCAAGCGATACCCTACTTTTATGGATGAAACCTGTGAGCTCTGGGATGAGATTGCGGTTTCCGCCGGCGAGCGCGGACATCAGGTGCTTGTTGCTCCGCTGGCTCTGGCCGAGCTGGTTCACGCATCCCTGGTTGATATTATCATGTAAAATAAGCAGAAAGGAAACAAAGCTATGCACTACGAATACAAAACCAAAGGAACCTGCTCCCAGATGATTTTCTTTGATGTGGAGGATGGAAAGGTTCACAATGTTCAGTTCCTGGGCGGCTGCAACGGTAATCTGAAAGGCATCGGCGCTCTTGTGGAGGGAATGCGTGTGGAGGAAGTCATTTCCAGAGTGGAAGGCATCCGCTGCGGCATGAAGTCCACCTCCTGTCCCGATCAGCTGGCCCGTGCTCTCAAGGAAGCCAGCAATACCTGATGAATCAGTGGCCGTTTCACCGTGATCGTGA
Organism: uncultured Clostridia bacterium; assembly: GCA_945486035.1. Classification (GTDB taxonomy): domain Bacteria; phylum Bacillota; class Clostridia; order Oscillospirales; family Oscillospiraceae; genus Faecousia. The sequence continues at coordinate 42,570 of CALYTB010000003.1, forward strand.
GACGGCCTCTTTTCTAGGGAAGCTCTGATAAATCGGCAAGAACTGACGGCAGAAGATTTAACTTCATTCGAAAGTTTGAAAAACGGAGGAATACTGTATGTATTTCCCACTTTTCAAACTGCAGGTCTGGAGCAAAAGATTCGCCGATCAGCCGCAGACGAATGAATCAGAGGTTCCCTAGCAACCGGGACTTTTCGCCGGACTTGGAATGCACTGTCATGGATGGACCAGGAGGAGGAAACACAATGATTGGAATATGCGATCAATGGGAATTTGTACGAAGCTGGGAGCCTGGGTTCGCTTTTGGAGAAGGCGTTGGCGAGCAGGTGCGACTGCCTCATACAGCCTGTGAAATGCCGCTTCACTGCTGTGATTCCGATGACTACCAGATGATATGCGGATACCGCAGAAAACTGGATCTGGGGAAAGAGCTGACCGGCAAACGGCTTTTCCTGCAGTTTGATGGCGCGGCGCATATCGCAAAGGTTTACATGAACGGCAAGATGCTGGCTGAACATCGCTGCGGCTACACCGCTTTCCGTGTTGAGATTACAAATCACGTTAACCTCGGCGGTGAGAATCTGGTGGCTGTGGAGCTTGATACAACCGAAAACGGGCAGGTTCCGCCCTTTGGCTTTGTGATCGATTATCTAACCTATGGCGGCCTCTATCGGGAAGTTTGGCTGGATATCCGGGAAGAAAGCTGTCTTTCCGACGTTTTTATCTATACTCCTACACTTTCCAGTCTGAAACTCTCCGCAGCTGTGGAGAATCCGCGGGACTGCACTTTGGAAGCAACCGTAACCAAAGGCAGCCGAACGTTGGCCCGGGCTACCTTCGCTCCCGATGAACAACCAATCATCCAATGTCCGGGGGTTAAAAGCTGGAGCCCCGAACATCCCATCCGGTATGCCTGTTGTGTTAAGCTTCTCCGGGGCTCTCGTGTTGTGGATCAAAAAGAGATTCTTTTCGGTTTCCGCACAGCCCAGTTTCGATCCGACGGATTCTATCTTAACGGAGAGAAAACCTTCCTCAGAGGCTTAAACAGGCATCAGTGTTATCCCTATATCGGCTATGCAGCCCCCGAAAGCTTACAACGGGAGGACGCGCGCATTCTGAAGGAAGAGCTGTGCTGCAACGCGGTGCGTACTTCCCACTACCCCCAGAGCCATCATTTCCTTGACGAGTGTGACCGTATCGGGTTGTTGGTCTTTACAGAAATCCCAGGCTGGCAGCATATCGGCAACGAAGGATGGATCGATCAGGCTGTGGAAAATGTCAAGGAAATGGTTACACAGTACCGAAATCACCCCAGCATCATTCTCTGGGGAGTACGGATTAACGAAAGCCAGGATCACGACGAATTCTACAGCCGGGCGAATCAGGCAGCCAAAGCGCTGGATCCCAGCAGAGCAACCTCAGGTGTCAGAGCGTTTAAGAAGAGCAGCCTTTTGGAAGATGTTTACGCCTTCAATGATTTTTCCCACTCCGGAAACAACCCGGGAGTGCTTCCCAAAAAGCGGGTAACGCCTGACACGGGGAAAGCACTGCTGATAACCGAACACACGGGACACATGTTCCCCACGAAATCCTTTGATACCTGGAGCCGCCGTCAGGAACACGCCCTGCGGCACATGCGGGTTCTGAACGACGCAATGGCAGACGGGGATCATGCCGGCTGCATTGGCTGGTGTATGTTTGATTATCCCACCCATAAGGATTTTGGTTCCGGGGATCGGGTGTGTTACCACGGTGTGATGGATGCGTTCCGCAACCCAAAGCTTGCCGCCTATGCCTACGCCAGCCAGGGTGAAACCCATCCGGTGTTGGCGGTAGGGACCTGCATGGATATAGGAGATTATCCCGCTGGAATTGTAGGAGACGTATTTGTCTTTTCCAACGCGGACAGTGTCAAATTATACAAAGGTGATGAATACGTCACAACGCTTTCCCCCGGCCCTTACGCTGCACTACCCCACGGTCCTATGCAAATGGACGATACAATCGGATGCCTTCTGCAAAAGCAGGAAGGCTATGATCCGAAAAAGTCCGACTTGGTCAAGGCATGTCTGGTTGCGATCCAGAAGCGGGGGGTGGATGGACTTACTCCCGCGGATATGACTAAAATGGGATACGCGATGATAAAGTACGGTCTTAAATACGCGGATGCGATTACGCTCTACGGAAAATATGTTGGGAACTGGGGCAGCAGTGCAACCGTTTGGCGACTGGAGGGAGAAAAGGACGGAAAAGTCGTGTCAAAAGTGGTTTGCAGTCCAAGCGCGAAGCTCCATCTGGAGGCGACTGTGAGTTCCCAGATTCTTCGCGAGAAGGTGACATATGATATGGCAGCGGTCCGTATTCGGATTCTCGATGAAAACGGAAATCTAGCTCCCTATGCGATGCTTCCGGTAACACTGTCCCTGCACGGCCCTGCGGAGCTGGTGGGTCCGACGGCCGTCTGCGCCGAAGGCGGAATGACCGGAACCTACGTAAAAACCGCCGGTGTGACCGGTGATGCGGTTCTTACAATTACCACAGCCCAAACCGAAGCCATAACGATCCATTTCACGATGGAAGCATAAGGAATCCATCCATAGAAAAACGCCCCGTTTTTGCAAGTCGAATGCAAAAACGGGGCATTTTGTCTTATTGGGGCTCGGCGGTGAAAAGGATCTTCTTTACAAGAGCATCCTTTCCGTCCCCTTTTTCCGCTGAGAAAGGAATGATTTCAATATCATCCGGCAGTTCCAAATCCCTTCGGATGATCTCCAGATTGGGCTTCAGTTCGCTTTTCTTCAGTTTATCCATTTTGTTCGCAACCACAACAAAGGGGCATTCGGAATCCAGGAACCATCTGGCCATGGTGATATCATTATTCGTCGGAGGATGCCGGTAATCCACAATCAGAACACCCAGATCAATTCTACCTGCCGCAAAATACGTCTCCATCAGCTTTCCCCAGCGTTCTTTCTCGCTCTGGGAAACCTTCGCGAAGCCATAGCCGGGCAAATCCACGAAATAGCACTTCCGGTCTATGACAAAATAGTTCACGTGGATTGTTTTCCCTGGCTTATCCCCTACTCTGGCGAGATTCTTCCGCTGGAGCAGTCGGTTGATTACGGAGGACTTCCCAACATTTGACTTGCCGGCAAAGGCGATTTCCGGCAGGCGATTTTTGGGAAAATCCTTGTCAGAAGCAGCGGAAATCAGAAATTCCACATTTTGAAAATTCATCCTTCTGCCCTCACTGCCTCAGCCCGGGCTTGCGAGCCTTACACTTTACTTCCTCCGGAAGGTCCTTGTAAAGTGCCGGCGAAAACTCCCCCTGGCGGTTCAGTGCCGCACTAAGAACGGAATCCACGCTCTGACAGCAGATAAAATTCAACTGCTTGCGTACACTCTGATCGATTTCCTCCAGATCGCGTTCATTATCCTTCGGGATCAGCACAGTGGTGATACCATGCCGAAGAGCCGCCATGGTTTTCTCCTTCAAGCCGCCGATTCTCAGTACCCGTCCCCGAATGGAGATTTCTCCAGTCATAGCCACATCCCTTCGGACGGATACGCCTGTCAGCGCGGAAACCAAAGCCGTACATACCGTAACACCGGCAGAGGGACCGTCCTTCGGAACCGCCCCCTCCGGGAAATGAACATGGATATCCTTCGATTTATAAAAGTCAGCGGGGACTCCCAGCTTCTGGGAATTTGCGCGAATATAGCTCATGGCGGCATGGACGGACTCCTTCATCACGTCGCCCAGATTTCCGGTCAGCTCCAGCTTCCCGGAACCGTCCATTACATTCACTTCCACCTCAAGGGTTTCTCCGCCCACGGAAGTCCAGGCAAGCCCCGTAACCAATCCCACCTGATCAGTGCAAGGGAGCCTGTCCGGGAGGTATTTCCGCACACCCAGGAAGCCTTCCAGATTTCCGCCGGTTACCGAAATGCGCTTCGGTGCCTCCTCAGAAAGAAGCTGCATATCCGCTTTTCTGCAGATTTCTCCGAAACAGCGCTCCAGACTACGGACACCGGATTCCCGGGTGTAGCAGGAAATGATCTCCCGGACGGCATCCTCGGAAATCCGCAGCTGAGATTTCTTCAATCCGTGTTTTTCCATCTGCTTGGGGATCAGGTGGTTTTTGGCGATCATCACCTTCTCCTCATCCGTGTAGGATCCCAGTTCAATTACTTCCATTCTGTCGAGCAAGGGTCTCGGCACCGTATCCAGCGTATTGGCAGTTGTGATAAACATCACATCCGAAAGATCAACGGGAATTTCCAGATAATGATCCCGGTATGTTCGGTTTTGTTCTCCGTCCAGTACTTCCAGCAGCGCGGCGCTGGGATCCCCCCGATAGTCGGCCCCCATTTTATCCACCTCATCCAGCAGCAGCACGGGGTTTGCGCTCCCGGCCTGAATGAGCGCGGAGATGATCCTTCCAGGCATTGCCCCCACATAAGTTTTGCGGTGGCCCCGAATATCCGCCTCGTCATGGACACCGCCAAGGGAGATTCTGGCCAGCTTCCGGTTCAGGCTCCTGGCAATGGAATAGGCAATGGAGGTTTTTCCCACGCCCGGAGGGCCAACCAGGCAGAGAATCTGGGGAGGCATGGAAGGCGCCATTTGCCTTACGGCCAGCGTTTCCAGAATACGCTCTTTCACCTTCTCCAGGCCAAAATGATCTTTGTCGAGGATCTTTCTTGCGGATGCAACATCAATTCGCTCTTTGGTTTTTACATTCCAGGGAAGCTCCAGCACCGTGTCCAGGTAGTTGCGCAGAACAGCTCCCTCGGAAGAACCAAAGGGCTGCTTTCTGAGCCGTTCCACATCCTTCAGAAGCTTTTTCTCCTGTTCCTGGTCCAGCTTCAGGGCACGGATTTTCTGCTCATACTCACCAAACTCTGCCTCTTCATCTGCCTCACCCAGCTCCTCACGGATGACCTTCATTTGCTCACGCAGATAATAATCCTTTTGGTTCTGATCGATGGCAGCGCGGGTTTTCTCCTGAATCTCAGACTCCAGGCGAAGCATTTCCACTTCCTGCCGCAGAAGCTTCACCGCCATTTCCAGACGTCGGGTGGGATTGAGCTGACAGAGCATTTTCGCCTTTTCAGCAAAATCAATACCGGAATTCTGAGCAATGGAATCCGCCAGGAACCCATTGTCATTGCTGGTCAGCATCCGCAGCTGGACAGTCTGAGCGGGATGCTCCGAAGCGTCACAGTACATCCCATACAGTCCGTTTGCTTCCCGCCGCAGGGCGCGGCTGTGAATCGTGTCCTGTGAATCCTGAGATGCTACCGATTCAATCATCCCACAGAGGAACGGCTCTGTTTGGGTCACCTCGGTGATCCTGGCGCGGTTCATCCCGGTTACCAAAACCCGAAGGTTTTCTCCCTGGGATTTGAGCACCTGCTTAACGGTGGCGACGGTTCCGATGGGATACAGGTCGGAATATCCGGGATCGTCCACCATAAGATCCTTCTGCGGAATCAATAGAATGAGCTGATCCTGCTTCATGGCAGCTTCCAAAGCCAGTACGGATTTCATCCTGCCAACATCAAAATGAACGGTCTGATCAGGAAAAACCGCCAGACCCCGAAGGGCAAGAATCGGTAGTTTCCCTGCATAGAGTGGTTCGGTCAAGGGTATCACCCTCCTTCTGGTGAAATCCCATGGGTTGAGCGGTGCACCAAACGGAATGATCGCCGATGTCCCATGGGGTATGCGCTCCCACCGGCTGCAGCGTCCGGGTGGGGTAGTTTCTTTGATATTTCTCCAAAGTGCGATTTCTCAAGAAATGCGGAAAAGGGAGTAGTATTCTACCCCCTTTTGTTTATCTTTTTCCGCAGAGCTTTTCTCTGGGATGGGCAGGATCCCGTACTACCGTAGACTCGGCGCCCTCGATGCATTCAGGGGTGATGATCACCTTTTTAATGGATAGATCCGAGGGAATCAGATACATGATCCTCGTCATGACCTTCTCCATAATCGCCCGCAAGCCTCTCGCGCCAATTTGACGCTCAATTGCCTTCTGCGCGATAAGCTTCATGGCCTCCGGCTGAATCTCCAAAGCCACACCGTCCATCTCCAAAAGCTTCTGGTACTGCTTGGTCAGGGCATTTTTGGGTTCCGAAAGAATACGGACCAAATCCTCCTGGCTCAGGCTTTGCAGACAGGTGATCACCGGCATACGGCCAACCAATTCCGGAATAATCCCGAATTTCAGGAGATCGTGCGGTTCCACCTGAGCCAGAAGCTTGCCCACATCCCGCTTCTTTTTGCTCTCTACCGGAGAATCAAAGCCGATGGCGGATCGGTCTGTTCTGCTCTCGATGATCTTATCCAAGCCATCAAAAGCGCCGCCGCAGATGAACAGGATATTGGTTGTGTCCACAGGGATTGTTTCCTGCTGCGGATGCTTCCGTCCTCCCTGGGGGGGAACATTGGAAACCGTTCCTTCCAGAATCTTCAGCAGTGCCTGCTGGACACCCTCACCGGAAACATCCCTGGTGATGGAGGTATTCTCGCTCTTGCGGGCGATTTTGTCCATCTCATCGATGTAGATAATTCCTCTTTGTGCCAGTTCCACATCAAAATCCGCTGCCTGGAGCAGACGTACAAGAATGTTCTCTACGTCATCGCCCACATAGCCCGCTTCCGTCAGGGTGGTAGCGTCCGCAATGGCAAAGGGGACATTCAAAATCTTCGCAAGCGTTTGAGCAAACAGAGTTTTCCCGGATCCGGTCGGACCGATCAGGAGAATGTTGCTCTTCTGAAGTTCCACTTCGGAATCGGCCCCAAAATAGATACGCTTATAATGGTTGTATACCGCAACGGAAAGGGCAATCTTCGCGTCGTCCTGTCCAACAATGTAGTTGTCCATGAAGGACTTCATTTCCACAGGTGTGGGCAGCTGATCCGGAGAATGAAAGCTGCCCTTTCCTGTATCAATCTCATCCCGCAGCAGCTCACTGCATGCCTGAACGCAGTCACTGCAGATATACACCCCAGGACCGGCAATCAGCCTCGAAGCCTGGCTCTCACGTTTTCCGCAAAAGCTGCAGCGAATCGGCTGCTCACTGTTTCTTGCCATGAACCCGGTACCGCCTTTCTACGCAATTATAGCAGCCCTATGCTGCCGGATTAGTGGTGTTCCAACACCCGGTCAATCAGCCCGAAGGCCTTGGCTTCCTCAGCGCTCATAAAATTATCGCGCTCACAGGCAGCGGTAACCTCTTCCACGCTTTTACCGGTGTTTTCAGCCAGAATACGGTTCATTCGGCCCTTGATTGTCTCCAGGCGGCGCAGATGAATTGCCATATCCGTGATTTGTCCCTGGGTACCGGCAGAAGGCTGATGGATCATGATTTCGGAGTTGGGAAGTGCCATCCGCTTTCCCTTTGCACCGGCGCTCAGAAGAAAGGCTCCCATGGAAGCAGCCATACCGACGCAGATGGTTGCCACATCGCACTTAATGTACTGCATGGTATCATAAATGGCCATTCCAGCTGTAACGCTTCCCCCGGGGCTGTTAATATAGAACTGAATATCCTTGTCAGGGTCCTGTGCCTCCAGGTACAGCAGCTGTGCCACCACCAGCGAAGCGGTGGTATCATTCACTTCCTCCGACAGGAAAATGATGCGATCATTCAGCAGACGGGAAAAAATGTCATAGCTGCGCTCTCCGCGGCTGGTCTGCTCCACAACATAGGGTACTAAACTCATGGTGATGTCTCCTTTCAGGGTTTGAAACATTCTAACCATTCGCGCGGCAGGTTATTCCTCAGTGCTCTCCTGGGACTTGGGCGCAACGGCAACGGCGTTATCCACGATGACCTTGATGGCCTTGCGGGTGGTCAGGCCGGACTTGATCTCCTCCACGGGAACCATTTCCTTGACCTTCGCCAGCTCCAGCTGATAATTCGTGGCCAGCTCCTGATATTCGGCTTCGATCTCCTCGTCGGTTGCGGAGATTCCCTCCACTTCCACGATCTTCTCCAGCATCACATTGACCTTCGCCTGCTTTTCGGCGGTGGGACGGAAGGCGTTGCGCATGGTGGATACATCGCCGCCCATCATCTTGGCATACTGATCCATGGAATAGCCGCTCATCTGCAGCTGATAGGCAAAACGCTCCATCTGGTTATCCAGTTCCGCTTCCACCAGACCCTTCGGCATATCCACGGTGACATTCTCAGCCGCTTTGTCTACAGCAGCCTGCTCAAAGGCGGAATCCACCTGCTTCTGGGCCTTCTCCAGAGCCTTGGCACGGATATCGTTCTTCAGCTCCTCCAGGGTGTCAAACTCGGACACATCCTTGGCAAACTCGTCATCCTGGGCAGGAACATTGGTAACAGTGACCTTGTTCAGCTTCACATGGAACACAACAGCCTTACCGGCCAGTTCCTTGTGGTAATCCTCAGGGAAGGTGATGTCGATGTCCTTCTCCTCACCGGCATTCATGCCGACAATCTGCTCTTCGAAGCCGGGAACAAACTGACCGCTGCCCAGCTTCAGGTCAAAGCTGTCGCCCTTTCCGCCGTCAAAGGGTACACCGTTGTCGAAGCCTTCGAAATCGATGTTCGCGGTATCCCCCATCTGGGCGGCTCTGTCCACAGTTTCGGTGGAAGCAACATTCTCGGCCATACGGTCCAGCTCAGCCTGAACCTGGGCATCGGAAACGGAAACCTCCGCCTTTTCAACCTCCAGGCCCTTGTAGTTGCCCAGGGTGACCTCGGGATAAACCTCGGTGGTGAGGGTCAGGGTGACAAGATTCTCCTCGCTGATCTGCATGTCGGTCAGGTTGGGACGACCAACTGCCTTGATGCCCTGATCCACAACGGCAAACTGATAAACCTGGGGGAAAATCTCTTCCAGGCCGTCTTCGTAGAAGACATGCGCACCGTACATGCTCTCGATCATCTTTCTGGGAGCCTTGCCCTTCCGGAAACCGGGGATCATGATATTCTTGCGCGCCTTCATGTAGGCCTTGTTGACACCGGACTCCATCAGTTCCTTGTCGATCTCCACCACGATGGTGGTTTCATTGCCTTTTCTTTCGGTGCTCTTAACGTTCATGGTTACTAATCCTCCTAAATTGGTCCGCGTAGCAAGACCATTTTATATATATTTGTATACAGCCGATATATTCTATCAAAAAAAGTCAAAAATGTCCACACTTTTCTGAAAAAAGTTTTATGAAAATACCGTGTATGGCCGGAAATCAAGATAGTCCGCGGAAACAAGCCTGAAATCCACACCGTTCCACAGTCCCTCCATGGCCAGTCGGTGACTTCCTCCATGCAAATGCCCATAGAAACAGCGGCGAACCTGGTATTTTTCCAGAAGCGCGAGAATCTCGGTGCATTCATATCCTTTGTACCTGGGAGGGTAATGCAGGAACACAAGCTTCGGCTTTTCCCCGGCTGCTTTCAGCGAGGCCTCCAGACGAATCAGTTCCCTCTTAAAGACCTTTTCATCATGCTGCCCGCTTCGCTCCTCCTCAAAAAACCAGCCTCGTGTACCGCAAATCGCATAGGGTCCGTAATCGAAGGAATTGTTATTCAGAAGGAACATGTTTTCAAATCCATACTCCGAACAGAATTTCTGAAACTTCGCCGCAGTGGACCACCAATAGTCATGATTGCCTTTCAGGATTATTTTTCGTCCCGGAATCTCATTGATCCATGCGAAATCCGCTCGGGAAGACGGCAAATCCAGAGCCCAACTCAGATCCCCCAGCAAGACGGTGGTATCCTCCGGCGTGATATGCCGGAAGCCCTGGCTGAGCTTATCCATATATCCGATCCATCCGCCGCCAAAAACGTCCATCGGTTTTTGTGCCGCCAGGCTAAGGTGCAGATCGCCAATGGCGTATAGCGCCATAACACTCCCCCTCTCTCACGATCTTTGGAATCGAAAAGCTTTCATCAGTGTTTTTCGGGATTCCTTTGAGAAATCTTCATAGCCCTTGCAGCTGCTTCCTCGACCGGAAACGGATTTCGTTCCGCAAGAACCAGTCCACATCGGGTTTCTCCCGTGCGCACCCGATAGTCCAGCAGGCCGGCATAGGCAATCGCGGAACCCGGAGAAAGCAGATAGGAATTCGTCGCGTAGACACTTGGGATGGTCGACAGCATTCTATCCTCGCTGATTACACTGACATGCATTCCTTTTCTGATTCTTTGCAGGGCTGATTCTCTGGGGCAGTATACCTTTCCCATCCTCCAGGCTTCCACAAATCGAAGCGCCTCTTCTTCCCCGCAGGCAGAGGAAATCAGGCATTCCAGGCCCTCCGGAAGGGCCGAGTCTGTCTCTGGGGCAGCCGTGCAGGCACTCAACGCATCCGTTCGAAGCTGTCCGTGATAGATGAGCTCCCACACAGCGCTGTTTTCACTGCAGCAGCAAACGATATTTCCAATCGGCAGCCCCCAGGCCCTTGCGTACCATGCGCTCATGGGAGCCGAAAAATCCCCGGAAGCCACGGAAATATCAAAGCTTCTGTCGGCATTCAAGCTTCCGCACCTGACAAGCTCTCCGTAGATTCCGAATAAAACCGCAATTCTGACACCGGTTTCCAGCCATTTTCCGGGCTGTGCAGAGGAATCTCCATCTGCCCGAAGGAGCCCGGAAAGACTTCGAACCATCCTGGAAAACGCTTTCCCGGAGCTGTGCCAGCACTCCCCCATCACAATGCGATGGCTCATCGGTTCCAGACGAACCGGATGCGGTCCAACACAATAATCCAAGTCAGAATCCGACACCCTGGAATGAAAAAGGTAATTCAGAATCCTGGCCGTGCATTGGTTAAAGTCCAATTCCGCCAGCGCATCGATTTCCTCAGGAGAAAAAGGATTCACCCGGAAGGGAATATACAACCCCCCATCCGGCCCCCGCTGCTGCTGAATCGCGCGCTGGGCAGTAAAACTGTCACGGTGATTACGGGTGGTTACATACAGCACGTTCCATCACTCCAAAGGCATTATCCCAGAAAATTTTCTCCACTGTTTGGTGATCGACTCCCCGTGCCAGGAGTCTTTCGGCCATGGCTGGATAGCTTTGAACGCCGTCAAAGCCCTCCGGCATGGCCTCACAGCCGTCCAGGTCGCCACCCAGGGCGATATGAGAACCCTGCGGGTCCAACTCCAGGAAATGAAGGATATGGTCGCAAACGGTATCCAGAGTTGGCTGCTCTCCTACGAAGACATCACACTGGTTGAAACCGGCAACACCGCCGCAGTCACAGATTGCGCGGAACATATCATCTGTCAGATTGCGGCTCACTCCACAGATGGAGCGGCTGTTGGAATGGGTCGCGATAACCGGCGCCTGGGTAATCTTCATGATATCCCAGAAAGCCTCGTCGCTGATGTGACTGACATCCACAAGCATACCAAGACGCTGAGCTTCTCGCACGTATTCCCGGCCGATATCGGTAAGACCTCCGCCGGTCACATGGGAACCTGTCAGCGGATTCTTCTCATTCCAGCCCAGGGACGTAATCCGAAATCCAATCTGATACAGATCCTCCAAAAGTGCGGGGTCAAATCCAAATCCGGCAGTTCCCTCAATGGTCAAAACCGCGGACATCATTCCGGCCTCAAAATTCTGCGCAATATCTTCCGGGCAGTAGGCCAGCCGGATCAGATCCTGGTTTCTGTCCAGCTCCCGCTGGATGGTGGCCAGCTCCCGTTCAAACACGACAACCGGAGAAACCTGGTTCCACTCCTGAAAGCCAGGCGTTGTAAAACAGGCAAAGCACTGACAATACCCAGGCAGTTTCGAAGCCCTTTCCAGGTCAATATGCAGCTGGTTGCTCCGCAGGCTTCCCGCTTGGTTCAAATCTTTTCCCAGGAGGGCCAGTGCGGTATCGCAGTGAAGGTCAAAAACAGGAAAACTCATTGAAATGCATCCTCCATATGTCGAATTACCGGATGGGCTGTGGATGTTCCTTCCGGAGCGTAAATCTCAATCACATCGAACCGGGGTTGCAGATGCGTTGGATTCTGAGCAAGGTACATTGCCGCGGTGTTTCGTAGTCTGGATTGCTTGCGGCAATCCACATACTCCCCAGCTTCCGCGAAACGGGCGGACTTACGCAGCTTCACTTCCACAAAAACCAGAAACCGCTTGTTTTGTACAATCAGATCAATTTCCCCGAAACGGCAGCGAAAGCCGGAAGCCACAATTTCGTAGCGTTTCTTCCTCAAATACTCCGCGGCCAGGGCCTCACCCCAAGCGCCCGAAAGATTACTTGCCTTCATAGAACTTCTTCAGGAAGGTTTGCCGGTGAAGCGGGCACGGACCATATTTCTCCAGCGCCTCATAATGCGCCTTGGTTCCATAGCCTTTATGCACGTCGAAACCGTATTGCGGGTATTGCTTTGCGGCCTCAAGCATCAGATCATCCCGACTCACCTTCGCCAGGATGGAAGCCGCGGCGATATTGGCACTGAGGCTATCGCCCTTGACCACGGTTTTAACAGGAATTCCAAAGTCCTTTTCCCGGTTACCGTCAATAAGCGTCAAATCCGGTTTGACGGAAAGCTGACTCAGGGCCCGTTCCATTGCGAGAAAGGTTGCCTGAAGGATATTGATTTCATCAATTTCTTTTTCAGATGCAAATCCGATCCCATAGGAAACAGCCTTCTGCTGAATCTGGGGAAACAGTTCCCGTCTGCGTTTGTCGGATAATTTTTTACTGTCGGTCAATCCTGGAAGCTCCAGGTGTGCAGGAAGAATGACAGCCGCAGCACACACTGGGCCCGCCAAAGGCCCTCTGCCGGCTTCGTCCACACCGCAAATCACTTGAAGCCGCTCTTCGAAAAGCGCATCTTCGATTTCCCACATAGTCATGGCACTCATCGCATTTCCTCCGGAATCTCTAAGGTAAATCTTCCCAGTTTTCCGCTTCGGAATTCATCAATCAAAACTTTTGCCATTCGCTCGGTATGAATTTCGCCTCTTGCCAGGAGGAAGCCCCGATTTTTCCCCGCCTGCTCCAGGAGCTGATATCCGGGGGTTCCCGGTTCGGCTTCCACTTTGTACCTGTCTGCCAATGCAGCGGGATAGTATTTGTGAAGCAGCTCCATCAGCCTGCAAGCCAGCTCCTCCAAATCAATAACCCCTTCTTTTACAGCTCCGGTATAGGCCAGTTTCAAGCCAACCTCCGGGTCCTCAAATT
>CALYTB010000004.1 GCA_945486035.1 uncultured Clostridia bacterium
GGAAAATCCGGGGGATTGCCACAACCAGTGTGCGCACTGGTTTCGCAATGACAGTCCTATTTTAGTGCGCGAAACAACAATTTATCGAATTGCTTACGAAACCCGATAACCTTCAGTTGTGATGATTGGATGCTGAAAAGGAGTGTGTGTATATGTGCGGCATTGTAGGGTTTACCGGAAAATGTCAGGCTGCCCCCATTTTGTTGGAGGGGCTGTCCAAGCTGGAGTACCGGGGCTATGATTCCTCGGGCCTGGCCGTCCGGGACGGGGAAAGCCTTGCCCAGGTTGTGAAGGCCAAGGGGCGGCTCACCAACCTGATTGAGAAGACCGACGGCGGAAACGCTCTGGTGGGAACCTGCGGCATCGGCCACACCCGTTGGGCCACCCACGGAGAACCCAGCGAGACCAACGCCCATCCCCATGTTTCCGGCAACTGCACGGGAACCGGCTCCGGAGATGTGGAATCCGCGGTGGTGGGGGTCCACAACGGCATCATCGAGAATTACCAGGAGCTTCGGGACAAGCTGGTGAAGCACGGCTACCGCTTCTACAGCCAGACGGATACCGAGGTGGTCATCAAACTGGTGGATTACTACTACAAGAAGTATAAGCTGGGTCCCATCGATGCCATTGCCAAGACCATGGTGCGTGTCCGGGGCTCCTACGCTCTGGAGCTGATGTTCACGGATTACCCGGGGGAGATCTGGGTGGCCCGGAAGGACAGCCCCATGATCATCGGCATTGCCGACGGCAATACCTATGTGGCATCGGATGTTCCCGCGATTCTGAAATACACCCGCAATGTCTATTACATCGGTAATCTGGAGTTTGCCAGACTGCTTCCCGGGGAGGCCCATTTCTACGATCTGAACGGTGACGAGGTTGCCAAAGAGCCGGTGCAGATCGAATGGGATGCGGAAGCCGCGGAGAAGGCGGGCTACGAGCACTTCATGATGAAGGAAATCCACGAGCAACCCAAGGCGGTGCGCGATACCATAAACTCCGTCATCCGGGAGGGTCGCATCGACCTGGGGGCGGTGGGCCTTTCCGACGAGCAGATCAGAGCCATTGGACAGATTCACATTGTGGCCTGCGGCTCGGCGTGGCATGTGGGCATGGAGGCTCAGTACATTCTGGAGGATTTGGCAGGAATCCCGGTGCGGGTGGAGCTGGCCTCGGAGTACCGCTACAGGAGCATCCCCATGAATGCTGACACATTGGTCATCGCGGTCAGCCAGTCCGGCGAAACGGCGGATACCCTGGCGGCCCTGCGGCTGGCGAAGGAGAAGGGGGTTCCCACGCTGGCCGTGGTCAACGTGGTGGGCAGCTCCATTGCCCGGGAAGCGGATCACGTGCTCTATACCCTGGCTGGACCGGAAATCTCGGTTGCCACCACCAAGGCTTACAGCGCCCAGCTGGCGGCTATGGACTGCCTGGCGGTGCAGTTTGCCCTGGCCCGGGGCCGGATTACCGGGGAGCAGTACGGCAATTACATCCGGGAGCTGCAGACCATCCCGGAAAAGATGGAAAAGATTCTGGAGGATAAGGGCCGCATCCAGTGGTTCGCTTCCAAATATGCCAATGCCCATGACGTGTTCTTCATCGGACGGGGAATCGATTATGCCGTGGGGCTGGAGGGAAGTCTGAAGCTGAAGGAAATCTCCTATGTCCATTCGGAGGCCTACGCCGCCGGAGAGCTGAAGCACGGCACCATCAGCCTGATTGAGGACGGCACCCTGGTCATCGGGATTCTGACCCAGAATGCCCTGTACGAGAAAACCATCAGCAACATGGTCGAATGCAAGAGCCGGGGAGCCTATCTCATGGGCCTGACCACCTACGGAAGATACGAAACCGAGGATCACGTGGATTTCACCGTGTATGTTCCCAAGGTGGACGAGCATTTTGTGGGAAGCCTGGCGGTGATTCCGCTGCAGCTCATGGGCTACTATGTCAGCGTGGCCAAGGGCTTGGATGTGGACAAGCCCAGAAATCTGGCAAAGAGCGTCACTGTGGAATAAGCGGGAAGAGGCTGCCAGACAGCATTCCCTGAAAAGGAACACCCCCATCCAGCTGCTGCTGGATGGGGGATGCTTTTCGTTGTAACAGTTTTACGGATGAACCCTGGATTTTGGAAACATCGCGCGGATACTGAGCAAATCGGTAAATTGTTGTTTGAAGATTTCAAACGCACTTCGTCCTTACTGTAGGGGAGCCATTCATGGCTCCCGTGATGCAGTACGTTTTCGCCGAAATGCGGAGGATATCGGATCATTTCACCGCCGGGAGCCATGAATGGCTCCCCTACAGTGTTATTCCGACATTTCCAAAACTGATCTGCAAACAACAATTTGCAGCACCTCTGATGTGGGAAGCGGGGCTATACCACCTGGAAGATGTAGAATTTCAGGTAGTCGGTTTCCGGGACGTTCCAGACGATGGGGTGGTCGGGGGATTGCTGGCGGGCTTCGATCTGGCGCAGCTCCACGCCCGCATCCAGGGCGGCAGAGCGGAGCATTTTTTCGAACTGCTCCGAGGGCATGAAGTGGCTGCAGGAGGCTGTGGCGAAATATCCGCCCCGGGGCAGCAGCTTCAGGGCGCGGAGGTTGATTTCCTTGTAGCCCCGCTGGGCGCTGTCCACGGTTTTCCGGGACTTGGTGAAGGCGGGAGGATCCAGAATGATGAAGTCGTAGGGGGCTTTGCCCTTGGCGGCAAGCTGGGGCAGCAGGTCGAATACGTCCGCGGTGATGAAATCCATCCTGTCCTCCAGGCCGTTGCGGATGGCGTTGGCCCGGGCCATTTCAATGGCGGAGGCGGAGATGTCCACCGCCGTGACGTGCTCGGCACCACCCATGGCGGCGTTCAGGGCGAAGGAACCGGTGTGGGTGAAGCAGTCCAGTACCCGTTTCCCACGGGCCAGCCGGGCCACAGCCAGACGGTTGTACTTCTGATCCAGGAAGAAGCCGGTTTTCTGACCGTTTTCCACATCCACCCGGTAGTAGACTCCGTTTTCCCGGATTTCCGTTACGGTGTCCGGGAATTCCTCCCCCAGGGGAAACCAGCCTTTGCCCTGTTCCAGACCCTCCAGGGAGCGGATCGCAACATCGTTGCGCTCGAAAATGCCCCGAATCTGCTGGCCGTCAGAGCGGAGAACCTTGACCAGAAGGGGAAACAGCATGCTCTTGATTCTTTCCATGCCCACAGAGAGGGTCTGGGTGACCAGAATGTCGGAAAAACGGTCTACGGTGAGACCCGGGAAGCCGTCGGCCTCGCCGAAGATCACACGACAGCAGCTCAGGTCGCCGCCCATCACGGTCTTGCGGTAGTCCCAGGCGTATTGAATCCGGCGCTGCCAGAAGGCCTCGTCAAACCGGTCGTTGGCGTTGCGGGAGATCAGGCGCAGGCGGATTTTGCTCTGGCGGCTGACGAAGCCGGTGCCCAGGTACTTGCCCTTCTCGCTGACCGCATCCGCCAAAGCGCCGTTTTCACAGTCGCCCTCCTCCCGGAGAACCTCGCCTTCGTAAATCCAGGGATGGCCCTGCTCCACCCAGCGGGTGCCTTTGGCGGTGATGATGAATCTGGGTAATCCGCGCTCTGCTTTCATAGAAAATCCGTCCTTTTATCCTTTTTGGGACAGTATACCACAGGGAAAGGCAAAAGAAAAGCCCGGACAGAAAGTTTTCGGAAGGGAAACAGGGGAGAAGCGCCCATACAGTTCGAATACGACAGCACGGCAAATTGTTGTTTGAAGATTTCAAACGCACTTCGTCCTTACTGTAGGGGAGCCATTCATGGCTCCCGTGATGCAGTACGTTTTCGCCGAAATGCGGAGGATATCGGATCATTTCACCGCCGGGAGCCATGAATGGCTCCCCTACAGTGTTATTCCGACATTTCCAAAACTGATCTGCAAACAACAATTTGTCGATCCGGATGAAACAGGATTGGGGCAGAAAGAAGAACCCCCGCCGGTCTGGGACCGGCAGGGGAGGGAATGGGAATGGTTAGGCCAGGTTTTTGCTTTCGAAGAAGGTGACCTGGGCGGTGACCTCTACGGGGTATATCATGATGTTGGGCACATCGTCCCGATCGATTTCCTTCGTGGGAACGCTCATGTTCACACTGTTGACGATGCAGCGCCAGTGGCTGCCGGAGAGGGCATCCACGATGCTGCGGGCGCTGGCGTAGCTTTCGCAGCGGAAGGTCATGTTGATGACCCGGCGGACGGTGCCGTCGGAGTTCACGGCAACATCCCGGAAGGTCAGATTGTATTCCTCACTGGCGGACAGGATGCCGTTGAGCTGGGCGATGACTACGGTGGCGTTGTCATAGGGGGCGATTTCGGTGATCTCGTCGGCGGGGCGGGCCAGAATGGCATCCACCTCTTCCTGCATGGACTTCATCTTGGCGGCCTTGGCGGCGGCGGTGGCGATGTCCGTGTCCAACTGGGCGGACTTTGCCTGGATGTCCAGAATCTCATTCTGCAGCGGGGTATAGAAGAACATGTACCAGCAGCTGCCCACCACCAGAACCACCAGGATGATGAGCATGAACACTTCCCGGGAGGAGAGCTTCTTAGCCATTTTCACTTACCTCCTTTGCGAGAATCACAACCAGGTTGACTTCTTTGATGGCATCGTCGTCATTGGAAGCTTTGTAGACCGTGGCGCTCTGAACCAGGGGATCCTCCTCCAGCAGTGTGACCAGGGAGCTGGTCTGCTCCAGGGTGATGCCCTCCAGGTTCACGGTGAGTACGTTCTGGGAAATGGAGAAGTCCTCAATCCGGGCTCTGGGCAGGATCTTCTTCTCCATCAGCCGGAGGATATCCATCCGCTCCACCAGATTGGTTTCATCCTCGGTCATCCAGCCGTAGCTGTAGCGGCCGTAGAGGGCCTGGAGCTCGTCCCAGCCTGCCAGCTTGGCGTTGAGGATGTCCATCTGGGTCTGCTTGGAGCTAAGCTCGTTCAGGGCCTGGGTTTTCTGATCCAGGGGGTCCAGAATGGCGAATTTGGTGAACAGCAGAGTCGCCACAATGATGATGAGGGCCACAAGGGCCACCTTGCCGAAGTTGAAATCGCTCTTATGTCTGGCGAAGTTCATGGTGACCTTGGACTGTGTCACCAGCTTTTTGCCGCCTAATATGCCCGCGGTCTTGGCTTTGGTTTCGTTTGCCATAATGTGCGACTCCTCTCTTACTGCATGGCGGCGCCTGCGGCGATGGCGCTGCGGGCGGTGGCCGAATTCTCCACGCCGCCGGGAACCAGACGGCAGATGTGATGCAGCTGCATATCCGTGGTCTTCAGCACCGCGGTGCGCAGGCTCTCGGTGACGGAGCCGCCGCAGAGGTAGATATCCCGCAGGGCCGCGCCCTCGGTGTGGTAGGAGTAGAAGTTCACCACACGCATGACCTCCACCGCCAGGTCGTTCATGACCTCGGTGCAGCAGGACAGGTACTGATCGGGGTCCAGCTCCTTGTAGTTCCGGGCCTGGCGGGCATCCAGCTTGTATTCTCCGGCGATCACCTCGTCCATGGTGCCGCCGCCTATGTCGATGTCCTTGCCCATGACGTAGTGGCCGTCCTTATAAACGGTGACCATGGTATGGGTGGCGCCCATGTCCACGATGCAGACCTCCTTGGGCAGATTCTTGCAGGCGCGGATCAGGTTCTCCCAGGACATTTCGGCGGGAATGGCCACCTTCATGGTAAAGCCCGCTTTTTTAAGCCACGAGTAGTAATCCTCCATGAGCTTGGCTTCCACGGCGGCGGCGTAGAGCTCCATGGAGCCACCCTGCTTGCCGGCGGGCTGCTGGATGGACTGGACGGAGTAGTCGTAGAGATACTTGTCCGAATCCTTGCCCACGAAATCCCGGAATTCGAAGGGCAGGTTCAGGGCCACGTCCGCCTCACTCATGAGGGGCATGGTGATCTGGTGGGCGATGACCGCCCGGGAGGGGATGACCAGAGCGCAGGGGCCGCTTTTCAGCTTCAGCTCCTTCTTCGCCTTTTTGAGCACCTCCACCAGACCGTCGGGGCTGGTGACGAGGCCGTCACGCACCAGATTGTCGGGCAGAGGGTAGCTTGCGGAGCGGACCAGGGTTTTGCCCCGGACTTCGGCAAACTTGATGGTTGCGGCACCGATTTCGATGCCGAGGATTGTACCAGCCATGAATTGTTACCTCCTGTGTATCAGAACAGGCTGAGATACCAGCCTGCAATTTGCGAACCGAACAGGGAAACGAGAAATGCCGCGGCGGAAATGGCGGGGCCGAAGGGGAAGGCGATGCCTTTCTTTGCCCCCAGGGTTGCGGCCAGAACCAGGCCTAGGATGCAGGAAACCAACAGAAGCAGCAGCCACTCCGGGAAGGAGAAGAACAGCGCCAGCAGGGAAAGCAGCTTGATGTCGCCGCCGCCCATGCTCTCCTTGCCCAGCACCTTATCCATCACCAGCACCAGGGCCAGAAGGCCGATCAGAATACCGGCGGCGGGAAGTACCTGTTTCAGGAAGGGGGAGGAGAGGCCGTAGGAGTACAGCAGCTGGCTAAGGCGGAGAACACCGGGAATCACAAGAAACCGGTTGGGAATCTCGAAGGTGTCCAGATCCACCAGGCTCAGGCAGAAGAGGCACCCGAAGAGCACCGCCATGACGGCAAAGTCCAGGCTCAGATCATAGCGCAGCAGCAGCGCCGGGAACACGATGCCCAGGGTCAACTCCGCGAGAAAATACCGGGGGCTGATTTTTTTACCGCAGTAGCGGCAGCGGCCTTTCAGGAACAGGAAGCTGAATACGGGGACCAGATCGTTCCATTTCAGCTCATGGCCGCAGCTTACGCAGCGGCTCCTGCCGCCGGTCCATTTCTGCTGATGGGCCATGCGGAAGGCCAGGCAGTTCAGGGCGCTGCCCATCACCAGTCCCAGCACCGCGCACAGGAGCAGAAGGTAGATTTTCGTAAAAGGATCGAGATAGGAAAACATAGGGTCTCCTTCGCTTTTCGGATTTTCAGTCGGAACGGGTAGAAATACCTTCCCCCGGGGGGAAGGTGCCCCGCAGGGGCGGATGAGGAACGGCGACGGCTCCGACAGGAAATACGCTCAGTTAACGCGTGCCGTGTCCGAACTTTGTACCATAACGCCAACTGCACCGGAGGAGTTCAGCTTTCGCCGTTCCTCATCAGTCACCCAAATCGGTTCCGAAGAGCCGATTTGGGCGCCAGCTTCCCCCCGGGGGAAGCAATGTCGGTTGTCGGAGTGCTTACCGGTCAACGACAAAAACCGAAATCGTGGGGATGGCAAGAAGGCTCAGGTGCCGGAGCCACCGACGGGGTAGGAGGTGCCCTCGGAGGGAAGGGTCGCGGGGACGGGGGCGCTTCCGGTGGTGGCAGCATCGGCAAAGGAATCCACTGTGTAGAAGCTTCCGTTATGGGCAAAGTAAGCAATGATAAAGCCGGGTTCCACATAGTAGATGTAGGGCTTGGCACCGGGGAAGGTTGCGGAATCCGCAGCCTGCAAACCGGCGATGGTAGCTGCCGCATTCGTATCATTCTCCATCAGCAGGGTATTGGCAAGCCCCATCATGCTGCGAAGATTAGCGGCATCGGTGGCTGCTTTCGCTTTGGTGGTGGCATTCGATACTACGGGAATAACAATGGCTACGAGAACCGCGATAATGGCAATTACAACCAGCATTTCAATGAGGGTAAAGCCTTTTTTACGAATCTTTCTGTTCATAAGTGACCTCCGCTTCTGCGGTAATGGAGCACGCCTGAGAGTCCGAGAATTCGGGCACTCAAGCCTAATCCATTTACTCCCGGAGGGCAGAGCCGCAACCCCTCAGCTCTGCCCGGGAAATAGTATGTCTAGGGTTGATTCAATGCAATATGAATGACAATGGGAGAATGAAAACCTTAGCTGTGTTCTCCAGCAGCTTCAGTCGCATCAGCCACCAGGTCACCCAGCGTCCAGGTGTAGGTCTTCTTATCAGTACCATTTCCGTCTTCCAGAAGAGTTGCCTTATAGGTGACAACAGGAGCATCGGGATCAGTAGTATCATCAAAAGAATAATCAGCTTTAGTAGACTTCATGGATTTTGTCTTAAATTCCTTAAGGGCTGTAGTATCTGCTTCTCCGCTCAGGCTGTCAATCTGGTACTGGGCAACCAAGGAACGGATGTTAGCCAAGTCGGTAGCCTGCTTGGCCTTCTCGGTGGCGTTGGTGACAGTGGGGATAACAATGGCGACCAGGATGGCGATGATGGCGATGACGACCAGCATCTCGATCAGGGTGAAGCCTTTCTTGTTCATTTTCTTCATAAACAGAAATCTCCTTTTGCGAAAAATAATGTATTCCAATCCGGCAGGGGGGTTCCGGCCGGGTGTGGACGGGTGGGGCCCGGTGGGGGCAGGGGGGATTGCTGACTAGTGATTGCGTGTACGGGTTATCGCTTTTGGGACGAGAAATTGATGGTTAGCGGGATGTGACCCAGATTACCTGTCATTGCGAACCAGGCCGCAGGCTGGTGTGGCAATCCCCCGGTTAGAGGGGACATGTATCGACAATTGCCCTACAGGACGGGGAAACCTAGCGATTTTTGGTGGTAATCGTTATCTGGTTCCTTTCAACCGGGGGATTGCCACACCAGTGTGCGCACTGGTTCGCAATGACAGCGTTTTTCATGGCAATGACAGCGTGTTTTGCGACTTTTGGTGGTAATCGTTACCTGGTCCCATTCAACCGGGGGATTGCCACGCCAGTGTGCGCACTGGCTCGCAATGACAATAAATTATTTGCGGCGATGACTGTGCGGATTGCTATGGGGCGGATTACATGCTGCCGTACATGCTGAACAGGGGCAGGTACACGGACAGCAGGATGAACACAACCAGACCGGCCAGGACCAGGACGATGCAGGGCTCCAGGATGCCCAGGGCACGCTGGACGGCCACGTTGACCTCCTGGGTGTAGTAGTCGTTGACCACGTTGAGGGTTTCCTCCAGCTTGCCGGTTTCCTCGCCCACGGCGATCATTTCCTTCAGGAGGCTGGGAATCCAGGGGCTTTTCTTCAGGCCGTCGCCCAGGCGGCTGCCCTCGATGACGCCGGTGGTGGCGGAGCGGATATCCTCGGAGATCAGCAGATTGGAGGTGACGTTGGCGGTGATGGTGGCCGCCTGAACCAGGGGCAGGCCGGAGGAGAGCATGGTGGACAGGGTGCTGCACAGCTGGCAGGCGCCGTTCATGATGTTCACCTGGCCGATGCCGGGGAATTTCAGCTGAATCCGGGCGTAGACATGGGCGCCCTTATCGGTTTTGCCGAAGAGATAGGCCGCCAGAACCGCCGCGGCCAGGATCGCCAGGCCCAGCAACCAGTAGTTGACAAAGAAATTGCTGATGGCAATCAGCATTTTGGTGATGCCGGGAAGCTCGCTGCCCATGTCGGCAAAGCTGGATTCAAAGACAGGCACGGCCTTAATCATGATGATGGCGACCACCACAATGGCAACCACAATCAGCATGATGGGGTAGACCATGGCGGAGGCGACCTTGCTGGACACATTGGCGGAATTTTCGAAATAAATCTTCAGCTTGGTGAAGCTCTCGTCCAGACGGCCGGATTCCTCACCGGCCCGGACGGTCTCGATGAAGGACTTGGGGAACTGGGGGCCCCGCTTGGCGAAGCTGTCGGCCAGGCCGTTGCCCGCGTGGACATCCTCGGCCACCTGGTCCAGGATGCGTTTCAGGTTCTTGTCCTGTTCGTTCTCGGCAACCAGCTGCAGGGAGCGGACCAGAGGCAGACCGGCTTTCAGCTCGATGGCCAGCTGGCTGCACAGCAGGGCCAGCTTCTTGGGCTTGAACTTTCCACCGCCCAGCAGCTGTCCGATATCGGCATTGAGGATGCCGTCGGAGGATTTGACGGGAGCGATTTCCACCAGCACGCGGCAGTTGGCCTTTGCTTTGGTAATGGCATCGGCCTTGTCGAAAGCCTCCACCACGCCCTCAACCTCCGCGCCACCGGCGGTGAGGCCTTTGTAACGATATGCAACCATAGAGGATGCTCCTTCCTGGGTGAAATGACAAAATGGTGAAATGAAGATGACTGGGAAATTCGGAAACGGGGCCGCATACGCTGCCGCCGGGAATAACAGGCGAATATCTATGTGCTTTGCAAAGTGACAAATTGGTGTTTGTCGAGATGTTTTGGAAATCCTGGAATTACTCTGTAGGGGAGCCATTCATGGCTCCCGGCGGTGAAATGTACCGATTATATGAGCATTTCGGCGAAAACGTACTGTGTCACGGGAGCCATGAATGGCTCCCCTACAGCAAAAACGCAATGCGTACAAAATCGCCAAACAACAATTTATTGGGCGGTGGGGAACGCTGAAAAGCTGATTTTCGTGGGGCAACTATTGGTTGCGCTGTCAGATACGGACGCTGCGGCGGAGCAGATCGGGGTCGTGGGCAGCGCTGAGGGCGGTCTCGGCGGAGATCCGGCCCTTGCCGTAGAGCTCCAGGAGGCTGTTGTCCATCAGGTGGTTGCCCTGGGCGGCGGAGGTGGCGATGGCGTTGGCAATCTGGGGGGTCTTGCCCTCCCGGATCAGGTTGCGCACCGCGGGGGTGACGAACATCAGCTCCGTGGCCAGAACCCGGCCGTGGCCGCTGCGGTGGGGCAGAAGCTCCTGGCAGAGCACCGCCTGGAGGCTCATGCTGAGGGCCAGACGGATCTGGGGCTGCTGATTGGCGGGGAACACATTGACAATCCGGTCAATGGTATCGGCGGCGGAATTGGTATGGAGGCTGGCGAAGACCAGATGTCCGGTTTCGGCGGCCAGGAGGGCGGTTTCGATGGTTTCCAGCTGGCGCATCTCGCCCACCAGAATCACGTCCGGGTCCTCCCGCAAGATGGCGCTGAGGCCGTCGGAGAAGGAGCGGGTATCCTGACCCACCTCCCGCTGGTTGATGGTGCATTTGTCGCACTCGTAGATGTATTCGATGGGGTCTTCCAGCGTAATGATATGCTTGGTGTCCCGGTGGTTGATGATATCCAGCAGGCAGGCCAGGGTGGTGCTCTTGCCGGAGCCGGTTTCGCCGGTGACCAGGACGATGCCCTGGTTGAAGCGGGTGAAGCGCTCACACTCCTGGGGAAGCCCGATTTCGGATATGGTGGGGATATGGTCGTTGAGGATTCGGATGGCCGCGGAGACACAGCCCTGCTGGCGGAACAGATTCACGCGGCAGCGCACCCGGTTGCCCAGGCTGAAGGCCAGGTCCTGCTCGCCAATCTCGGCGATTTCCTCGTAGTTGGGGCTGATGGCCCGGGCGTAATTCTCGCAGTCCTCGGGGGTCAGCCGGTGGTCATCCATGTTCACCAGCCTGCCGTCGATACGCAGCCGGACAGGAACGCCCCGGACAATGTGGATGTCACTGGCCCTGCGGTCCAGAGCCGTGAGAATGATGGAGGAAAGGGGAACGAAGGAATCCATGGCGGCTACCGTCCTTATGTATCAGGTCTTATACGTCCGTGCTGTTGACAGTGCGGAAGGCTTCGGAGAGGGTGGTGGTTCCGTCCAGCACCAGACGCTGGCAGTCCACCAGCAGGGTCTCGAAATCGCTGTCCTGAATCCGGCGCATCAGCTCGCTGTGAGGCGCGTTATCGGAAATGGCCTGCTTGATGGGGGAGGTGAGGGTCAGGATTTCAAACACGGCGGTACGGCCCCGGTAGCCGGTGTTGAAGCACATGGGACAGCCCTTGCCCCGGTAGAATTTGCGGCCGGGAACGTAGGGAAGCTTCAGCATGGACTGCTCCTCCTCGCTGGCGGAGTAGCTCTCCCGGCAGTTGGGGCAGATCCGGCGGACCAGACGCTGGCTGATGACACCCTTCAGGGCGCTGGAAATCAGGAAGGGCTCCACGCCCATATCCAGCAGACGGTCAATGGTGCTGGGAGCATCGTTGGTATGCAGGGTGGAGAGCACCAGGTGGCCGGTGATGGCGGCCCGCATGGCAATATCGGCGGTTTCGCCGTCACGAATCTCACCGACGGCGATGATGTCCGGGTCCTGACGAAGAATGGAACGCAGGCCGGAGGCGAAGGTCATGCCGGTTTTCTCGTTGATCTGAACCTGGTTGACACCGTCGAAATTGTACTCCACGGGGTCCTCCAGGGTGACCAGGTTCACCTCGTCGGTGTTCAGCTGGCCGATCATGGTGTACATGGAGGAGGACTTACCGGAGCCGGTGGGGCCCACAATCAGGATAACGCCGTTGCTGTTTTCCAGCAGGGCGTTGAACTTTTTCAGGTTCTTGTCCGTCAGGCCGATGCCCTTGGTGTTCAGCAGAGAGCTGGACTTGTTCAGCAGACGGATAACCACCTTCTCGCCGTAGACGGTGGGCAGGGTGGAAATACGAAGGTCCACATCCTTGTCATTCACACGGATGTTGCTGCGGCCGTCCAGAGGGATCTTGTGCTCGGCAATGTTCATATTGCCCATGACCTTGATACGGGCAATGACGGCGGACTGGGTGGCCCGGGGGACGTTGAACACCTTCCGCAGGACACCGTCAATCCGCATCCGCACCACCATCTCCCGCTCCCGGGGCTCCAGGTGGATATCGGAGGCGTTCTGGTTCACCGCGTACTCCAGGAAGCTGTTGACCAGCCGGATGGTGGGCGCGGCATTCTCGTTGTCGGCGCCGATGATGTTGGCATCGGCAACGCTCTGGAAATCGGAGGGGGCGGACTCGTCGCCGCGCAGCTCCTCCAGGGCCTTCTCGGCAGTTTCGGAGCCGTACAGGTCGGTCAGCGCCCGGGTGATGCTCTGGGCATCGGCCAGACGGGTGATGACCTTGCGGCGGGTGACCGTCCGCACCGCATCGGTGGCCACGAAGTTCAGCGGATCGGCAATGGCAATGGTGACGGTGTTGGCATCGCTGGCCAGGGGAACTACATTGTATTTCTTGGCGATGGCACGGGGAATCACGGATACCAGATCCTTGGGCAGGGACATCCGCTGCAGATCCACGTACTCCACGTCCAGCTGGTTTTCCAGCACGTTAATCAGATCGCTCTGGCGGATGAAGCCCATTTCCACCAGGGTTTCGCCCAGCTTTTTGCCGGTGCGGCGGCTCTCGGCCAGACCGGCCTTCAGCTTTTCCTCTGTCAGGTAGCCGCCCGCGACAAGCATATCACCAATGCGCTTATAAGCCATATCGTCCGCTCCTTACACGGGAGAAACCGCAGCCGGGAACCGAAAAACGGCCCAACTGGCCCCTCCCAAAATGTTACAATAATGCTTATATAAAATATTACCTTTTTTTGAATGAATTGTCAACAAGAGAATTGCGTTTAAAACAGCAAATCCCGGACCCCGCAGGAAAATATTTTTGTGCAGAGCGAATGATGATGAATTTTTTTACTTTAAATTACAGGAAATGCCTTGCGAAATGCTTTTGGAAATGTTATACTTACCGTGCTATATATTTTATTACTGTACGGCTGTCCGCCAACGGACGGCATCCGGTATCATATACGATCTTTTGATGGGGAGTATGGACTATGAAAGTTTTCTTTAGCAGGAAAAATACATCGGAAAGGAAGCGCAGAGCATCCCGGGGCTTTTCCTTGATGGAAATGCTGGTGGTGATTGCCATCATTGCCATCCTGGTGGGCATCGCGTTTCTCGCGGCCTCCGGGCTGATCGCCTCCATGCGGCAGAATAAGCTGGACACCATCGCCCAGGATATCTATGTGGCCGCCCAGGACCGACTGACGGAAATGTACACCGACAACCGGGCAGACGCGGTGAGCTACGAGAAGCTGAAGGCCGACGGCGGCAGCACCGCGGGTATGTTCCTGCTGAAGGCGGACGATACGCTCTGCAAGCCCAAGGACTGGGATTCCACCATCCCCTACGCGGGCCTGAATGCTCTGTACAATAAGGATGCCGCCGCGGCTGCCGTGCTGTTGCCCAAGGGGGCACTGAGCGCGGAGGTGGAGGATAACCACTGGATCGTGGAGTACAACCCGGAGTACGGCTACATCTACGGCGTGTTCTACAGCGAGAAGGGCTTTGACCCCGCGGATATTTCCAGCTGGTACAGCAGCAACACCGCCAACAAGTACCGTGTCTTTGCCGACCGGAAGGGAAGCGGCGTGGGCTACTACGGCGGCGTGGGCGTTCTGGGCGGCAAGGTGGCCATGACCAACACGTCCCTGAACGTTTCCGTGAACATCATCAACGCGGAAGAGCTGCGGGCGGATATCTCCGTGAAGGTTCCTACCGAGTTCAAGAACCGGCCGGTTCGGCTGACCCTCACCTTCACCGGAGCGCAGTCCGGCGTCACCACGGATAAGCAAATCGTCATGACGGCAATGGACTACGGCTACTTCAACCGCAGCTATGAGCTGGTGATGGACAGCTTCAATCCCAAGTCCGGCAAGTCCCAGCAGTTCGGCCAGCTGGAGCTGTTCCAGGGCATGTACCCCGGCGAGAACGTGACCGTGGAGATCTTCGCGGAGCTGGGCACCCAGGGCGCCGGTGCTTTCGCGGCGGACACTTCCTTGGATACCGCCAGAGCCGACGGCGTGTTCAACAGCTTGTTCGCTTCCTATGACCCGGAAACCAAAACCGCTTCCGTCAACGCGGGACGACACCTGCAGAATCTGGACGGCGCCACCGTGGACAGCCGGGTGGATGTTGTCAATGTGGTGCAGACCGCCAACATCGATTTCAAGAACAAAACGGAAGATGTGGCGGACGATGAAATCTACTGGTGGGCGGAAACCTACTACAAAAATAACGAAAATAATATAAAGGAAATCAGGAAATTCAATCCTGTTACCAATTCCAAAATCACTTCCATGCTGGGCAGCGGCAAGGACGAGGAGAATAAAACCGTATACTATATTATTAGCGGTATGACCGTGAATGCCGAAAGCGGGGATCCCGCGGGTATGTTCGGTACGTTGGGCAGGACCGGAGAAAGCATCCGCGTTCAGGACGTCAGCCTGGTAGGCACGACCGTTCTCGACAAGAGCAAGCAGAGCTCTGTGGGCGCACTGGCCGGAAGGACCAGCGGTAGTGTGACACTTATTCACACCGGAGCGTATCTGAGCCGTGAAGACTATAACAACAAATCCTACGACAATACGGAAGAGACGTTTTCGGCGCTTTCGGGCAGAATCGTGGGCGGTCTTATCGGAGAAGCCGCAAACGGCGTTGTCGCCACGGAGTGCTATAGCGCACAGGTTCTGCGGGGCAGCGTCTATGTGGGCGGACTGTTCGGCAGCGTGAACGGCAAAATGGAGCTGAGTCGTTCCTATGCAGACTGCTATCTGACTGCCGACAGCACCGTGGGCGGCCTGGTGGGCAGTTGTGGCCCCACCTCCACCATCAACGGCTGTTACAGCGCGGGCTTTACTGTGGGTGTGCCCTCCAAATCCGCTGGCTTTACCTCCAGCACCGTGGCATCCGTTTCCGACAGTTATTGTGTACTGAACATCGGACCGGACAGCACCGAGAACAACCAGGTAGTTGTTCCTACCATGTTCTTCACAACCGTGGGCTACGGCAGCAGCGCGACGAACGTCTACTACGCACCCCAGGAGGGCGTGGTATACGATACTGGTCGGATTACCAAAATCGGCGAGGAAAAGAGCTTCTCCCTGCTGAGAAACGGCAAGGCTCATACCTTTACAAACCTTTCCGGCAACTTCCGGTTCAGTAGCGTTTCCGGTGACACCACGGCCTACAACCTGGCTGCGGGTCTCGGCCTGACCAATTACCCCTATCCGTTTATCTACCGGCAGGACGGGACAGTGCTGCATCACTACGGCGACTGGGACGGCAACCTGTTCGACCCTGGCACCTTGGTTTACTTTGAGGAGTATTCAGATGGCTACCGCGGCTACTACGGCGCGGGCAGCGACTTCCTCAACTCCGCCAAGACGATTGTGCGGGACGGATATGCTTTGCTGTACACCTCCACCAGCGTGGAAAACGCTCCTAATTACGGAACGGAGAAACCTGCTACCGTTCGCTACAACGGCAGCAATTACTCCATTGCTCCGATTGAGGACACAGATAAGCCGTATCGCGTTACAAAGCGAAGCATTACCGGCAACCCGGTGGACGCGAACTACTATTTCCGGGATCTTCCGGCGGATACGGATAAGGATGAGAATATTGTAAATGCGCCTTCCGCCGCCGTGGGAAGCTTCTATACCTTTATTCAGGTGGAAACCCCGGATACCGAAAAGGATGAGAATGAGGGCGTTTCCTACTACTACTTCAATCCCCACTTCGCCGCCACGGTTGAGCAGGTGGAGAACTTGAATTCTGCCAAGCCTACACTGTCCTCCGCCGCCAAGAATGTGGTTCGTATCCGTACCCCCCGGCATCTGTATCTGCTGAGCCGGTATTTCAGCGGCCACTCAGGCGCTATGGGCTATAAGGTTACTCTGGAGCAGGAGATGAATCTGAACTACGGCAGCTATGATTGGAAACAAGCCGGCTTCAGCGGAGCTGTATCCGTTCAGGCGCCTATCGGCAACGCGGATAAACCCTTCAGGGCGACATATGACGGGAAATATTATGAGATTACCGGGGTCAGCTTTGAGTCGGATACCCTGTACACCGGTATGTTCGGCCACATCGGTAAGAATCCGGATTCCTCCAGGGAGTACGGAAAGCTTCGCAATATTTTCCTCGCTGCCAACAAGGAGGATAAGCGATTCATCCGCTTCAAACAGGCACCCCATGAGGCCAATAACTACGCCTTTGCCGGTACACTGGCGGGAGCAAACTACGGCTCTATTTATAATTGTATGGTGGCGGGTTACGGCATCAACCTGGATACCTATAATACGACGCTGTATGTGGGCGGCCTCGTGGGCCGCAACAGTGGCACCATAACCAACTGCTCCGCGGAGAACCCCTTTGTTACCGTGCGTACCAACAGTGCCAACGGTTTCGTGGGCGCCTTCGTTGGACTTAATGACGGTTCCGGCTCCATCTCTAATGCTTGCTCCATGAGCAGTCTGGATGTATCCCGCTATTCCAGCGGAAGCGTCCGTATGGGTGGCTTCGCGGGCGGCAATGCCGGTTCTGTCAGCAACAGCTATACGGTGTGCGCCATGACCGCCTCCAATATTCTGGAGCGGGACATCGATGGCTTCGCACCCACCGGCGGAAGTGTACAAGGTTGCTACTTCCTGTCCGGCGGCACCTATAAGTTTGTTGGAGAGGTTCATGCCTACGGTCAGGAATCCAAGACCGCCAACAAGGTGGTGGGCTGGAGGAATATGCCAGGCGCGGTCAACGGAATCTCGCTGAAGGGTTTCGGAAGCATTCCCAGCAGCGGAAGCTGTGGTTACAACAACATGATGGCAGATACCACAGGCGCTATGTCCGGGAAGTATCCCTTTGCCTCTCCGGTAAGAATTGGCAGCTCCGGCACTAACTATGTGTACTACGGCGACTGGATCACCAATGACGTATTCGGAGACTATGGCATCCTCTACTGGGAGCACGAGGAACACGGCACCAATGACGGCTACCATTTCTACCTGGCAGACTGTGATGGGAACTCCTTCACAACCCTGTGTACCGCCCATGATGATGGCGGCGTGATCACAGAGTACGGCTACGGATATTACCAGCTGAAAGATGTGCAGGGCAAGGTTAATGCGCCTAAGTTCTATAACGTTCCGAAGAATCTGGATCCGTACATCAACACCAAAGCGCAGGACGATATTTCCAGCCAGTTCGCCGACAGCTATGAGTTTGTCCTGTACAACACCTCCGATGCCTTCGCGAGCACCCCGGACGGGATGTATGTGACAGGTCGAAACGCTTATGCCTGGGCTGAGTTTTCGCTTGTGGAGCCTGACGACAGCAAGTTCCTGCACTTCTCCTTCAGCCCCTTCTTCGGCGCGGCTGTGCAGGCGGCTGAGCTGAAGAATGAGCAGGATGCGCCTGAGCCTCCTACGACAATGGAGATTCGTTCCATCGAGCAGCTGCAGTTCCTGAACTGGAACCGGGGTGCTGGTAAGGAAACGGAACCGGTTGAGGCAAATACCAAGCAGCTGGTCGATGAAAGCAACTACAGGCTGTTTACCTATCTTGGTCAAACCAGCCTTCCCAATCAGACAGGGGAGCAGACCAAAGACGGCGCATTCAATAAGGATGTTTTCGGTTGGAAGTGGGAGCAGACCCATGACATCAAGCTGGATTCTACGGTTACAACCGGATTTACACCCATTGCGGCAGCGGCAACATCGTCCTCTGGCGGCTATAACGCTGTTCTGTATGCATGGTTTGGAAGCACTTATAACGGAAACAGCTACAAGATCGAGGATGTCAATATCTCGTCCAAAGCCTTTACAGTAGGTCTGTTCGGCGTAACCGCAGGCGCGGATATGAAGAATATCATTATGTATTCTGAGAACGGTGCTTCGATTCAGCGCAGCACAACCGCGAAAGATCCGGCGGGGGCGTATTCCTTGGGCGGTTTGATTGGTGTTGCCTACGACTACAATAACGGTGACAACAAGGCAATTCAGAACTGCGCAATTGCTGGATACAACATTATAGATGACAGTAAAAACCAGCAAACTCTGGGTGAAGCGAATGTGGGTGGCCTGGTTGGTGTCTGTAACGGCAATCTGATCAAATGTTCTGCTGTAACGGACATTCAAATCAACTGCACCCATAGAGGAACAAGTGGCACTGGATTTACTCAGGCAGGCTTTGGTAATTTTATTAGAGTTGGAGGGTTGACCGGTGCCACAATGGGCACACTGTCCGACTGTTACACAGGCGGAAGCATTTCTGTCAGTGAAGATACTCTGATCGAGAATCGCAATGCGGACGGCAGAATTCTGGGCAAGACGCTCTCAGCCAATGACTTAAATAACTGGCGGTTGGATAAACAGGTTGTTGTCTCTGGCGGCACTTCCAGTACCAGTGTTTACGTTGCCGGTATCGGCGGCAGTGGATTTGCCCAGAATTACCAAAATTTCAGCGGCAAACCCAACTTCCGTGAAGGAAGTCCCAGCTTCGAGAACTGCTATACATACGTTACCTTCCCGAAGCTGGAGGGCACCATCCGAAGCATCAGCATCATCGGCAGCCTGGCAGACCGTTACCTTGAGGGTTATAAACAAGGCAAGAGTGTTTCCATTAGGAATTGCTATTATCTGGATGCCGTTATTAATGAGGGTGAATTGCTTTCCAACGTTCCGAACTTCTATTATGCCGGCACTCGGGACATCGGTGCGACGCTAACAGCGAATAACAATTACTACTTTAAACAAATGCTGAACGGCAACGGTGTCTGTGAGAACTATCTATTCACCGGTACCGAGAGGGATTGCGCCTCAACGCTTGAATTGACGAGCAGGGATCTGCAGGGGCTGAGCACGCTTACCCCTGGTGCGGGCTGGGGAAAGGTTGACACGACGGAGAACGGCGTGACGATCAACGGCAAGTACAGCTTCCCTGCCGGAGATCATGAGCTGGATGGGCGGAACTATCCCTTCCCGGCAATCGTGACCCAGAAGTCCGATGCCACGGGGGACCCGGTTCGTGTTCATTACGGCACCTGGCCCAAGGGCGAAGGTCTGTACAGCAGTGTTTCCAACATTACGCTGGACCTGCTTGTGGAGAACGAGGACAGTCTGGATGTCACCCTGACCAATTACAGCAACTACAAGGCCTCCAAGATCTCAAGTCTTGACGGTCTTACGCTGACTTACAGCGAGCTGCAGGAGGACGGAACCGTTGCGGAGGGTCTGGATACTTCCTCCATTGTGCATGTGGATAAGGCACTGGCTAAAGATGGCACGGTGAAGTTGACCATCCTGGGCCTGAAGGAGGGCACCACCACCATTACGGCGGAGTATGGAGGCAACGAGGCGAATATTCAGGTTACGGTTACCGCTGAGTTCTCCATCAATGTTGAGCCCGTGACAGTGACGTTGGAAAACGGTGTGGTTACTCAGGTTGCTCCCGTCGAGGATCCGACGATGATTCCCGAGGCCTTCCAGCAGGATGACCTGTACTGGAAGCTCAGCGGTGTGAACAGCAAGGGCACCCCCCTTGAGCTGACCGCCGAGAATCCGGAGAACTGGAGAGTGGAGGATAATACCGTCGATGAAAACTATGACGAGTATCAGTTCCTCACCGCCGCAACCGGAGAGGTGCTGCTCCGCTTCCGTTCCAACGATGTGAAGCTTCACAATGTGCAGGTGACCGCCTACAATGTGGTTGGCGTCAATTTCCAGCAGGTGACCGGCACCCGCTCCCG
Organism: uncultured Clostridia bacterium; assembly: GCA_945486035.1. Lineage (GTDB taxonomy): Bacteria > Bacillota > Clostridia > Oscillospirales > Oscillospiraceae > Faecousia. Next base: position 20,298 of record CALYTB010000004.1, read on the forward strand.
GGAGATCAGCTTTGAAATCGTGAAGAATCCTCCCACGGTGACGGTGTTTGCCTATCCCCAGGGCACAGAAGGGAACCGGATTGTCGCAACACTTTACCAGATTGAGGAGGAGAATGGTGGTTTGCGCTATTGCGTCAGCAAGACGCTCGGCGACCCGGTGACTAAGCTGGACGCTCCGGCAGAGACCCCGTTGGGCTACGACCAGTTCCGGGGCTACTTCCTGACCGCAAATGGCGAAGAAGAACCTACGGCCTTTGCGCAGCTCAGCGAGGACGGCAGCTATGGCATTGTGTATTGGAATCCCATCGAGAACGAGAATAACGGCCTGACGGTTTACGGAAGCTGGACGGTTGCGCAGTTCCAGGCGGCATTTAAGCCGGGGTACGAATCGGTGACGGTGGTTGACGTCAAGCAGGATGCCGAGACCTCTCTATACACGTTGCCGTATACCATGAACGATGGGATAACCATTCCCAATGTAGATCCCACGGAATTTGTGGATGAGAAGCAGGGCCGTACCGCTGCGTTCAGCGGATGGAAGGTTGCCGAAGCGGATGCATCCGGAAACTGGATTATTGGAGAAAGGTTTGATGCCGGACAGATGCTGGAGAGTGGCCGCTGCGGTAATGTGACCTTCGAGGCTGTATGGAGCTCCCGGTATCAGATTCAGTATTTCATGGAGGATGAAAGCACCGCCTATGAGGGTGTAGATACCAAGTACACCAGTTATGTAGGAGAAGCCTCCAATATTCAACTCTTCACGCCGGAGGAAACCGAGGACAGTGACCGGATCTTTATCGGCTGGAAACTTCTGCAGACAGAGCAGCCTGAAGGAGTGACCGGATGGACGCCCGGCGTTCTCTACAAGAATCCTGTTACCGGAATCAGCTGCACCGGCAATGTACAGCTGGTAGCCCAGTGGGGGAAGAGCTACACCATCTCCTACAAGAATGGGGAGGCGGACTTCCTGACCCAGCAGTATGCCGAGGGCGGGGAGTATCGATTCCCCGAGGGACCCACCGCTCCGGAGGGATACCGCTTTGACTGCTGGAAGGTTACGGGTGTTGCTGAGGACGCGGAAGGCTGGGCCTTGGAGAAGACCTACGCAGCAGGTGAGAAGCTGGACAACACTCAAGCGGTTTACAAGGGGGATGTGACCCTGAGCGCCCAGTGGAGGAAGGCTACCTACACCATCTCCTTTGTGCTGGAAGGGGGAATCACCTCCGAAGGAAAGGATACCATTGATCCTATTGTCTATGAACTTGGAAGCACCATTACCATGCCCAATGATCTGACAAAGGAGGAAACCAGCGGCTTCGAGTGGGTGGTGTCCTATGCGGAGTTCAACACGGATCCGAACTGCTTCTGGAAGGAAGAAAATTCCTACAAGCCGACGGAAGTGCTGACAGCGGATGAATCCTTCTACGGCAATGTGACCCTGACTGCACGGTGGACGGTGAAAACCTATACGATCTTCTACTATCCTAACGGCGGCACTATGTCGTTTGCCGATACTGACGGAAAGTATATGCAGCAATTCACAAAAGCCGGCGGATTAACTTTTGCCGATGCCGTGAAGCCGGGATATACTCTGACCGGATGGGTGCAGGACCAAAACCTGAGCGACAATACTTTCTTTGGTACGACCCCCTATGCTCCCGGTCAGGAGGTTGTGGATCCTGTAGGAGATGTCCATATGACGGCTCAGTGGGAGGTCAAGGAATATACCATCCGCTTCCACTACGATGACGCGGAGCCCGGGACTGAGCCGATCTTCACCCAAACCTATACGGTGGAATCGACGGATCGGCTTCGTGCGCTTCCCACCCCGACGGGCTACGACGTGACCGGGTGGAGAACCGGAGATACCGTTGATGACGAGGGGAATTGGACGGCCAATACCGACTATGCGGTGGGAACGGTTTTGACGGGTATGTACGGAGATGTGGACCTGTACTGCACCAGAAATGCTAAGCGCTATAACATCACCTACATGAACGGGGAGAAACCCGTTGAATCCGGTACGTATACCATCGAAGATGAGGTTACCATCCGTGACGCTCTTGGCGCGAATGCTAAAGACGGGAAGGCGCAGTTCTTCACCGGCTGGACAGCAGCGCCTGCGGAAGCTTCCGTCGGATGGACCAGCGGTACCTACAACCCGGGAGACAAGGTTGGTCCGGGTGCCTACGGCGATGTAACCCTGACTGCCGGATTTGAGTTCAGAACCCTGACCCTGTACGCAAGAAGTGCAGACTCGAACAAGGACAAGGAAAAGCCGTATCATGTCATGTACGACTATAACGGCGAGAGCTTCGAAAAGTACTTCTACGAAAGCTATGAAGCTCCCTCCAGGAAAGGCTGGACTTTGACCGGCTGGTATACCGCAAAGGGTGGCACCGGTCAGAAGGTTCTGGATGCCGAAGGTAAGATCGTAACGAACGACGACGGAACCAAGGTGAGTATCCCTGGCTTCATCACCGATGGAATGCTTAATCTTGAGGAGGATCAGACGCTCTATGCTCGGTGGACGAGGCATGTGAACGCTTTCATCCGGGTGGATTACCCGACCGACGGCAAAGCAGTGATGATTGGCAGCGAGGATGAGAACGGCTTACATTTGCTCACTTCCCAAAAGAAAGTCAGTTATTGGACTTCTTACAAAATAGGTGTGAAGACCATTCCTTCAGCAGAAAGCGGGTACTTCTATTCGGATAAAAACTACGATAAAAATACTATGGACTGGAGTTTCTCCGGAAATACCAGTGCGGCCATGATTAAGGCCCCCAATAGTGATGATGGATATCTTGGCAGGACTTATAGCTTGGGAATGATTGACGGAAACTTGGTTCTGGTCTGGAGTCTTGCTGTTCAGCAAGGTACGGATAATAACTGGGTTGTCCAGCGTGTCAATGATATGGAGTATACATTATCTTTCACCTACTCACATTATGTTGATGATACTGTGGATACTCTCTTCCTGAATTTAAGCGAAGGCAATGCGAAGATATCTTCCAATCCCCAGGCGATTTCTTTCTATAGAATTGAGAGCGTGGAGGAAGAAAGCTATGATTAATGCCAAGCTGAGAAGCAGCCGGGGGGCGACGTTGATTTTCGCGCTGGTTGCCCTGGCTGTGGCAGTGATCGTAAGCGCTGTGGTGATTTACGCCGCGCAAAGCAACGCCGGGCGGATTCGTTCCGCCCAGGCGGCGGAGCAGGCCCAGCTGACCTTAAACTCCGCGGCATCCGTGATCCGGGAGCAGTTTGCAGGGGATTCCATCGAACTGGTAAACACCTACACCACCGTGACCAACACCTCCGGAGGCATCACCACGGTGACCAAGAATCCCGGAACAGTGACGGTTTCCTACAGCAATTCCAACGGCAAGGGACAGGAAACGGCTCTCGCCTCCGGCACCTATTCCCAGGCAAGCGGATTGAATCTGATCCAGGGAAGTCTGCCACAGCTGCGCAGGGGACTGCTGAATTGGGCGATTGACACCATGACAGGCATCGTGCTGACCAATAATGAATGCTCGGCCAACTATGTGGTCAAAGCCAATGGGCCGGAGGGCGCTCTGGAGGATGTGCGGGTGAAGATTCGCATGGAGCCCGGCGCCACAGCGGATTTGGCCACCCAGGATGAAAGGCAGTCCCATGACGCGGAGAAGTACTACATGACTGTTTTGTTCTCCCTGGAGTCCAGCCCCTCCGAAACCATTACCATGACCTTCATGGCCACTGTCAGCGAGAATACCACCAGCACTCTGGTGTCCAAGTCCAGCCACACCGAGGAAGCGAGCGACGGAAGCTCCGTGACGGTGTCCACCAAGGAAGTCAAAACGCAGCAGACACTGAAGCTGAGCTGGGCACAGAGCAACATTGTGGTCAACGTGGTGGAGATGAACGGAGGGATGGCATGAGAAAGAAGCTTTGCTCCCGGAAAGGGGAGACCCTGGTGGAGGTGCTGGCCTCCCTGCTGATCGTCATCATGATTATCTCCATGCTGCCCATGGCCCTGGAAACCGCCGCGCGGATTAACGCAAAGGTCAAGAACATGGATACCGTGTGCCAGCGGACCATGGCGGATACCGCGATGCAAACCGTGGATGCCGCGATCTACAGCGCCGACGGAACCCAGATTGGGACGCTGAATGTGCAGGGGTATCAGGAAAACGGCTTCACCTACTATGTGGGAAGGTAACCGGGGTGAGCAAAAGTATGAAAAGAATTCGAAATCGCGCAAGAGGTCGGAAGGGCTTCACCCTGGTTGAGCTGCTGGTGACCATCGTAGTGATGCTGCTGGTGACGGAGATCATTTCCCTGTGCATCCAGCTGAGCACCAAGTACTACACCCAGAGTGTAAGGAATTCCGAAAGCCAGACCATCTGCGGCGCGCTGGCGGCGGCGGTACAGGAGGAGCTCCAATACGCCACCAAGGTTCAGCCCCCCACGGGCAGCACCGTGGACGGCGACGGCTATTACCCCAGCTATACCTACTACAGCCGCGCCCGTCAGCACGGTTCCGGCTGTGAGCTGATATGCAAGGAGGACGGAAAGCTCTATGTCCGCAAGGGCACCAATGACTACGCCCTGGTGGGGTCCGAAACGTACACCTACGGCATGAAGGCGGATATGTCCTGCCGCTGGAACAAGGCGGGGTATTTCAGCGTGTCGCTGAAGGTTCTGGACGGAGACAAGGCCCTGGCGGAGGAAGCATTCGATGTCTATCCGCTGAATGATGGTTACTGAGAACGGTATTCCCAAAACAAACAGCAAGCCCCCCGTCCTGTGGACGGGGGGCATCCTACTGCATCAAACAAGGCTGCCCCAAAAAAGTGGGGCAGCCTTGCGTGTATTCGCTTACGCCAGGACGGTTCCGTCGGGACGGAACAGGGGGAGCTTCTCCAGGTAGATCAGGTCCTCCCGGCTCTGGGCATCGCCCTCTGCCAGGATGGCCATTCTGCCGCAGATGATGCCGCCGGCCTTTTCCACCAACGCTTCCAGAGCCCGCAGGCTTTCGCCGGTGGAAATCACATCGTCCACAATCAGAATCCGCTTGCCCTTCATCAGAGCGGCATCCGCACCGTCCAAGTACAGCTTCTGCTCCTTGGCGGTGGTGATGGAGTTCACCGTGACACTGAAAATGTCCCGCATGTACAGCTTGGGACCCTTGCGGGCCAGGATGTACTTGGCATCCCCGGCCTGGCGGGCCATTTCGTGGGCCAGGGGAATGCCCTTGGCCTCGGCAGTGATGATGTAGTCATACTCCGGTGCCTTCGCCAGCAGCTCCCGGGCACAGGCCACAGTCAGCTCCTGGTCGCCGAAAATCACAAAGCCGGCGATGGACAGGTTTTCGTTCAGAGGGCAGATGGGCAGATTCCGCTGCAGACCTGCCACAGTCATGGTATAATACATGGAAAATCGCTCCTTTTTCTTCATGAATCTGCCATAATTATACTATCCCTATGGCAAATGTCAAGAACCAGGTTGCACTCTCCGTGGGCTTGAAATTTCGGTAAAGTGGGAATATAATATACTGAAATTGGCTTGCTTGGGAAAAAGATAAATTGTTGTTTACAGAATTAATGCTGTCATTGCGAGCCAGTGCGCACACTGGCGTGGCAATCCCCCGGCCCTATGGAACCAGGTAACGATTACCACCAAAATTCGCGGTAATTCCAGTTTTTGGTGCGTTTCGGTACGTTTCCCCTCTAACGGGGGGATTGCCACGACCAGTGTGCGCACTGGTCTCGCAATGACAGAAAACTTTGGGGCAAAGCCGCTAAACAACAATTTATCTGCTTATGGCACAAGGATGATATGCTTTTCCAAGATATTCAGGAGGTATGACGGTATGGTTGATACATTTTTGGATTGGATGAAGGATACGGGCTTTGGGGCCGCAAACAGGATGGTGACCGGGGCGTTGGTGCTGGCGGTGGGGCTGTGCCTGATCAAGATTTTGCTGATTTTGATCAGAAGAGGACTGAGCGCGACAAAGCTGGAAAAGGCTGCCCACACCCTGGTGCTGTCCCTTGCCAAGGTTGCGCTGTACCTGCTGCTGGGGCTCAGCGTGGCCTCCTCCCTGGGCATCGACGTGACGGGAATTGTGGCACTGGCCAGCGTGCTGACTCTGGCGGTTTCCCTGGCGCTGCAGAATATGCTGAACAATGTGCTGGGAGGCTTCACGCTGCTGTCTACGCATCCTTTTCATTCCGGGGATTTCGTTGAAATCGCGGGACAGTCCGGCACGGTGGAGGAAATCAACATGACCTACACCCGGCTGGCCACGCCGGACAACAAGCTGATTTCCATACCCAACAGCGCGGTTACCGCGGCGCAGATTATCAACTACACCGCCTCCGGGACCCGGCGGGTGGAGGTGAAGGTATCCGCCTCCTATGATGTTCCGCCCCAGAAGGTGGTGGATGCGCTGATTCAGGCGGCGTCCATGGACAATGTGCTGCTGGAGCCCGCGCCGATGGCAGCTCTGGTGAATTTCGGGGACAGCGGAATGGAATATGTACTGCGGTTTTGGACGAGGGCGGAGGACTACTGGGATTTGTACTTCGCTGCCAACCAGCGGGTATATCAGGTGTTCCTGGAGCAGGGGATTCAGATTCCCTATCCGCACATGACGGTGGAACTGGAGCGGAAGGAGTAAAAAGCGGCCAGTCCAGGAAGGGGCTGGCCGAACTGCTTTACGCGGGAATCAGTTCCAGAAGAATCAGCAGCGCCGTGCCGGGAAGACCGAAGATTCCGCTGACCAGAACCGTGACCGCATTGACGGGAATGAGAACCCCGGAAAGGGGTGCGAGAAAATTGAGAAGAATCAGGGACAGAAGCCCAGCGGCGGCGTGAAGCGCCAGCTTGACGACGAGCCGGATGGGGGCAAGCAGGATGCGGAAGAGGATGACCCCAAGTAGAAGGGGAATGAGAAATACGGCAATTTTTTCCATAGATACCTCCGAATAAGTAGGGTTGGGCCGGGCAAACTACTCCCGGACAGGACGAAACAGATACATTCGTGACGACGGATGGGCAGACTGTTACGGCCCCTGTCAAGTGTGTCAGCGCAGGCGCAGCGGTTTGATGCGAAGATAGGTGGGTAGGGAACGACCCACCTATGTACATTTGTGGGGGTAAGACTCTGCAGGAAATTGGTGTTTAGCGGGCTGTGCCCCGATTACCTGTCATTGCGAACCAGCGCGCCGGCTTCAGTGGAAATCCCCCGGTTAGACGTACAATGTTGCGACAAGCACCTACAAGTGCGGGAGAATTCACCTTTTTTGGAGGTAATCGTTACCTAATTCCTTCCAACCGGGGGATTGCCACACCAGTCTGCGGACTGGTTCGCAATGACAGGTAATCGAGGTACAGCCCAACAAACAACAATTTATCTTTCGGGTGTCTTGCGGGGATTCTTCTATGTACATTTTACCATTTGGATGGGCAAAACATACATTGAGGTAAACATTTTCAGGCTTTCTGGTGCCGATTGGTTGGGTTGAACACAAGATGCTGTGGTCAGACAAAAATAGAACCGGTTTTTTTACGAAATTCTCTTCCTTTCCTCCGTTGTTCCCGGGGAGAAGCTGTGGTATAATGTCACCAAATGACGAAAATGGCGAGGGATTGAAAATGGTCACTGACTCCCTGCAGATTCCCCAGGAGGACGCCCGGAAGCTTTTGGGGGCGGCAAGTCCTGACGCGGCGCTGCTGTACATATTTCTGCATACCGGGAACGACCCCCGGACCGCCGGGACGGAACTGAAAATGAACGACACCAGGCTCTCCTGCGCCGGGGCCACCCTGCGGCAGCTGGGCCTTTGGCCAGAGGAGAAGAAGATCCTCATTGCCCCCGGGGAGCGGCCTGTCTACTCGGAAAAGGATGTATTGGGCGCTATGGAGCAGGACGAATCCTTCCGGGCCCTCTACGGCGAGGTGCAGCGGCAGCTGGGCAGGAGCCTCAACACCGAGGAACTGAAAATACTGTTGGGCTTTGTCCGGTATCTGGGGCTGCCCGGGGATGTGATCTCCATGCTGGTAAGCTACTGCCGCCACCGTGCCCGGGAAAAGGGCAGCCTGCGCAACCCCAGCCTGCGTACCATCGAGAAGGAGGCCTACGCCTGGGCAGAGCAGGGCATCGATACAGTGGAGGAGGCCGCGGCCTTTATTCAGGCCCAGAACGTCCGAAATTCCAGGCTCAACCGGCTGATGCAGCTTCTGCAAATCCGGGGAAGATCCCTCACCGCGGCGGAGGAGCGCTATGCCCAGAGCTGGCTGGATATGGGCTTCCAGGAGGAGTGCTTCTCCATGGCCTATGAGCGGACCTGCCTGAATACCGGAGGACTCAACTGGGCTTATATGAACAAGATTTTGCAGCGCTGGCATCAGCAGGGTCTCCACACCGCGGAGGCTGTCCGCTCCGGCGACCAGAAGACCGCCCAGGGCGCTTCCGGTCAGCTGGGGGAAGCGGAGCTGGAAGCCATTGCGCGTGTGCTTCGGGAGGGATAACAGATGGCTTACAGTGCGGAAGTGGTCAAAAAAGCCAGGCAGCGCCTGGAAATGGCCCGGGAAGACCGGGAGTCCGAAAACCGGCAGCACCTGGCTGAGGCCTATGCTCAGGTGCCCCGCATCCGGGAAATCGATATGCAGCTGAGGCGTACCATGGCCCAGGCGGCCCAGGCGGCATTTCTGCAGGGCAGCGACGGCAGGGAGCTTCTGGAGCGGGCGCGGGAGGAGAACCTGTCGCTCCAGCGGGAGCGGGAGGCACTGGTACGGCAGAATTTTGAGGATGGGTATCTGGATGACAGCCCCATCTGTCGCCTCTGCGGAGGAACCGGGTATGTGGGCTCCAATATGTGCGAATGCCTGACGGAGCTGTGCCGTCAGGAGCAGAAAAAGGAAATCTCCATCCTGGCAGGGAAAGAGAGCTTCGGTCAGTTCCGCCTGGATTACTATCCCGACCGGATTGATCCCATGTATGGGGCCAGTCCCAGGGCGATTATGGAGCGGAATTTTCAAACCTGCCGGAAGTATGCTCTGTATTTTACCCCCAATGCGGGGAATCTGCTGTTCGTGGGCGGCACCGGACTGGGGAAAACATTCCTCTCCGCCTGCATTGCCCGGGCTGTTGCGGACAGAGGGTACAGCGTAGCCTATGAGACCGCGGCCCATTTGTTCGGAAACCTGGAGCAAGCCCGGTTCAATCCCACCGAGGACAGCCGCCGGGAGGCGGAGAAATATACCGCCTGTGATCTGCTGATCCTGGATGACCTGGGTACGGAGATGCCGGGGCAATTCGTCACCGCGGCGCTGTACAGCCTCCTGAACGACCGGATTCTGGCGGGCAAGCCCATGGTGATTTCCACCAACCTGAACGTGGAGGAAATGAGCCGCCGGTACTCTCCCCAGATTGCTTCCCGGCTGCACGGAGGATTTACCCGCCTGACCTTTGTGGGGGAGGACATTCGGGTGCTTAAGAACAGAGGTATAGGATGAAAACAGGAATTCTATTTGACCTGGACGGTACATTGTTGGATACCCTGGAGGACCTGAAGGACGGGGTGAATCATGCACTGCGGGCGTTTGGCTACCCGGAGCATACCCTCCAGGAGGTCCGCGCAATGGTGGGCAACGGGGCCCGGATGCTGATCGCCCGGGCGGTTCCCGAGGGGGCGGAGGTGGAGCCGGTTCTGGCTTGCTTCCAGGAATACTATCAGGGACATTGCCGGATCAAGACAAAACCCTATGACGGGATTGAGCGGACTATGGAGCTCCTTGGTCGGGAATACCCGCTGGCAATTGTGTCCAATAAGCCGGACGGGGCTGTGAAGAAGCTGTGCGCCGAGTATTTCCCCGGTATTTATGCCCAGGGAGAGCAGCCGGGCTGCCCCCGGAAGCCTGCCCCGGACATGCTGAACATTGCCATGGAGAAGATCGGTGTGGACCGCTGCATCTATGTGGGAGACAGTGAGGTGGATGTGCTCACCGCGAGAAACGCCGCGGTTCCCTGCCTCAGCGTGACCTGGGGCTTCCGGGATCGAAAAGAACTGGAGGAGCAGGGCGCGGACCGGTTCTGCGACTGTCCGCAGGCGCTGCCCTATGCCCTGGACGAGATCAGAAAGAAGGAAGGTTGGAGCAGCCGTGGCCAATGAGTTTTTCGCCCTCATGGGCAGAATGCGCTATATCACCCGCTGGGGACTGATGCGAAATACCTTTTCCGAGAATATTTCCGAACACAGCCATATGACGGCGGTGCTGGCCCATGGGCTGGCGCTGATCCGCCGGGATGTTCTGAAGCTCTCCGGCCCGGACCCCGACCGTTGTGCGGTGGCGGCACTGTATCACGATGTTTCGGAAATCCTCACCGGGGATCTGCCCACGCCAATCAAGTATTACAACCCGGATATCAAGACCGCCTACAAACAGGTGGAGCGGATTGCCGGGGAGCGGCTGCTGGAACTGGTGCCTCCGCAGCTGCGGGAAAGCTACGCACCCCTGGTGCTGGAGGAGGACAGGGAGCTGGAGCCCATTGTGAAGGCTGCGGATAAGCTGTCCGCCCACATCAAGTGCCTGGAGGAGCAGAAGGCGGGCAATACGGAATTCGACACCGCCGCCAAACAGACCTGGGAGGCTATGCGTGCCATGGAACTGCCGGAGCTGAATTGGTTCCTGGAAAACTGCCTGAAGCCCTTCAGCCTGAATCTGGATCAGCTGTGACTTGACGGCTTCCCAAAAGTATGCTATCATGATGGAGCGCCTTCGCCGGCATGGTGAAATCGGTAGACACAAGGGACTTAAAATCCCTCGCCGTAAAAAGCGTACCGGTTCGAGTCCGGTTGCCGGCACCAAACCAATATAATCCGAACCTGGTTTTCCCTGTGGGAGATGGGTTCGGATTATTTGTTTTCTTTGGCAAGTTCGAGGAAACCCATTTCCGAAACGGTGTCATCAAACGACCAGAATCAAAACCCAGAGGACCGAGAAAAAGGAAACAGATTTAGGAGGACGCTGTTATGGATAAGAAAGTAATTTCTTGTGCGTTCAATATCGACACCGCCTGTGTCGAGGTCAAATTTGCTGACGGAAACATGATTTCCATTGACTGCACTCTGGTGGAAGCGGAGGTCGCACGGAATATGTATGAGAGCAGCGAGCTGGAGTGGCTGGTGTACAATGAGCCCGTTGACTATGTGAATCTGCTCCTCCACGGGGATATACGGGGGTATTTGAGAAGTGTGACGGAGTACCATCCCTTTGAGAACTGATATCATATTCCCGAGGGACACGGAGGGAACGACGGACAGAATTTGAGAATTCACGAATTTAGAAAGCCGTTTTTGAGCATCCGAAGGTAATTGTATTCCCAGATCAAAGATGTGCCCAAGAAGCCTTACTGTCAGCCGCTTTTTTACCCCTAAAATGCGTAACTGTAACCCGCCCACAGCCGTTTCAATCATACGCACAAGGTGCCGCCAAGCTGGCGGTACCTTGTGCGGTTACTTACTTGCTTTTTCCTTCCTTTCCTTCCGTCTGTTCCACTTCACGTTGAGCCAACCATTCCCGGAACTCCCGCTGGCCTTCTTCGCTTTCGTAGTAGGCGAGGATGTCAGGTAGGATGCACCGGGCGATGTGCTCGATTTCGTGCTGTGGAATACCGGAATTGTTGATGAGCTTCTTCTTGCGGCCCAAGCTGGTTATTCCCTCCGGTTTGATATGAAATTTTAAAGTGCAGTTGTGGATGGACGGACGGTCTGTGTTGATGGCATGGCTCCTTTCTTAAGAAACGGAAAATGCAGGCGTTTGTCAAGCTGTTGGCTTGATTGGCGTCTGCATTTTGCTTTCTTGTATTATATCACATTGGGAGAGGGTGTCAATAGCTTGGGAAGGGGGTTGTAACGTAGAAGAATAGATGTGAAAAAGTGCTTGTGCCACAATCACTTTTTTCTCCAATTATATTGGGAGAAGGATATTGTATTCCCTCTTTGAAAACCACCCATCTGATGTCGACAGGTGAGCTTTCTCCGCATTTAGAACCCGTTTTTCGGCTTCCGAATATACCGATACCACCCCTCCCAAAATTGAGGAAAAAAGTGGTCGCGCCGCAACGGCTTTTGGGGGTCTAAATGCGTAAAATAGCAAAGGGTATTGATACGATCTATGGAGAAATGGTATTCCAGCTTATTTCTTTCGGTAGATCACAAGTATGTCCTCAATTGACATGTATGGCTCATAGCCGTTTTCCTCCAACAGTTTGACCAGATTCTCAAAACCATTGCCCTCTTCGTTCACTGCATACTTTTTGAAATCGCTGTCAGCAGATATTTTCAAAACAACATACTGGGTTTCCAGCATATGCTCCAGCGAGCAATACCGCACATCGTATAGGATTTCCCGTTGAGACAGATACGTTGTGTAAAATGTTGTAGCAGTCACAGAAGCTCCATCCGGAATTTCTGATAGCGCATCCCTTATATTCTGATAGAAGCCATAATAACGAACAGCTTGAACCGGATAGTGGATCGCCTTTGGAACCACGACCTTGTAAAAGCAGGCCATGCTGACAATAAACGCGGCTGCGAGGACAGTCACCCGCTGCCAATTGATCCTGATATCCGCCAGATTCACCACCGCAAGATACACCAGAAATGCAGTAGAGCCGAAGGTGTACTGGAAGAAAATATCGTGCTGGTATTGGTAGTCAGACATCAGATTCACCAGTATATAGGGAATCAGCAGGATATATCGCTCGTATCGCCTTGTCAGCAGCGGCAGCCCAAGAAACGGAAGGAGCGTCATGGCAATGAAATACAGCTTTTCGATGTCTACGCATTCATAAACAGCCTTCATCGGATTCAGGATCACCGATTTGATAACGGTCAGAAGTGAGGATGATCCATCGTACATGAAGTTGCTATATCGGTAGGTCATCACACCGTCACCGCTTTTCGCCAGATACCCGGTGACCAGGAAGAACCAGCCAAGGGAAATCGCAAGCATTATGATGCCAGTGATGAGATTACTTATATCAAATTTTTTGAAGTGCAGAACCGTTTTGACGATGAGCCACAGGGCAATAACAGCAACATAAACGGCAGCATCTTCTTTAACCATCAGCGTCAGGATTGCGGCAGTCGCGGTGATAGCCGTATTCTTTCGGTCGATGCCATAGAACAGCCACAGGAGCAAAGGCGTGAGGAAGCAGTTTTCGTGAATATCATAGCTGGTGCCACCGGAGTATGCTGGGCAAAGGAGGAACACAGCACAGATCAGTGTCTGCTGCGGGCCGGTTAGGTTATGGTGCTTCCCGATCTTCCAAAGGGGAATTACCGCTGAAGTTATGACCGCAGCTTGAAGAACCTGCAAGGTAGCAGGTGTGGGAGCCAGCCAGTAGAACGGCAGCAGAGCATAGTAGATTGGGGAAACGTGAACAGCAAAGTGGGATAGCAGGCCGTCCCGTTCCACAGTGGTCATGGGCAGGCCAGATTCCTTCATATTGTAAAACATTTGGCAGAAGATTCCGAAGTCGAAGGTCGGCGTACTGAAGCTGTAAACCCGTCCCACCGTCCAGCAGCTCACGAACAGGAAGAATGCAATGGACAATCCCACGACGATCCACCGCCAGACTCTATGTGCCTGCTTTGGCCTGGAAACAGGTTCCGGCTGCCTGTCCCATCCGCAAAAACCAAATACGACGAGGAATATCAGAACCAGAATGCATACCGCAAGGAATGCCCAAGTAAAAGATGCCCGCAATGCGGCAATCGCCAGGATTCCGAATACGCCAACAATGGCCCAGCGCTCGACCTTGGCAGTGTTCACAAATCGGGAGATTCCGGACAAGAGAAGCATTCCTCCACAGGTGACTGCAATGACCCGGATAAGGGACATTTGCGCCAGTCCGTCCAGCCTTGCCAGATCCCGCCGCGCACCCGGCAGGCGTAGATATTCGAGCATTACCGCAAACAACCAAGAAAGGATTATCTGACGAACGACTCCTGAAAAATATCTCTTTTGCAGAGACAGAGATTTTTGTCTAAGCATAACAGCACCCCCTGTACCGACCATAGTACAGAGGGTGTCTTTCAAAAGAGCCGACAGAATTCTTACAAGTTTCTTTCAGTTTTTGTCAGCTCTACAATTTGTTAAATTGGAATTGTTGTTACATATAGTCGTCGTCAACTTCAATGATATCCTTTAATCTGTCTGGAACTTCCTCTGCATCGCTCAAGTCAAATTGACCATACGGAGTTCTCAAAATATGGGAATTAGATTTGTAAATGAAAAATGCGACACGGGAATCAGAAACGCCATTATCAGGCGTTTCGTAAAGATCACAAATCCGCTCTGTACCATCATTGTTTAAGAATTGCTCTGCCAGAACAGTTTGCCAATCCCTTTCCTTAACACCTTCTTCGGGAACAACAATTTTGTTGAATTCAATTTCTTGCGGCGGAATTGTCAATGCCATTTCTACCAAATACCACTCATCGTTAAAGCTGAAGCAATTAAATAAAGTAACCATTTTATACACCTCGTAAAATTCAATTTGGTTAGATGGTATAACGAAGATGGTATCCATCTCCGCTTCAAATGCTTCATCCGGTGTCTTGTAGCCAAGAACCTTCCGGGGCAGATTGTTTGCCCACAGCTCCACGGCCAGGATGTCATCATCGCTGTAATCCGAAATCCGTTTTCCTTTGCCTGCAAGGTAATCCTGTACTGCTTGTAGCTTTCGCTCTGCGCTGTAAACCTTGGGCAACACCGTACAATTGCGTCTGCGGCCGGATGGCGGGTCTTTTCCCCCATCCGCACAGTTTGGAAAACAGGAAATACACCAAGTATTCCTCTGTTTTCCAAACTTTCGGCTGAGGAAAAATCCCTCGCCACCGGCTCTTGCCGAATTGTGCGGTGTTGCCCTTGTTCTTATGTGATTTCCTTGGCATGAAAAAGCCCCCTTAGGGTAGTCTCGAAATTTTTGTTATTCCGAGTGTATACTCTAAGGGGACTATATCAAAACAGCACGCTTCCACTTTATTCCGCACATGCGAAAATGTGACTGCCCGATTGCACGTGAAAAGCGCTGCCGTCGGGCAAGCGAATATCCGCGGTGACATTCGTAGGGATCGCTACTTCAAACACAACCCGATCTTGCTCATAATGCCACTTGCTTTCAATGGTTCCCAGGGGGGAATCCCATCTTGCCTGCGCGTATCCAAGTTCTTTGGAGGGTTTGGGCGCAATGGTCAGCTTGCCTTCTGACAGGCGAATACCGCAGACATCCCCCATGAGCCAGCCGGAGATGGCACCGTAGGAATAATGGTTCAGAGAATCGTGTACCGTTCCATCCGCCCGGACGCCGTCCCAGCTTTCCCAGATGGTGGTGGCGCCGTGCTTCACCGGGTACAGCCAGCTGGGGGCCGTATCCTGCAGCAGCAGGCGGTACGCCGTGTCTGTATGGCCGTAGTCGGAAAGGACACGGCACAGGAACGGTGTGGAAAGAAATCCGGTATTCAGGTGGTAATCATTCTGCGCAACCAGTTCTGCCAAGTGGTCTGCCGCGATCTGTGCTTCCCCGGTGTCCAGCAATCCAAAGGCAATGGGACGGACATATTCTGCCTGGCGTTTGGAGGAAATCACGCCATTTTTGGTGCAGGTATGGCGGTAAGCATTCCGGGCTCCCTCCGCGATCTGGCTGTAAGCCCGGGCATCCTCCTGTTTCCCGAGGATGCCGGCGATTTTTGAAACAAGGCTTGCGGATCGGAAATAGTACGCCGTGGCAACCTCGGGAGCGCCGAACATCATGTTCTTCTTCATGGTGTCCATGCTGCTCACATCCGGCTCCAGCCATTCTCCAAAATGGAAGCCCTCGTCTACCAGGTATTTTTTATAGGGATTGAGCTGATTTTGAATCCTTGTTTTCTTTGCCCGGTTCTCCACGAAGCGCAGCCAGGACACCATCATCTCATAGTTTTCTTCCAGAATGGTCGTATCCCCGTAGGCTTCATACAATGCCCAGGGCACCAAAATACAGGCATCCCCCCAGCCGGAGGAGCCCTGAAGCATATTGGAAATGTAACTTCCGCTGTTATTTACCGGTGCAATATTGGCAACCAATCCATCCTCTTTCTGAGTAAGACGGCACTCTGCCAGCCACTTACGGAGAATGGGATAGCAGTCCGAAAGATAGGCGGCGGTTGGAGCAAAGGCTCCGGCATCGCCTGTCCATCCGGCTCGTTCCCTGGTGGGACAGTCCGTGGGAATGTCACAGAAGTTGCTGCGCATACTCCACAAACTGTTCAGGAACAGACGGTTCACATTCTCGTTGCCGCAGGTAAAGAAGCCCGTCTGCTCCATTTCGGAGTAGACCGCAACGGCAGTAAACCGCGAATCCGTCAGGTCGACATCGGTTTCAATTTTCGCGTAGCGGAAGCCGAAGATGGCAAAGCGGGGCTTATAGATATTCAGACCTTCCTTGCAGGTGTAATCAAGGCGCTGGGGGATGCCGCCGTTTTTGTTCCGCTCGCCAGGATCGAAATTGGATTGCGTGAAGTTTCCATTCTCATCCAGTGTTTCACCGTGCCAGAGGGTGATCTTCTGTCCTGACTTGGCGTGAATGCGGATTTCAGTATATCCGGCAAGATTCTGGCCGAAATCAATGACGGTTTCTCCATTGGGCGTTTTCAGAAGTTTCCCCTCAAACCGTTCCTGCTCCACAATGGGTACAGAATTGGAACAGACAAGTTTTTCAAAGCCATAATCTCGCGGGACGACCCCATGCCAATTCGTAGTTTGCTCCATACGGGCATCGTATTCTTCGCCTTTTTCCAGATCGTTCAGGCGGATGGGGCCGGATTGACTTGCCTCCCAGGTACTGTCAGAACATACAATCACCTTCCCGTCCCCTTCCAGCTGGCACAAAAGCGCCAGGTCGGAGCCGTAGTAGTTATACAGTCCATCCACACCGTTGTTTCCCCGGTACCAGCCGTCACCCAAAGTAATGACGATCTCATTTTCGCCGGGGCGGAGCAAGTCAGTTACGTCATATGTCTGGTATTGCAGCCGCAGTCGGTAATCATCCGTGCCGGGAGCCAGAACGAAATTCCCAACACGACATCCATTCAGCTTCGCTTCGTACAAGCCATGGCAAGTGATGTAGAGCCTTGCTTTTTCGATTGCCGGTGCCTGAAATACTTTCCGCAGCACACTGGATGGCTGACGCCGGGTTTCCTCATGGGGAAGCTCTGGATCTATCCAACTTCCCTTCCATCTGCCATCGATAAGACCCATTTCAAAGCTGGCAGATGCACTTTCTACACCCTGCCCATTCTCATCCCAGAGCACTACGCTCCACTCTATCCGTTCTCTGGCTTTAGCCGCTGGTCCGCCATAGCGAACGGACATCCGTGAGGATACCACCTTGCCGCTATCCCAAACTATTTTCTCATCGGATTTCGCGAGGATCTGGTAGGCGATCTGCGAAATACCGCCCTCGCAGACCCAACTTAGAATCGGATTCGAAATTCCAATTCCCAATGGGTTCGTCATATGCTCGGTTTTTAATTGGATTGCCCTCATAGAAGTCCTCCTCAAAAATGCGCATTCAGCCACTTGGAACTAAGCTCCAGACTTTTTACCGGGCTGTTATCCACCCAGTTTCTATGGCTTTCCAGAATCACTGCTTCTATGCCATTTTCTTTGGCAATCTCAGTCATTCCCTCCAAGTCCATGTTGCCGGTTCCCAGCTCCATGCTGTCGGTTTTCAGGATGGGGGTCATGGCGGGGCCGGTCATCCGGGTTCCCCGGTCATTGATGTGCCAGAGCTTCATTCGATTCCCCAAATGGCGCATCCACAGCTTGGCATCCGTGCCGCCCTCAGTGAACCAATAGGAATCAAATTCAAAGTTCACATATTCCGGGTCGGTTTCCTCCTGCAAAATGTCATAGGCGCATTTTTGCGGATTGACCTTCCGCAGCTCACAGTTGTGATTGTGGTACAGAAGCCGGGTTTCCTGCTCCCCAAGGGCTTTGCCAGCCGCATTCAGCCGATGGGCCAGCTCGCGCACAGCTTCCTCGTTGCCGTAATCAAAACGGTACATTCCTGTGATTACCACCGTATCTGTGCCAAACCGCTTTGCTTCCTCCGCAACAGCTTTGGCATCCCTCTCGATGCTTCCCAAATCCTGATGGACACTGACCACATGCAGCCCGGATTCCTTGACCAACCGCTCCCAATCCAGATTGCCTCCGCTGCCCACAGGCATACCAGCCGCTTTCGTCAGCATACGGATCATGAAGCCCATAGGATGCAGCATGAAGCCGCACAGCTCAATGCTGTCATACCCTGCCGCCTTGATGGCAGCAAGGGTTTCCCGAACCGCATTTTCATTTTTCAGAACAGAACCAAGCATAAACTGCTGAACTGCTTTTCTTGCCATGGTTACACCACCTTAATGATTTGCCCGGGGGTAATCCCGTTTTCGTTGAAGCTGTCCACGCAGACGTAATATTCCTGCCCCTTGATGAGGGTCGTGAGCTTCACTTCTTCCGTTCCATAGACCATCCAGCTCATATACAGCTTGTCCGGCGCGATGCCGTAGCGGACATTGCAGCCCTGGGCATTCTCGATGGGCTGCCAGGAAACCACGGCTTCCAGATCGCCCACCCTTTCGGCCTTGGCCTGTGCCGCAGCACACCTTTCACCGCTGCCGTTGCCGAAAATGCGCAGGCCGGAGATCCGCATGACCTGCCCGTAGGGAAGTTGCCCACCTACGACACGGATGAACCGGGCAGAGATTCCGTCTGTGTATTCGTAATAACCGTTGGAGCACTCCCGGGCAACCTCTTCCAGAACGCTCCATGTTTCCCCGTCGCGGCTTGCCTCAATGGTATAGTGGGAAAGCTGGGATTCCAGCTCGATACGCCGGTCCCCCCGGTCGCTGCCGTATTCCTCCGGGGGAAATTCAGGGGACAGGGCTTCATCGGCAAAGTTCACCTGGATCGCCCGGACATCCTCTGCACTTCCCAAATCCACGCAGAGCCACTCCCCGGCTTGGGCGGTGTCCGCACTCCACCAGTTGCGGATATCCTCGTTCACCGCCAGCTCCGGGTTGGCACCTGAGGATGCGAAAACCTTCCTGTTGTAGCTCAAAAGCATCCACTTGGGCTGCTGGTCAGCGGCATCAAACCTGCCCTTGGGTACTTCATGGGGATAGTCTGCAAAATTCTGATTGCAGAACAACACGCCGTCCTTATCGAAGCCCGCGGGGAACAGACCGATGCGCCGTTCAAAGTCGTGATTCCGGCTAATGCGCATGGTGGAAGCATGCCAAAGATTCCCGAAGGCATCTTCGATGGTGCTGCCGTGTCCTGCGCCGGTAATAAAGCCCCCGGGTTTGCTGGAATAGGGATTGCTCTTTTGCAGCACAAAGGGGCCAAGGGGCGTATCAGACACATAAACACCATCCGCATAGGTATTGTACTGGGTTCCGGGACAGGCATATTGCAGATAGTATTTTCCATTATGCTTAGTCATAAAAGCCCCCTCGATATAGGGCTTGCCCACGGAGAGGAACATAGCGGTCATCGCTTCTGCGCTGTAGCCGCCCATCGTCTCCATGCCTGCGGGGAATTCTATCTTTCCTGTTTCGGGATGGAACCACTTTTTTAAGTGCTGATAGACGACACTGCTTTCCTTGTTTGCCACACCGTTGTCGCCGGGACGTTCATAGCCCAATTCTTCTTCTCTTCCGTAGATGAGGGGCACCTTGTCACCAATGGGGTCCATGGTTTCCGGGTTCATCTCAATGCCCCAGATGGGCTGGGTATTGGTGCAGCCCCAATAGAGGTATACCCGCCCGTCATCATCCTGGAAGAGACTCGGATCCCAGAAGGGGAAGGGCGCGGATACTTCCTCGAATTTTTCATTCAGAGGATCTTTGGTGCGCAAAATGGGGCAGTTTCTATCCCTCCGGGAGGCGCAGAAGCAGAGGTATTCCCCAATCTGTCGCACATCCGGCGCGTAATCGTAAATCAACAGATTCCTTGCTTCGTGGAACTGCCAGTTCAGCAAGTCCTTGCTGTACCAGAAGCCCGCGCTCATGGAGACAAATGCATAATAAGTTCCCTTGAAGAAAACCAGGGTGGGGTCAGCGCCCTCCCGGTGGGCAAGGCGCTTTCCCTCGTTCATGTGAGAATACCGATAGCTCAGGTCAAGGGGATTGCAATAGGTTGACTTCAAATGAATCCGCTCCTTTACCGGGAAAGATATTCCAATATTTGCCGCTCCATCTCAGGGCACCACCAATCCCGATAGCCCGCTTTTGTGGGATGAATATTGTCGTTCATATAAAGGGCGCGCTCGGTATCGGAGATGGCATTGAATTCGCTGCTGTGCCACAGATCCAGTACGCCAATCCCCCACTTTTCCTGAAGCTCCATCAAACGGCTCACCATAGCTTCGTATGCTTCGCTGTCATACCGGGAACCGGTATAGAACACGACTGGGCAATTCCAGATAGACTTTGCATAGCAAATGATGTATTCCATAGCTCCGGTAATCGTGGCGGTATCAAACGCATCCAATTCCATGCTGTCCGAGATTTCACCCAACGGAAGATTTTTCGTTGCATCGTTGGTGGAAAGCTGACAGACAAAGAGGTCATAATGGGCGTTGGGATCCAGATTGTGTAGCATCCGCTGCACATAGGAGCTTTTTCCGTTGTCCACAAGGGTCGTTCCGCTGACGGCTTCTTTTGTAATGGAGCAGCCGAACCGGGCAGCAAAATACTCGGGAATCCCTTCCCGCAGCGAGGAAGCACCGTAGGTGACAGACGAGCCCAGAAAGCACACATTGCCCCCCTGCAGTGGATTCCCTTCCAGCAAAGCCACATGCTCCATGCTGCAGGCAGAAGCATTCCCCTCCATTTTCCTCATGCGAATATCCCCCAGACTCTTAAAGGGGCCAAAGCTGAAGCGGTAGCCAATAAACAGCCACTGCGCGAGCAGAAATGCGGCAACGCAAATCAGAATCAGCACCCAGTTCCCCTTTTTCGTTTTTGTTTTCATGTTCTCACACCTTTTTGTACCTTTGAAGGATGCGGTTGAGCTGCTTGACTGCCTGCTCATCGGCGCCGGATTGCTTGAGCAGGGAGATCAGGGTCATTCTGCCCATCATCCGCTGGAGGGCGGGATTGTCCTTGACGGCATCCGCTACATCGCCCCGGGCAGAGGCGCCCTGAGCCATCATGGCATCAATCACTGCGCCTGCTTCGGGATGCTGACGAATATCGGCCAGCTTGTCAGCAACAGAATAATACGCAGGATCAATTTCATCGGCATCAAACCAGTTAATGACAGGGGCAGAGGCTACCATCCGGTACTCCGGGTTCGGCTCGCTGACCTTGCGGACGAGAATGACACTGTGGCAGTCGCCGGAGGAGGCGTGAATGGAATGTTCGCCGGAAATGGGCACCTGGAAGCGGAACACGTATTTGCCCGTCTGGGTCTCAAAGGGCTTTCCGTCCACGCTGAGGGTCACCTCCTCCTGATTGGAGTAGACCTTGATTTCCGTGACCGGCTCGGTGCGGTCCACATATCTGCCCCCTGCGATGTGGACAAAGGGCTCGTGCTTGTTCCAGTGGGCCTTGTAGAGGTAAAAAGCATCCTTCTTTGTCTGCCGGTCGAAGGTCACCAGACCCTTCTGGTTCACACCGTGTTTGCCGCCCTCATCCCGTCCGTCGGCGGCAAAGTCGAAGAGATTCCAGATATGGGTTGCCCACAGCCAGGGACGTGCCTCAATCATATCCAGCATATGCTCATGGTACACCGCTTGATAGCTCTCGGAGTAATCGCCCTTTTCCGGGTTCGGGGACTGATACTGAGGATTGGCATCGGCACCGTATTCGGAGAAGCCAATACAGCGGTCAGGGTACTTGGCATGGTACTCGTCAAAGAACTCGTCATTCTGTTCCAGTTCCCCCAGGTACCAGCCGAAGTACAGATTGTAGCTGTTCACATCGGGGATTTCCAGAATGGGGCTGTCGATCTCCAGCATGAATACATTGGCCATAGTGGTGGGACGGGTGCTGTCCAGCTTATGGCACAGGTCGTTCAGCGCCCGGTGGTTTTCCAGCAGTTCCTCATTCACCGCGCTGGCGGCGGTGATCTCATTGGAAAGACCCCATACCGCAATGGAAGGATGGTTATAGTTCTGCACCACCAGCTCCTCCATCTGAGACAGGGTGTTGGCACGGCCATTTGTCATGTGCATGGTGATGTAGGGAATCTCAGCCCAGACCACCATACCGTATTCATCGCAGAGGTCGTAGAATTCCTGAGCGTGCTGATAGTGGGCAAGCCGCAGCGTGTTGCAGCCCATTTCCCGGATGATCTCCATATCGACTTTGTGGTGTTCGATGGTCAGTGCATTGCCCACACCCTTGCAGTCCTGATGCCGGGAGCCGCCCCGCAGGGGATAGCTCCGTCCGTTCAGAAGAAAGCCCTTCTGGGGGTCAATCTCGAATTTGCGGCAGCCAAAGCGGGTGGACACGCTGTCGCCGCTGGGCAGGGTGGCTGTTGCCGTATACAGATAGGGATCGTCGATGCCGTCCCACAGGTGAACATGCTCAATGGTAAATTCCGCCTTGGCATAGCCGTCCACGCTGGGAACGGTTACCGTCTGCCCGGCTGCTTCCATTGTAACAGCTTCCGCTTCTGTTTGCCAGGTTTCCACGGTAACCACAGCGCTCATTTTTTTCAGATTTACCACAGGGGTGACCTTGATGCCGGGGGTTCCGCAGTAACCCAGTTCAAAATGGGAAGCGGGTACCACAATCAGATTTACCCCCCGGTACAGTCCGCCGTAGAAGGTGAAGTCCGCTTTCTGCGGATACACCCGGTTGTTATCGGAATTGTCCACGCTGACGACCAGCGTGTTTTCTTCTTTCAGACCCTCCAGCTTCACCCGGAAGGTGCTGTAACCGCCCTCATGATGGCAAAGCTTCACACCGTTGAGCGCTACATCACAGGTGTGGGCCGCCCCCAGGAATTCCAGCCAGACCTCCTCGTCCGCGCCCGTTGCGGGCTTTGCAAAGGTCTTTGTATAGGTGCAGGTGCCCCGATAGTAATCATTGCCGCCGTCCTGACCGTCCACGGCATTCCAGGTATGGGGCAGGGTGACAACCTCGGCGGTTCCCTCTTTGGAGAACAGCCAGTTTTCATTGAACGATATGTTTTTACGCATAAATTAACTCCTTTGATAATCATGCTTGAAAAAACTGAGATTTTTACTTATGATAGAGAAAAGGGGGAATTCGGATGGACATTCAACAGAATTTACAGCTCTTCCGGGAGCTGATGCTCTGCGATGGCAATATATGGAGCTGGACCTATGACGCGGAGGGGGAGCTGCTTTCCTCTAACTGCCCGGAGGAAGCGATCTTTGCCGTGGTATTTGAGGTATGCGGATGCCGGGGAAGAATGCTGGCGCTTGGCAAAAAACGAAGCACCCCTGTATTCTTAAGCAGCGATACGGGTCTCATCTGGGGTGCCGCCTTTGAGAAGACAGAGGACACACTGTACCGCTGCCATGTGATCGGCCCGGTTTTTTATTCCACCGCTTCCGTAGACGGCTGCTACCGGGGCTTTACCGCCAAGGATTTCGGCGCTTACAGCTCCGCCTGGCTTCGCAGCTTTTACGAGGCAATCTACCGGGTTCCCACCAGCCAATATACCATTTTCTCCCGGAATCTGCGGATGCTGCACTACTGCATTACCGCTCAGCAGATTGATATCAGCGATGTATTTGTGGAGGACATCGGAACATCGTCCCAGGCCCAAAGCCGGAGAAAAACAGACCGACACCGGGTATACTGCGCGGAGAAGGCCATGCTGGAAATGGTCAGGCTGGGAGACCTCAATTACAAGGACGCGCTCAGCGCCTCCATGAGTATTTCCGACGGTGTCGGAGTCAAGGCGAAGGATTCTCTCAGCAGCGGAAAGGTCAGCATCATTGTGTTCTGCTCCATTGTCTGCCGGGCCGCCATCGAGGGCGGTATCAGCCCGGATGAGGCATACTCAGTGGGAGATGCCTACATTCAAAGCGCCATGGATGCGGGTACGATTGACGAGCTTTCCACCATCAGCATCTCCATGTACGATGATTTCGTCCGCCGGGTGCACCGAACCCGGGAAAACCCCAGATTCTCCGAGCCCATTCAGCGGTGCTGTAACTTCATCGAGATGAACCTGAACCGGAATATCCACGCCCGGGAGCTGGCCGGCATGGTGGGCTATTCCGTCACCTATTTCACCCGCCGCTTCCGGGAGGAAACCGGCTTTGGTATCAGCGATTATGTGAAGGCAGCACGAATCGAACGGGCAAAAATCCTGCTGGAAACCTCGGAGGATTCAGTGCAGGAGATTTCCGAAAAGCTTGGCTTCACCACCCGTAATTACTTTACCAAATGCTTCCGGGAGGTCACCGGAAGGACACCCATGGAATATCGAAATACGAAGTAGCCGAAAAGGTGCCTGCCCAGGAGCAGGCACCTTTTTTGCAATGGGTTATACGTTCACCCCGTTTTCCCGGGCAGTTTCCAGAATACCCTCGGCCTTTTTCTGCGCAATCCGCTTCTGCACATTGACCATTTCTTCTTTCGTGAGCTTGCAATTGCGCATTGCAATCAGAGATACAATCCATCCTACAATCGGCAGACCGTACATAACGGAGAGTGTCACCGCCACAACGCCGGTGGTCATGGGATCGTTGGGCTGAGGAACCGTATTCACATAACCGATCACCGCACAGGCACCGGTGGCGATCAGAGCGCCACAGGAGGAGATCAGCTTATCCAGCAGGCTGTAGGTTCCGGAAACCACCGCCGGGACATACCGGCCGCTGCGATCCAGCTCATAGTCAATGCAGTCCGCCATAAACGCGGAGCTTGCTGTCGTCACACACATCTTGCAGCCGTTCAGGGCCAGGTTCAGCAGCACATAGAGGATGGTGATAACACCCATCTGCGCAATCTTTCTGGGATCGATCAGCAGGAAGAATACAACCATGATTGCGCCGACCCCAATACAGGCCGCTGACCAGACAATGGTCGCCTTTCTGCTGCCGTGCTTACCGGCATACTTGGCGCCAAAAATTGCAAAGATGATGGAAGGCAGCATGGCAACAACTGTCAAAATGGTGGAAAGCCCCATATTGCCGATCATAATGCCGTAAAGCATGGTCGTGATGATGCTCTGGCTGGCAGTGGTCTGGGCGATCTTGTCGGATGCCTGGGCAGCGATATAGGCCTGCAGCGGCTTGTTGTGCATCAGCACATCCGCCATATCCTTTACCTTCAGAGGCTCATGCTTTTTCAGTCCCCGGAAGGTCTCGGGCTTATCGTAGGCGGAAATACCGATGCAGCACAGAATATTGCCCGCCAGCCCCAGCAGCAGGGTAATCCGCACGGCGCTGGAGAGGTAGACTTGGTTGAACGTACCGCCCGCGCGGGCCAGCACCACCATGTTCAGCACGATGCTGAATGCCATGGGAACCATGTAATTGAACACGGTGGTCCAAACACCGATGGTGGGACGCTGCCTGGGATCATTGCTGAGGATTGCCGGGATGGTCTGAATGGTCATGTTGTTAATGGTATAGCCCAGAACGTAGAGCACATACAGCGCAATGAACATTCCCATGCCGAAGCCCTTGCTGGAGCACAGGTCGAACATGCAAAGAAGCGCCAGCGCCTCCACGGCAAAGCCGCCCATGATCAGAATGCGAAGCTTTCCGAACCGTGTATTCACACGGTCATACAGGAACGCCAGCAGCGGATCGGTAATTGCGTCCAGGATTCTGGTACCGGTAAGAATGGCGCCTACCGCCATGGTGCTGATGCCAAATCCGATGCTTGCCGCGTAGCTGGCCTGTCCGATCAGACTGTACACCGTCAGACCGCACAGGGCGTTGCAGGCATACAGAATGATCTGCCAGAGCTTTGCTCTGCGGTACGCAACGCCGTCGATCTCACTCTGGGTGGGTTTTCTGGTTCTTGCCATGAGATTTCCTCCTCTATTTTCGCCTCTGGGGCTTTGGATGGTGCCATCATAGCGTATCTTTCTTTCTTTGAACAGGCAAAATCATGCGATTCAGGTCAATAATATGCGCATCTGCAACCAATTCGCATATTATTATCCTGCTTTGCATGATTTTGCCTTTTACTGTCCTTTTCGCTGTGCTACAATTCCATCATCGAAACAGCCCGATAAATTGGTGTTTGAAAAATAATGCTGTCATTGCGAGACCAGTGCGCACACTGGTCGTGGCAATCCCCCGGTTAGAAGG
>CALYTB010000005.1 GCA_945486035.1 uncultured Clostridia bacterium
GAATGGCTCCCCTACAGTAAGAACGAAGTGCGTTTGAAATCTTCAAACACCAATTATTCACTTTACAATGAATCCCGTGCTAGTGCGTGTCAATATCACGCTGAAGCGTTGCCCGAACTTCTTGCACGCTCGTTCCCCAGTGATTTGCCAGCAGCCCCAGTACCTCTTCTCGCACGTCATCCGGTGCGTTCCCCAGGCACTGCCAGGCAAACTCCGGCCTGTCCGCTTCATAAAGCTGTGAAAGAATCCAGGCAAAGTAATCGGCGTAGGCTCCTTCCAGTCCCCTGGTCATGTTCGCCATACTGAAGCATCGTTCCGACGGCGCTTCCATAGACCAATCCTTCAGCATATCCATCAAGGCGAGCGTTTCCTCCTGACCGTACTCATTGGCATACCTGCTCCAATCCAGGTAGATCATGAAATCCACGGCATTGTCAATTCCTTGCTGCAGCGCGTCGTGGATAGCTGCGGCAGCAAAGATGGAGTAAAACTCCTCATTGCCGCTGGCATACCGATAACACACGCCCTCGCTCATCCAGGTTCCGCAGCTGTCGGTTGCCATGGCGATGGTTCTGACTTCTCCGTTTTCCATCTCCAGGGTCAGCATTCCCGTAAACCAGCATCCAGCTCCCCTTTCTTTCGTGGAGTTTGTGAGCCAGTTCTCGATTTTTCTCAGGTCTGCCTGATTGGAAACCCTGTGAGTTCCATTCCAATCCAGCGTTGCGGTGCGGATTGTGGTGATGTCCTCCGGTTTGACAAGGGGAATTATTCCGGCATCGGCAACAGCAGCCTGGCAAAGCGCAACCAACTCCGTCGCATTCTCAGGCGAAACGCTGCCCACGCCCAGCAAGGCCCCCGACTCCGTAACTTCCCACCATGCATCCCCATAGCAGATGTAGTAACCTCTGCTGCCATCCCATTCATAACCATCCGAGGCATTCTCCACAGCCCTTTGATAGGCGGAGATCCACAGCTGCTGATTATCCGGAACAATATATCGGAAGTCACCTCCCGATAAGGAAATGCCCGTGGGAAGCACGGCGATGCAGACCTTGTCTCTTTCCTGTTCGCTGCGCAGGACTTCACGCTCAGACGTTGCAGCAGTGCCTACCTGCTCTGCGACATCCGGTATTGTCCGATCTTCAGGCACCTCCGCGCCATCCTGGGTGTTCCCGCTCTCCGCCGGGACAGCAGAAGCATCGGTATCCTCCATAGGTGTTTCTTTAGCGCCCATAAACGCGCAGCCTGCCGCAATCACAACGACCAGAATCAGAACAATCATGGTAAGAACAGCCGTTTTGGGCTTTCGGGCAATCATCCGGATACGCTCCCGGATCACACTTTTTTTCGCCGACATAGTGGTCGCGGTCAGAAGCACATTCCTGCGTATCTCGGCAGTCATAAGAATGAGGGTGCGGCCATATTCTGCCCGCTCCCTTTCTCCCAGCATCGCAATAGCCGCCTCATCGCAGGCCAGTTCCGCATCCTGATGGGAAAGAGATGCCGCCCACCACACCAGCGGATTATACCAGTGCAGCGCCACACAAACACCCCGCAATACAGCCCAAACGTGATCCCCGTGCCGGTAGTGGCACCGCTCATGGCACACACAATGTCTCAGGAGTGTGGGATTGTCCGCAACCTGCTGTGTCACGTAAATTGTCGGATGAAACAGCCCGAACAAGCAGGGGGAATCCGCCGCCTCCGAGATTCGAATCGGCAGCCCTCTCCGAACCCCCCGGATTCTCCGGCTGCTTCTTTTGAGCCTCGCGCCAAAGAGGAGATTGGAATACAGGAAAACACCTCCCACCAATGCTGATCCCGCAATCCAGATGGTTTTCAGGATTTTCGGAATCCATTCCCTCCAGGAAAATCGATTTTCGGTGAGTTCTGTTTCCATTTCTTCCCCGAAACCCTGGTGTGCAGCTTCCCCATTTCCCGGTCTCACAGCCACCTGGGCATGGGGAGTGATTCCGTTTTGACTCGGAACCCGGTTTTCCGTTGATACAGCAGTTTGCAGGTTCTGAATGGAAGCAGATAGATTGGCTGCACTGATGGCGCTGTGCCCAATACTGACAGGAATCAGCAGACGTATAAGCACCAACCCCCACAAAACATAGCGCAGCCGCTGACTGATCTTATCCTTAAAAACGGCCCTGGTGCCAATCACTGCCAGAATCAGGATGCTGCAGGACAGAATCCAATCAATCATCGCTCCCAGCCTCCATCTGTCTGAGAATGGAATACAGCTCGTCAATTTCCTCCTGACGCAGAGGTTGTTTTTTGGTCAGAGCGCTGACCATCAGGCTTACGCTGCCTTTATATACCCGGTCCAGAAGGCTTTCGGTTTCCCGCAAAGCCGCATCCTCTCTTCGAATCAGAGGCCTGAAAACCTTTCGGTCCCCATCTGTCTCCCCTGCCACAGCTCCCTTCGCTTCCAGTCTTCGAAGCAGCGTAAGAGATGTGCTTCGTGTCCAGCCCATACGTTTCCCGAGCCATTGGACCACTTCCCTGCCGGTTCTGGGCTCCTTCTCCCACAGGCATTCCATCACCGCCCACTCCGCCTCAGTCAGACGGATGTGTTCTTTCTCCATAGGATCACCCCTTATGTTGTTTACAACTGTAACCAGAGCATAACACGAGTGTTTACAATTGTCAACATCTTTCTGTAATATCGCCACAGAAAACACAACTCCTTGGGTATACTACAGTTATGCAACGAAAGGGGTATACTGATGAATTTCAATCATGAATATGATATGCTCGTTCTGGGAGGCGGTCCCGGAGGCTATACCGCGGCGCTCTACGCTGTAAGAGCCGGACTTACCGTGCTTGTCCTGGAGAAGCTGTGGCCGGGAGGCCAGATGGCCCTCACCCATCAGATTGACAATTATCCGGGATTTCCTGATGGAATTGATGGGTTCACTCTGGGCGATTCCATGCGAAAGCAAGCAGAACGCTTCGGCGCTTCCACAAAATATGCGGAGGTCACCAGGGTAAACCTTTTGGGAACGCCCAAGGTCGTTGAAATTCCCGGAGAGCGACTCTATGCCAAAACGGTGGTGCTTTCCACAGGTGCCAGCCCCAGACACCTGGAGCTGGAAGGAGAAGAGGAACTTCTGGGCAGGGGTGTCGCCTACTGCGCTTCATGCGATGCCATGTTTTACAAGGATAAAACCGTTGCGGTGGTGGGCGGTGGAAACTCCGCCGCCGCGGATGCGCTGCTCCTGAGCAAAATCGCGTCAAATGTAATTCTGATCCACAGAAGAAATACCCTCCGCGCCGAAAGGATTGACGTGGAGGCTCTCAGAAATGCCGGTAATGTGAAATTTCGCTGGAACAGCGTTGTGACAGCGCTTCTTCACGGGGAGAAGCTCACCGGAATTCAGCTTCAGGATGTCTATTCCGGAGCGGAATCCACACTGGCTTGTGACGGCCTTTTTATCAGCATCGGAAGAGTTCCTGCGACGCAGCTTTTTGGCTCTCAGTTGGAGCTTGCTGCTGGAGGTTACATTCCGGCGGGAGAGACAACCGAAACCGTTATTCCCGGTGTCTATGCCGTTGGGGATGTCCGTACCAAGCCCCTTCGCCAGATCGTAACCGCTATGTCCGACGGAGCCGTTGCCGTTCACATGGCCGAAGAGTATCTATCCTCCCTGCAGAAGTAGAAACGTCTCCCTATGGGAAACCACAGGGAGACGTTTTTCAAAGAAAGATTCCGGTAAAGCACTGCACAGCAAGGTATATCCCCAGAGCAGTCAAAATCAGTGCCGTTTTTGACCCGTTTCCGGAGGCAATTCTCTCGGTAACCGATTCGAAAATCCAGGTCGTTCCGGTGAAGATTACACCTCCGGCCAATGCCAGCTTCCACCATTCCCCTGCCCCGGCAATTCCGGAAGCCACAGGAAGCAGCGCAAAGCTGATTGACGAGAAAAAGAAGATCAGAAGGTAGTTTCTCCCTGCCCCCGGCGCGAAAAAATGTTCCAGAAGAAGCACCGCAAGGGAAATCAGGGTAACCCCGGGAATATCCAGCGCTGGCAGAATCACACCGGGCAGGAAGGTTTTTACCAGAACGCAGGCAAGCAGAATTACGCTCAAACCTGCGGTCAAAACAATATTCAGCAGATAAGATTTGTTCTTCATTCCATCAGCCTCCCCATGTGGTCGCGCTGGAGGATACATCCACTCCGCTTACAAAGGCCGCTGCGGAATTCACGCCCCGGGCAATGGCACGGGAAGTGACAGTCGCTCCGGTCAGCGCATCCACATTATCCCCCACAGCCGCATCGCCCCTGGTATTCAAAAACTGGGAGAGAAATTCCGTATCCGTAAGGGCGCGACCGCCAAGGCCCCTGGTTTCCCGCAGCTCCCGAACCACCAGGCCAGAAACCGTTCCATCGTTGTATACGCCCACCAGCATAGAAATATCTCCGGCATAGCCTGATGTAACCACATGAACGACATAGCCGTTTTCCGCTTTGTAGGCAGCTCGGATGTTTTCATCCATGCCGGAATAAGGCTCCTGCGAAAAAGTGTCACTCCCCGGCAGGAGGGTTTTCAGCATATCGTTCAGTTCCCGCTGTGCCTTTTCCTCCCGAACGGACGAAAGGCCTGCGGAAGCAGCGAGAAGAACGATCGCGGCCAGCACAATTGCAAGAACCGGCATCAAAATGTCTTTTTTCATACCTGTTCTCCTTTCTTCGTGCCAAACCGGCGGGGAGCGGTAATCCGGTCAATTCCCCAGGTTGCCAGATTCATCAGCAGAATGGCGTAGGTGACTCCTTCCGGAAACAGTCCATAATACCGGAAGAAAACCGTAAGCGCGCCGCAGCCGATGCCGTAGAGAATTTGTCCCATGGGCGTTACGGGAGAGGTGGCATAATCCGTCGCCATAAAGATCGCTCCCAGCATCACGCCGCCTCCAAGGAGGCTGTACACCATCCAGCTGATGGGGTTTCCGGTCTTGGAAAAGACAAATGTCAGCACCGCGACACTTCCGAGATAGGCCAGCGGGATCTTAGGCGAGATTACCTTCCGCGCAACCAGAAATACTCCGCCAAGAAGCAGCGCAAGGGCGGACAGTTCCCCAATGGAACCGGGAATTCTACCGAGAAACATATCCATCAGGCTGTTTTCCGGCAGTGCAGGCATTACCATGCGGTGAAGCGGTGTAGCGGAGCTGAAGCCGTCAATCGTCTCATAATGCGTCAGTGCCGCCGGAAACAGCAGCATCAGGAACGCCCGGGCTGCCAGAGCGGGATTGAAGATGTTCTGTCCCAGTCCGCCGCACATACATTTGGCAAAAACAATTGCAAACACGCTGCCAAGGACCACGATTCCAAAAGGAACGGATGCAGGCAGGGTCAGCGCCAGCAGCATTCCGGTGACCAGCGCGGAGCAATCCCGGAGGGTATTCTGTTTCCCGGTAACCTTGCAATAAAGCCACTCCGCTCCTACAGCGGATACCATGGATACAGCAGTTACCGCCAGAGCCCGAAATCCCAGAATCCAGGTTCCCACCGCCAGAGCGGGCAGCAGCGCAACTACCACATCCAGCATCAGTCTGCTGGTTCTAAAATCCCCACGGATATGAGGGGAGGATGCAACGGTCAGATTCATTTGCTCTTCGCCTCCTTCAGAAGCTGCTTTCCGCTGCGAATTCGTTCTACCAGCGGAAGCTTACCGGGGCAGGTAAAGGCACAGCTCCCGCATTCAATGCAGTCCATCACATGAAGCCGCTCCAGCTCCCCGGCATTTCCCGCCTTCTCGAACCGGTACAGGTACAGCGGCTGCAGCCGCATGGGGCAGACGGATACACATTTCCCGCAGCGCAGGCAAACCGGATTCTCTGCAGCCCCGTTGCGGTCCTTCAGCAGACACAGCACGGAATTTGTTGCTTTCACAACCGGTACGGAAAGGTCACTCTGGGCAATACCCATCATGGGCCCTCCGCTGATTACCCTTTCTGTGCTGTCGTTCAGTCCTCCGGCGACCTCGATCAGGTCATGGAAGCTGGTACCAATCCTTACGATGAAATTCTGGGGTTCCCGGATAGCCTCGCCGGACACGGTTACAATCCGGGATGTCACAGGCACCCCCAACTCCACGGCCCGGTAAATCGCCGCGAAGGTAGACACATTAAACACTGCGCAATGCGCGCTGACCGGAAGCTGTCCCGGCAGGACATCCCTTCCCGTCAATGCCTGAATCAGCTGCTTTTCCGCGCCCTGGGGATAACGGGTGGGCAGAACCGACAGCTCGATTCCTGTATACTCCGAAAGGAGTCCATTCACCTTGGCAATCGCTTCCTGTTTGTTGTCCTCCACCGCGAGAATTGCCCGCTTGGGCTGCAGAACCCGGCTGAGAATCTGCATCCCCCGCAGCACCTGCTCCGGATTTGTCCTGAGCAGCGTATCATCCGACGTGATATAGGGCTCGCATTCGCAGGCGTTGGCAATCAGGGTATCCGCCTTCCCAACAGCGGAAAGGGCCTTTACATTTCCCGGGAAAGCCGCACCGCCCATACCGACAATTCCTGCCTCCCGGATTAAGCCGAGAACGGTATCCGGGTCCATGTCTTCGGCATTTCCGCAGGATTCGCTTGGCCGAACGGTTGTATCCTGGAAATCGTTTTCAATGACTACGGCAGTCACCAGTTTTCCCAGGGGATGA
Organism: uncultured Clostridia bacterium; assembly: GCA_945486035.1. Classification (GTDB taxonomy): domain Bacteria; phylum Bacillota; class Clostridia; order Oscillospirales; family Oscillospiraceae; genus Faecousia. Next base: position 6,673 of record CALYTB010000005.1, read on the forward strand.
GGACGGGGCTCCACGGCAATGACTGTACCGGAAACAGAGGCGTGTACCGGAACGCACAAACCGTCCCCATCTCCGATTTTCTGTCCCCGAAGGACCTTATCTCCCACCTTCACCAGCGGAACACAGGGCACACCGATATGCTGGAGCATGGGAATGACAACCTGTTTTGGGATCACGGCCACCGATGGCGTTGCCTTTACGGACAGCTCTTTACGATAGGAGGGGTGAATTCCTCCGAAGAATCGTCTTTTCATTTTCCTGTCACCTCTTTTTCACGTCCGAACGAAATCTTCAAAACCGGGGCTGTAGAAGAGGTTTCCCTCGGTATCCATCCACATCGCCTCCGCCCCGCATTGCTCCAGCAGCCGCTGTCCGTCCTCCCGGGACATCAGGAACAGTGCTGTGGATAGTGCATCAGCCAGACCGGAATCTGGACAGACCACCGTCACCGCACGCCAGAGCTGTGCAGGGTATAGGGTGTCCGGATCGATGATATGATGATAGACCTTTCCGTCCACCACATAATACCGCTGATAATCGCCGCTGGTGACAACAGCCTGATCCGTAATATACAGCGTACGAAGATACTCGCTTCCGCTGTCGGGATTTGTGATTCCCACGACCCAGGGTGTGCCTGACGCGTCCTTGGGGCCCGTAGCGCAGACGTTTCCTCCCACGCTGATCAGCAGTCCTTCCGGTGCGTTCCGGGCAACCTGTTGAACAGACCACCCCTTGGCAACCGCCCCCACATCCAGGCGCAGCTCAGGATCCGCCAGGTATACCGTCGATGCTTGCGGGTCCAGGATGACATTCTCCCAGCTCACATGCAGGCTTGCTGTTACCAGGGAATCTGTGTCAGGCAGCTCTGCTGATACAGGATCATCCTGTCCCGCGGATCTTGCCTCATGCCACAGGGCAAGCACGCTTCCCATGGCGACATTTACCCGGTGGGCGGTCAGTTCATAGTAGTCTCGGCAGTCCGTCAGCATCCGGATAATCTCGCCGTCAACCTGGACAGGGGCAATCCCTGCCATGTCGTTCACTGTTTTCAGGTTGTTGATTCCCTCGTACTCGTTGTAAATATCAAACAACCTGTGGTAAATCAGAAGCTCGTCGTGGATTGTCTGTGCCTGCGCGGAAAATTCCTCCTGACTGTCAGCCAATCCACTAATATAGGTCACGGTATCAAACAGGGTCAGGAAGGTCGCCTGATATTGTTTTCTTTCCTTTCCCCGGAAGGCGCACCCGGTCAATAGCAGCCCAATGGCCGCTATTACCGCGGTTAGTTTCAAAATCATTCTCTTCATCTTTCAAAAAACTTGGCTGACGGAAACCCGACAGCCAAGAGGTCAGATTATTGTGCGGCTGCTTTCGCGATCAGTGCCTGGAAACCGGCAATGGAAATGGTGACGGTCGCGGCAAGATCGGCATCCGCAGGGGCTGTCTTTTCGTTCACGGCGATCCCGGCAACCTCCTGGGCAGTCTTGCCGGTCACATAGGCAGCAAAGGCGGCAGCCTGCTCATTCCACTCATACTTGGAACCCGCATATGCCTTCAGGCCGTAGCTCTCTCCCAACGCATTCTTCGTCAGAATGGGAGCAGACAGATCGGTGGTGACGGTCCCGGTGGTGTCAAAATTGACCTTCGCTTGAATGCTGTCAATATAGCAGGAGGTGATCACATCGCCGTTCATGGTCATGGCAGTAACATCCGCATCCAACTGGGCAGTACCTGCCTTATCCCCCTCGGGATTCTTGCTTCTGCCCACACTGTTCAAAGAGGCAAGCACCAGCTTGTCGCCGGAAACGGCACCAAGATGCTGTGCGTTATTCACGGCAGCTTCGATAGCGGAGACATAGCCACCCAGGTAAATCGTTGCAGTGGAAGCCAGATCCGCGTCGGCAGCATGGCCGGTCTCATCCACGGCACCGTTCTTCAGCTCCTCCACGCTCTTTCCGACGGCATAGGCGGCAAGGGCAGCCACCTGCTCGTTCCACTCGTACTTGGAGCCCGCGTAGGCCTTCATGCCATAGCCCTCGCCCAGCTCATTCTTGGTGGGAACAGCAGCGGAGATGTCGGAAGTAATGGCGCCGGAAGCGTCAAACTTTACGGTGGCGGGGATGCTGTCGATCACGCAGGACTCGATGGTACCCTCGTCACTGACGGTGACAGCAACAATCGTAACATCGAACTTTGCCTGACCGTTCTCCTCCGCGGTTGCGCTCTTGCTGTCGGAGACAGAAGCACCTACGTAAAGACCGGTTTTTACCGCAGCGGCAGATGCGGGAGCCTCGGTGGCAGCGTGAGCTTCCGTAGCGGAAGGTGCTTCGGTAGCGGCAGTTGTCGGCGCAACAGCAGGCTTACCGGAACAACCGGCCAACACACCCAGCAGAAGAACCATCGCCATCAGAATCGCAATGCTTTTTTTCATTTCTATGTACCTCCATTAAAGCTAGCGGCCGCTGTGCGGTCCTTTTCGGCAAGATACTACCAAATCTACCTTAACAGAGCATTTCTTCTGCCTTAATATTTATTAAGATTTTCGATGCTGCCGCATTCAGCTTCTGTTCTCCTTGGAAGTGAAACCGTAAATTCAGAGCCTTTCCCAACTTGGCTGTCCACATGGATCGAACCGCGATGCTCCTCAACCACCTGAGCGGCAATTGCAAGCCCGAGACCGGTCCCCTTCCCTTCCTCCTTGGTCGTGAAGAAGGGGTCGAAAATGTGTGGAAGAATGTTCTCCGGGATTCCGCACCCAGTATCGGATACCGAAAGGAAAACAGAATCTTCATCAAACCAGGTATCCACGGTCATGAGACCTCCGGAATCCTGCATGGCATGAAACCCGTTCAGAATCAGATTCAGCAGGAGCTGAGAAAGCTGCAATTCGTTGGCGGAAATCCGCTGATCCCAGCAATTCAAGTTCAGCTTTATTTCCACCTGCTCGGGTTTTGCCGGTACCGCAACGTCCAGTGTCTTACGAGCCAATTCGTCCAGGGAAACCTCCCGAAAGTAAGCGGAGGAGTTTTTCCGGGAAAGATCCGAAAGTCGGGAAATAATCGTCTTTGCCTTTCGGGAAGACTCATAGATTTCCAAAATCCCGTCATAGAGTTCTGTATCCTTCTCGTCAATCCGTTCCAGTGCCATCAGGCTGTAGCCCATAATCGGAGTCAGCAGATTGTTGAACTCATGGGAAATGCTGGAGGTCAGTGTCCCGATCATCTCTAACCTCTGATGATGGGCCATCTGCTGTATCTGGCGGTTTATCTGCTCCATTGCCTCATTCTTCTGTTTCAGCGCAGTGATTTCCCGCTGTCCTCTCCCGGAAATCCAAAAAATAAGGATGATACAAATCAGTACGCCCATTACAATCAAGCCACTGCAAACCAGCAGCAAAACGGCTTTCGGTTTCAGAGCAGCCAGAAGCGCCTCGTGGCTTTCGTGCTCCATGATGATCTGTTCACATTTTCCGAACACATGCAGCACCATGGCCCAGCCAAAAATCGGTATTCCGAGAAGCACTGCCAACACCAGGCAAAGGATCAGAAAGGGTTTTTTCTTTCTGTTCAAAAAATACCCCCTTGCCAAACGGGATTTTCTCCCGTATACTTATGGATACTTTGACTCATTTGGAAATCATTGTAAGCGCTGGATTTCCGCGGAAGATGAATGAATCAGGGCTTCCCTACCCATACTGCTATCATAATCCATTGCCATCGTTCTGTAAAGGGGGTAAATCATTGTGGCGGACACAGTTCTCATTGTTGATGACGACGAATCGGTTCTGACCATGATCTACAGAGTTATCCGCAGTGCGGGAATGGATGCGGAAACGGTTTCCACCGGAGAAAAAGCTTTGGAATTGATTCAGAAGCATCCCTTTGATTTAATCCTTCTGGACGTGAACCTGAGAGGAATGGATGGTTTTCAGGTAATCCAGTTGCTTCGTGGGCGCGGTATCAAAACCCCAATTATGATTGTCAGCGGTCGCAAGGAGGATTACGACACGCTCTATGGTCTGGACATCGGAGCGGATGACTATATCACAAAGCCCTTCAACCCTGTCGTGCTCGCCGCCAAGGTCAAGGCCCTGATTCGAAGAAGCCGTGGCGGTCTGTCCGGTTCGGATGCCATAATTGCCGCAGGCCCCTTTCAATACAATACCAGCACTCTGCGTTTCTATAAGAACAGGAAGGAAATCGTTTTATCCTCCCGAGAGAACGCCATGATGAAGCTGTTTCTGGATAATGTCAACCGCATTTTTCCCAAGGACATGCTCTATGAACTGGTCTGGGGGGAATCCATCGTGGATGAGAATGCCGTCATGGTCTATATCAATCGTCTGCGGCAAAAAATAGAAGAGGACCCCTCCAATCCGAAGTTCATTCAAACCGTCCGGGGCCTGGGCTACCGATTCGTTGTTTAAAATCCGGCAGGATCCGCAATGGATCCTGCCGGTACTGTTTCTAACAAAATGCTTTAGTTGAATTGTGTAAAAGCATCCGCTTTTGTGACCCCATTGACATGAACATAAACATCCATTCTCTCAACACCGTCTTTATTGTAAACATACTCAAAACAGCTGAGAATGCCGTCCTGGGGTTTCTCACGGAAATTGTTTGCCTGAAGATATTCCATAATTCTTCTGTAGGCGTTGGGGATTCTTTCAAAGGGATTCTGAAAAGGATCAAACACGGTGATCACCGCGTAATCCGCTTCCTGTTGTTTTTCATATTCCACTCCCGGGCAATCCGTTTCAAAGCCCTCCGGAAGAATATAAGCCGCCACATATCCACGCAGCCCGAATCGGTTTTGAAGCTCCGAGGAAACATAGGGAAAATCCCATCCGATCCGCTTTGCATCCGGGTGCATGGTCAGAAGCCCGCTGTTTCTTGCCCAGCTGTCCATGTACGCATTCACATCGTCCTCCGGGTTCGGGGAAATCATCACATATCTGGCCATGGTGAAGGGCTTAACCCTGCGGATCTCAATATCCGAATAGATGTCCTCCCGCAGGCGAAGATTCTCCCGAACCAGCGCATCCAGCCTGCAGCAGAACAGTTCACTCAGTTCCACGATCTTTCCCAGTTCCGGTGTCACCTCGTCCGACTCCCAGCGGGAAACCGTCTGACGGGACACACCCATCTTTTCTGCCAATTGCTCCTGGGTGATCTTCTTCTGCTTCCTCAAATACTGAATATTTTCGCCTAACCTCATACCGTTTCCTCCGTCTCGTTCTGAATTTTTCTGTTTCCGGGATGGCATCATCCTACCGCATTCCGAAGGCAATATCCACCACATTCCGTTTGCTTTTTTCAGCCGCAATGCAACACGTCAGTTTACAAAATCACACGAAACGCATCCGAAAAAGCAGTGAGAAAAACTGTTGTTCAGCGGCTTCGCTGAATTGACAACTGATAATTGATAATTTTGGTATCATTTCAGAATGATCAAAAACGCTCAAATCCTACTGTAGGGGAGCCATTCATGGCTCCCAGCGGTAAATTGTCCCGATTTACTCCACATTTCGGTGAAAACATACTGCTCTGCGGGAGCCATGAATGGCTCCCCTACAGTAAGAACGTAGTGCATTCAAAACTATCAAACAACAATTTGATTCTGTGGCGAATCTCGATCGAGTATTAGGCGGTATCAAAAGCCCCTCTCGCAAAATATGCAGCGGTTTTTCCCCATCCAGAGTGCGAAACGCCCCCATACGGTGATCGTAACCGCATGGGAGCGTTCTGAAATCAAGAAATTTATTTTTCCTTATTGGTCTTCTCCGCCTTCTTGGCAGCCTTGGCCTTTGCCTTGGCTTCCTGAGCCTTTTTGGCCTCTGCCTTGGCGTTCTCGGCGGCGGTTTCGTTGGTGGAGATTGCCCACTTGGCAAACTCAATCCGAACCTGATCCGCGCCGGTTTCCAAAACGATCTTATCCTCCTTCACGTTCACGACGACACCCACAATACCGCCGATGGTGGTAATCTTATCGCCGGTTTTGACGGAGGAACGCATCTGCTCCGCTTCCTTCTTGCGCTTGTTTTCGGGGCGAATCAGCATGAAGTAGAAAACGGCCAGCATGGCAACAATCATAATGATGGAGCTGGTCATACCGCCTGCAGCGGATGCGGTGCTGGTGAGAAAATGAACCATGGAAATTCTCCTTCGTAATTGATATAGGAATCATTATAGCATTGATTGTCCAAATTGCAAGGGGAAATCAGATTCTTCTTGCTAATTTTTCGGAATACTCCCTCCGGAATTCCGCAAAGCTCCCCTCGTCCAGGGCCTTACGTATTCGCTCCATAAGCTTATTATAGAAATACAGGTTGTGCATAACACTCAGGCGCATCGCCAGCATTTCCTCCGCCACGAACAGGTGTCGGATGTAGGCCCGGGAATACCGACGGCAAACAGGGCAATCGCACTGGGGGTCAATGGGGCTTTCATCCAGCTGATATTTGGCGTTTTTGAGATTGATGGCCCCCTCCCAGGTAAAGAGCCGGGCATGACGGGCATTCCGTGCGGGCATCACGCAGTCGAAAAAATCCACGCCTCTCGCCACCGCTTCGATGATGTTGGTAGGAGTTCCCACACCCATAAGATACCTTGTTTTATCCTTGGGCATATAGGGCTCCACCGCTTCAATGATGTCGTACATCTCCTCCGCCGTCTCTCCGACAGCAAGACCGCCGATGGCGTAACCGGGGAGATCCAGATCCGCAATCCGCTTCATGTGCTCTACCCGGATATCGGGATAGGTGCCGCCCTGATTGATGCCCCAGAGCATCTGCTCCCGATTCACCGTATCCGGCAGTGCATTCAGCCTGGCGTTCTCCGCTTTGCACCGAACGAGCCATCGGTAAGTCCTGTCCACGCTCTCCCGAACATACTCCTTGGGGGCTGGATTCTCAATACATTCGTCAAAAGCCATGCAGATATCGCTTCCCAGATTGGACTGAATCTGCATACTTTCCTCGGGACCCATAAAAATCTTTCTGCCGTCGATGTGGGAGGAAAAGTACACACCCTCCTCCTTAATCCTCCGAAGGGAAGAAAGGCTGAACACCTGGAATCCCCCGGAATCCGTGAGAATCGGCCCATCCCAGGTCATGAATTTGTGCAGCCCTCCCATCTGCCGTACCACTTTATCCGTGGGGCGAAGATGCAAATGGTAGGTATTGGAAAGCTCTACCTGGCATCCGATATTTTTCAGATCCTCGGCGCTCAAGGCCCCCTTGATGGCTCCCTGGGTGCCCACATTCATAAATACCGGGGTCTGCACCGTGCCGTGGGCGCAGGTGAACTCTCCCCGTCGTGCTTTCCCCTCGGTTTTCAGCAGCTCAAACATATCTTACCTCTCTTTCCCGGGTTATAGAGAACATACAGTCTCGTTGGCTCCACCGTTCCCATACGGGTTTCAAAGTCAATGTCCCTCAGATAGGAAAAGCCGCATTTCTCGATCACCCTGCATGACTGATTGTTTCTATAGAAATGGCCGCAGGTCAGGTAATCGAAGTCAAGAACGGTAAAGCAGTAGTCGATCACCGCTTTCACTGCTTCCGGCATCAGTCCCCGTCCCCAGTAGTCCTTGCTGAGCACATATCCGATTTCCCGGCCCATCAGAGCTTCGGGAATTTCATGCGATTCCTCTCTGGGCTCCAGCCCCAGGGAGCCGATCACCTTTCCGTTTTCCCTCAGCTCCAGAGCGAAGGTTTTCTTTTCCCGGATAAACAGGTCGAGAATCATCTGCGATTTTTGGATGGATTCATGAGGCTGCCATCCGGCCATCTGTCCCACGCCATCCACACCGGCGTATTCATAGAAATCATCCAGATCACTTTGTCTCCAGGGCCTGAGAATCAGTCTGGGTGTTTCGATTCGGATATTGGTTATATCTACAGGTGCATTCATTGAATTCTCCTCAGATAATGCACATGGCATCCCCAAAACTGAAAAAGCGATAACGTTCCTTCACGGCTTGTGCGTAAGCGTTCAGTACGTGCTCCCTCCCGGCAAAGGCCGACACCAGCATCACCAGCGTGCTTTCAGGAAGATGGAAATTGGTAATCAGGCCATCCATCGCCTTGAAACGGTAGCCCGGGTAGATGAAAATGTCCGTCCATTTGGAGCCTACGGTGAAGCGCCCGTTCTCCATCACCAGGGATTCCAGGGTCCGGCAGGAGGTGGTGCCCACACAGATAATCCGTCCGCCAGCCTCCTTTGTTCGGTTCAGAACATCGGCGGTTTCCTCGTTCATCATACAAAGCTCCGAATGCATATGGTGGTCAGTTATCTGCTCCGCCTTCACCGGGCGAAAAGTACCCAGTCCCACATGTAGGGTAACGAATGCGGTATTCACACCCATATTACGAATCTTCTCCAGAAGCTCCTGCGTGAAATGCAATCCCGCGGTGGGGGCAGCAGCAGATCCCACCTCCCGGGAGTATACGGTCTGGTAACGCTCCTGGTCAGCAAGCTCCTCCTTGATGTAAGGGGGCAGCGGCATTTTCCCCAGCCGCTCCAGCACCTCCAGGAAAATCCCCTGATAGCAAAACTCCACTACCCGGTTTCCGTCCTCCCGAACCTCCCGCACCACGGCGGTCAGCTCCCCGTTTCCGAAGATCACCTCGCTGCCCACCTGCATTTTCCTGCCGGGCTTGCAAAGGCATTCCCAACATTTATCCCCCAGATCCCGCAGCAGAAGCACCTCCACGGCTCCTCCGGAGGGCCGGTGTCCAAGGAGTCTCGCGGGCAGCACCCGGGAATCGTTCATCACAAGGCAATCCCCCGGGCGCAGATATTCCACAATATCATAAAAATGACGGTGGGAGATCTCCCCCGTCTCCCGGTTCATCACCATCAGCCGGGAAGCATCCCGGCGCTCCAGGGGTGTCTGGGCAATCAGCTCCTCCGGCAGATCATACCAAAAATCCTTTGTCATCATTGCGTCGTTCACAGCTAACGCTCCTTCCAGGGCAGTCCTTATCCAAGTGATTCTATCAAAATACCTCGCAAAACGCAAGGCTTTTTCAAAACGATTGACGGATTCCTTATTTCCGTGCTATACTGACAAAAACAGGAGGTGCAAAAAATGTCATTGCTTCAGCTTTTCCGAAAAACCAAGCAGCTTCTCGGAATTACGGAATCAGAATTCTCCTGTCAGCGGGACGGTCTGACGATCCGGGGTACCGAATACCGTCCGAAGGGGGAAAATCTTCCCATTGCCATTGTTTCCCACGGGTTTATGGCGAACCGGAATTCCGTACGGGAATACACCCAGCTTCTGGCCGGGAAAGGATACGCCGCCTATTGCTTTGACTTCTGCGGCGGAAGTGTGCGGGGCGGAAAAAGCGACGGAAAAACTACGGAAATGTCCGTTCTGACAGAGGTAAAGGATCTGGAAGCAGTCATTCGGTACGCGCGGTGCCTCCCCTATACCTCCAACAGGCTGCTCCTCATGGGAGCAAGTCAGGGCGGCATGGTTTCCGCGCTGACCGCCGCGAAGCCCGAAAACAACGTTGACAGGCTGGTGCTGTTCTACCCTGCCTTCTGCATCCCGGATGATGCCAGAGCCGGAAAGATGATGTTCGCGAAATTCGACCCCAATAACATCCCCCAGCGGATCAACTGTGGTCCCATGAAGCTGGGCCGGTGCTACCCGGCGGATGTGATCGGCATGGACCCATTCCGGGAGATCCGGGGCTATCACGGGCCCGTCCTGATTGTACATGGTACGGATGACCGGATCGTGTCTATCGATTATGCCCAAAAAGCCCAGGCTACTTACGCAGATGCCTGCACCCTGAAGATCATCCCCGGCGCGGGCCACGGCTTCAGCAAGGCGCACGACCAACTGGCCAAATCCTATCTCATAGAATTTGCCTGACATCCTTCCCCGCAGCATTAGCTGCGGGGAATTCTTTATATGCTTATCGGGTTAACTCAGCTTCCCGATAAATTGGTGTTTACAACAATTGTTTCAAATAGCTGTCATTGCGAACCAGTCCGCAGACTGGTGTGGCAATCCCCCGGCCCCATGGAACCAGGTAACAATTACCACCAATAATCGCAGTATTTTCCCGATCTGTAGGGCAGTTGTCGATACACTTTCTCTCTAACCGGGGGATTGCCACGGAAGTCCTGCGCACTGGCTCGCAATGACATCATATCTTTACAAACAACAATTTGTCGGGTTGCTGACTTAAGCCGATAAGCACAATTCTTTATATTGATACTCTATATTAATTTATTGATTTACGATAATTATTTCTTGACAAACAAAATTCCCTGTGGTACACTGGCCACAATCTAAGGAGGGATTGCACATGAATCATAATCAACCGTCCACCGCCTGTTTCCGTCGCAGCATCCTGCTGAGCCAGGGACTTCTGGCCCTTTTCACCGCCGTTGTGGTTTTCCTGGATATTCGCTGTCAGTGGTTTTGGGAATGGAGTTTCGATTCGGGAATTCTCGGGACCGTAAGGCAATCCGACAAATACCTGTTCCTTGGCTGCCTGTTTGGATGCAGCCTGCCTGCTTATGTCCTGCTGTACAGCATGCATATTTTGTTAAAGCGTGTACAGCACGGATCTGTATTCACCCCGGAGAATGTCAGGCTTCTGAGGACTGTAAGCCTGTGCTGTTTTCTGGCAGCACTTCTGTGCCTCGTGTCCGGTTTGCGTTTTCCGGTGCTGCTTGTCATCACAGTCGCGGCGGGTTTTGTGGGACTTATCGTTCAGATCGTGAAAAATGTATTCCAGCAGGCCCTTTGCATGAAGGATGAGCTGGATTTCACGGTGTAAGGGGGCGTCGATGTGGCGATTATTGTAAATCTGGATGTTATGATGGCCAAACGCAAAATCGGTGCGGGAGAGCTGGCGGAACGTATTGGCATTACCCCTGCCAACCTTTCCATTCTGAAAAACCAAAAGGCCAAAGCCATTCGGTTTTCCACTCTGGAACAAATCTGCAGGGTCCTGGACTGCCAGCCCGGGGACATTCTGGAGTACGCGGAGGAGGCGGAAAAATGAGTGAAAAAAAGACAAAGCTGCTTCCATTGCTGGCAAGCTACGTTGTGGGCTATCTGTGGGTCAAATGTATGACCTCCGGTTTTCTTCCGGGCAGGCGCTGGGATTTTCCGGTATTCACATTTTTGTTCTTTCTCTGGGCCGGCTGGACACTGAATAAGAAATGTCCTGCTTCCCGGGAAAGCTGGTTCTGGATGGGCTGCACAGTCCTGATTTCCCTCTGCATCGGCTTCGGCAGATGCCGGGCATCGGAACCCCTTGCCTTTCTTGCCCTCCATGGCTTTGCGGCCTATTGGGTAGTGTGCAGAGCCGGCCTGCTGACAGACAGGATCACCGGCCCCATGCTCCCGCTGGATGCAGTAGCCGCCGGAATTCTCGCCCCTTTCGGAAACTTTTTCCTGCGCATCAAAACACTGTCTGCCAATCTGCGGCAGCAGCTTTCCGAAGGACATCCGGTAAAATGGCAGAGCTGGGCAGTTTCCGCTGCAGTTTTAATCATCGCATTGCCGATTCTCATTCTGGCAGCTTCGCTGCTGGGCCAGGCAGATGCAGTCTTCGGAGCGGTTTGGGATAAGCTGACCGGCTGGCTGAAATTGGAACTGTCCGTGGATTTTTTAGATTTCCTGTTCTACCTGATTCTGAGCCTGCCCGTGGGCGCTTACCTATGGGGCCTGGTTGGCTCCTGCCAGGAACGGCGGGAAGCCTGGTTTTCCGGAAGCCGGGTCCGCTTCCAGGCGGAAAAGCTGCGCAAGATCCCTTCTGCCGCAATTGTTGTGGTACTGTGTGGATTTGTGATACTGTACCTACTGTTCTTTGGCGTGCAGGCAGGGCATCTGTTCGGCGCGTTTTACGGGAATGTACCAGGCAGCCTCACTGCAGCCCAATACGCCCGGGAGGGCTTCTTCCAGCTCTGTGCCGTCATGTCCATTAACTTTGGACTGCTTGCCTTTGCTGCCAGATGCTCCCAAGTCCTTCTGCGGCAGCACGGCTTTCTTAAGAGCTTCAGTATGGTTCTGCTGATCCAGAGTCTACTGTTGGCCACAACCGCAGCCGCTCGGCTATGGCTGTATATCACCCGATTTGGATTCACCCCCAAGCGGCTGCTGGGGTCCTGGGCCGTGATAGTCCTGGCGGTTGGTTGTGTGTTGGCGATGGCGGACATCCTTCACCCCAGAAAGGTGATCGGCAAATGGATTCTGTTCGCCGCCGCAGCCTTTTCCCTTCTGTGCATATATTAAGGCAACACCGCACAATTGAGACTGCGGGCTTCGGCGAATCTTTTGCCCCAATCGCGCTGTACGAAAAGTGGTTTTTCTTGCATTCTTCCCGGTAATGTGATAACATGCACTGAAAGAAACCTGAAAACATGTTTGAAGGAGGGAGAATATGCAAATCAGTCAGTTTTTTGTGAATGGGGATATGAAAGGCGCCATTGCGTACATGCGTGATCATGAAGAGTTCAAAGACATGCTCCCCGCATATGTCGCGATTTTTGAAAACTGTGAATACCGCAGATACGAAATACCGGACATCCTCAACGATATTCTGCGTTTGTATCAGATTTATTACCGGGATACCTTTTATTGCGGTTTACCGGAGGCAGAAGCCGCAGACAAGCTGCTGCAGCAACTGAAAGCACTCCTGAATATGCCCGACGCGGAAGAAGCGCATCTGACCGAGAAGCTTCAATCGATATTCGAATCAAATGGCTATCACGCGCTTTTCGGGAAAACCCAGGGCTATTATGGTCCCTATGTCTGGAAGGATACCGTTCCCAGCGTTTACAGCGTAGAACTTCCGGACGGGACAGCGGAATATACAGTCAACATTCTCAAAGGCTTTGTATTCCGAAGCTGGATGGATTACCTGACCTTTGGCCGCTTCGGAACGGGTGGTTGGGCTTCCCCCGATGGCACAATCAACTGCATTGAGCAAGCCTATGATTTTGACAGCGAGCGATTTCTCGTTTCTCTTCTGAAGCACGAAGCGCAGCACACCGTAGATATGAGGCAATTCCCGGGAATTGCCTCTGAGGAGCTGGAATATCGGGCTAAACTCGTGGAACTCCATTACTCCCGCAATTTGGGATTGCTGCAGGAGTTCCTATCAATAGCGGATGAAAGCAAATCAAATGACGGTCATGCGCTGGCTTCCGCAAGGCTCAAACGTGGGTTTGCGGAAACGGATCAGACGAAGCTCTCCAGCATCCAGACACGGTCGCTGGAACTGTTTCGCGCCCATACGAAAGAAATGGAAGAAAAATACGGAAAACAAGCGGCAGAATCCAACGACCGACCGCGGTGAATTCCGTTTTCCCGAACAGAAAAGAGCGCACATGCTACAGCTACCTGTATGTGCGCTCTTTTCGCATTTTCATCATAAATCATGTCGCCTCATGGAGTTTTACATCAAATCATAAGCAATCCTGGGACTCCCATCAGCAATATGGATGATGCCGCAGGGAACAAACCCTTCTTTTTTCACGGCTCCCTGCATCACACGGTTATCCTCGTGGGTGTCAATTCGCAGATAGCCAATTCGCTTCCGGCAAAACCCAACGCAGGCGTGAAGGATTCCTCCGCTACCGTCTCCGGCAATTCGGTGAATGGTTCCATAGGGGGCGGTGCTTCTCCATCCCTTTCCCTGAATCACCCGGTAGGTCGGGTCCTCTCCCAGGAAAAAAGCAAATACGCCGTGGATTTGCCCTTTGTCAGAAAGCACATACAGGTTTCCCTCCCGAATATCCTGCTCCAAAAGCTCCCTGGAAGGATGGGAGCCTTTCCACTGATTGGGATTGCCGGTTTTTGCCATGAAGGCTCTGGCCCCGGCATAGATTACCAGAATCGCCGGAAGATCCTCCGGGCGTGCCTTTTCGATTTCATACTCCATAGACTGCTTCTCCATTTATCGCATGAATTACTTTTTAAACCCGGGATATACTACTGGAAAACAGGGATTCGGGAAGCAACGTCAGAAACTGTCCTTCCTATGGCATCCCAAAAGAGGTGTATCCATGGAAAACCATAAACGAGGCCGGCAGAGCTTCGCCCTTCCGGAGCCGCCGGTCATCACGGCCTGGTCCAGTGTAGCCGGGAAGAAAGAGGCGGAAGGCCCCCTGGGGCATACCTTTGACGAAACGTCCAGGGACACGTATTTCGGCCAGTCCACCTGGGAACAGGCGGAAGAACACATGCAGCAACGCTCCCTTCGGATTCTCGCGCGAAAAGCCGGGATTCCGCAGGAGCAATTCGGTCTGGTATTCTCCGGTGATCTGCTGAATCAGTGTATTGGTTCTTCTTTTGCACTCCGGAACACCGGAATACCCCATATCGGTCTGTACGGCGCCTGCTCCACCATGGCCGAAAGCCTGTTAATGGCCTCCATGGCAGTGGCAGGAGGCTTTACCGACAATGCTGTAGCCATGACCTCCTCCCACTTTGCCTCCTCTGAGCGGCAATACCGTTTTCCCTTGGGCTACGGCGGTCAGAGAACGCCCTGTGCCCAATGGACGGTGACCGGTTCCGGCGCGGCCCTGGTGTGCTCCCAGGGACAAGGTCCCAGGATTACCGCTTGTACCATCGGGACTGTCACAGACTTGGGGATCAAGGATGCCAACAACATGGGCTGTGCCATGGCGCCCGCCGCTTATTCCACCATACGCGCCCATTTTGAGGATCTGAAAACCGGGCCGGAGGATTTTGACCTCATCGTCACCGGAGATCTTGGGCAGCTGGGAAAAGAAATACTCCTGGAGCTGGCCCGCAGAGATGGCGTATCCCTGGGCGGCAAGCTGACGGACTGCGGCACGCTTGTATTTGACAATACAAAGCAAGACGTTCATTCCGGTGGTTCCGGCTGCGGCTGTAGTGCCATCACCCTCTGCGGCGACCTTCTGGGAAAGCTCTCCTCCGGAAAGCTGAAGAGAATACTCTTCTGCGGTACAGGGGCGCTGCTCTCCCCCACCTCCACCCAGCAGGGCCTTCCCATCCCGGGGGTCTGCCACGCGGTTTCCCTGAAAGGAGGGAAGGACTGATGGATTATGTAAAAGCCTTTCTGATCGGAGGAGCCCTGTGCCTCATTGGCCAGATCCTCATCGACAAAACCAAGCTGACGCCCGCCCGGATTCTGGTCAGCTATGTGGTTGCGGGCGTTGTGCTCGGCGGCACCGGTGTATACCGGTATCTGGCAGATTTCGCCGGGGCGGGCGCCACAGTCCCCCTGACGGGCTTTGGCTATAATCTTGCCAAAGGTGTAAAAGAAGCTGTGGCGCAGGATGGCTTCCTGGGCATCTTCACCGGGGGGCTCAAAGCTTCCGCTGGGGGTATTTGCACCGCGATTGTTGCAGGACTGCTATGCAGCTTGATATTCAAAGCGAAGGATAAATCCTAAAAAATGGGGTAAGCTATTGTAGCGGTAAACGCCGCATTAATCAAACGGAGGACAAAAAGATGAACAATCAGAATAAGAACCAGACCCAGAACAACGAGCAGTCTCAGAACCAGAACAGAAACGAGAACCGAAACGAGAATAAAAACGAGAATCGCACCGAAAACAGAAACTCCCGTTAACGGTTCCTTACTTCGGCACAGTAACGCTCCCGGGACACCTGCGGAGCATCCCGCACAATTCGGGTCACCCTATCTGGGTGGCCCGATATTTACATGGTGACAAACCGGTTAAGACGGAAGAAATAGAGATACCGCGCCTTTACAGGCATTTCATAAATCCGGCTCAGCGCATCGCAGTAAGTCATAATCTGTCCCCTGTACCGCTCCGCAGCGGAAGCCACAGTATCCTCGGTTACCGCATCGGTTTTGAAGTCGATCACCGTTATACCGTCCTCCTCCATCAGCGCGCAGTCCACAACACCCTGCAGCAGTACCCATTCTCCCTCCAGCGAATCCCCGTAGTGTTCCGCGCTGTCGAGAATGGAAAATTTGAACTCCCGGATGCAATTCCCTCCGTCAAGGAGCTTCCTGCCCAGGTCGGTCCGGAAGAATACGGCAATCTTTCCGCAGTTGACCATGTTTGCTTCCTCAGCTGTGAGCAGCTTCCGGTCAACCAGCTTTTTGACCTCCTCGCGGATGGAGTCCTCGTCCGTACAGCGTTCGAAGGGCAGATACTGCATAGCCTTATGAATGGCGTTTCCGTAGGTCTTTCCTCCCGCTTCTCCTGCAAGGAAGGACGGCTTTCTCCACTGCTTCCAGGGTCGTGCCTGCTGGCGGGTATCCTCCGCCGCCTCCTCATCCTTGGCCCTCCCCTTTCTTCCAGTGGCAGTCTGCTTGGAGGGCGCCTGGGTAGCGGCCATATGGGTATAATGAAAAGACAGCGCGCTTTCCAGCCGTTTCAGGGAGCCTTCCGGCATTCTGGACGGCTCCTCCCCGGAGACGGCTGCCCCGGCAGGCTCCCCGGCAGCCTGGGTCACCGCAATCTTCCACGGATGTTCTGAACTGACCGTATCAGTGGTGCATCCGGCCAGACTCAAAAGCTGTCCCGCCTCTGTGCGCCCCATGGCGGTCAGCATCACCCAGTCTCCGGGACATTGGGCATCAGCGCAAAGCAACGTCCCCTGGTCGTAATCCTTCCGCAGAGCAATGTTTTTCAGGTCTGCCTCCAGATTCCGGGAGGCATAGGTCATAACTAGTCTGTCCCTTGCCCGGGTCATGGCCACATACAGTACCCGCATCTCCTCGGATAACCCCTGTTCCGCCATTTTTACGGCGATGGCCCTCTTGGCAATGGAAGGATACCGGATTCTGCTGGCGCTGTCCGCAACGGATAGTCCCAGGCCAAGCTGCTGGTCGCAGAGAATCTGCGCCCTCAGGCTTTCCTTGTTGAACTCCCGGGAAAGCCCACAGAGGAACACCACCGGGAATTCCAAGCCCTTGGACTTGTGAATGCTCATTATGGTCACGCCGCCGGTATCGGCAGACTCCGTAATCAGACCCTTTTCATCCCGGCTGTCCAGGTATTCCAGGAACTGCCCCAAATCCCGGGTATTTCCCATTTCAAAGTCCGATGCCAGCCGGAAAAAGCTGCGCAGGTTGGATAGCTTTGCCGCGCCTCCCGGCATGGCAGCGTACACGCTGTCCATACGGGTCAGGAGTAAACACCGCTCCAAAAGCTGACTCAGAGGCTTTCTCCCCGCGTCGGCACGCAGGGCATTGAGTACGTTCAAAAAACCCTCTGCTTTGGGATTGTCCCACCGAATAAGCGCATCGTATACCGATCCCCTTTTGTCAACGCTCCGCACTCTGGCAAGGTCATCGGCAGTAAATCCGAAAACCGGGCTTGCCAGGGTGCTGACCAGGGGGATATCCTGTCTGGGGTTCATCACGGTCTGCAGCAGGGACCGCAGTGTTCCCACCTCCTCAGTCCGCAGCAAATCCATGCCTCCCCCCGTGGAGCATGGGATCCCCCGCTCCTCCAACGCTCGCTGAAAGCGATTTCCCACGGAGCCCGGAGAGCGCAGAAGGATCACTATATCCTCGGGTTTGACCGGGACCAAGCCGTCCTTTCCGCGAATGAGAGTTTTCTTCTCCAGCATGGATTGGATTTTCTCCGCTGTGAAGGCCGCTTCCTCCGCATAGGTATCCTCCCGGATTTCCAGGGCATACAGCTCCACGCCGGGGCCTTCCAAAGGCATGTGGGGAACTCCCTCCCGAAGGGCCTCTTCCTGAGTATACCGCAATCCGCCCACCCGGGGGCTCATGCATCTTGCAAAAACCGCGTTGACTCCTTCGATTACCTCCGCCCCGGAACGGAAATTGTGGCTCAGAAGAACCTTCCTTCCGTCCCCCGGTCCGGCGGATTCAGCTGGCACATACTCCCGGTACTTTTTCAGGAAAATCCCGGGGTCCGCAAGACGGAATTGGTAGATGGACTGTTTTACATCCCCCACCAGGAAGCAATTCTGCCTTTTTCTGCTGAGCGCGTCGAAAATCGCATCCTGAACACCGTTGGAATCCTGGTATTCGTCCACCATGATCTCCCGGAACCGATTCCCGATCTCCACTGCCGCCGCGGTGATGCCGGTACGGTTTTTCCCCAGCAGCAGATCCAGGGTCCGATGCTCCAGGTCACCGAAATCCAGAATCCGTCTGCTCCGTTTCGCGGCCTGATACCGCCGGGAGAACTCCCGAACCAGCGCCACCAGCCCCCGGGTCCCGTCCGCGGATTGCTCCAAATCCTCCAAAATCTTGCAGGAGGGATCGGAGAAACTTCTCAGCTTGCGATCCAGGCCCTTTTTGCAGGCGTTTCTCACAGCCTTGACCCGTTCCATCAGCTCCAAATCCACGTTTTTTCTGGGAAAAACCAGCCGTCCGTAATCCGGATTACCTTTCGCCACCACTTCATCCCAGGTCCGGCTTTCCCGTAAAGCCTCCAGCTGGTGCAGCAAATCGTTTTGGTTCCCCGCAGCCTTTGCAAGCTCAGGATTCTCTCCCAGCTGACAGGCACAGGCCTTCACCGCCTGCAGCTGCATATCCAGATAGGAGAAAAGGTCCTCCATCAGGTAGCTTCCCCATACGGTTTCTCCGGCATCCAGGCTTCCCGCCGTATCGGCAAATGTAAGGCACCCATCCAGCCAGCCTTCCGGGTCCAGATGGCACCGGGCGCTGTCAAAAACCTTCTGTACAATCTCCGGGACCAGTCTGTCATCCCGCCCCAAGCCCTGGGAATCCACAAAGGCACGAAAATCCGCATCCTGCTCCGCCTTTTCATAGGCATCCTCCAGAAGCGACTGCATTACCTCCTGGCGGATTTGAAGGCATTCATTCTCATCCGCAACCCGGAAATCCGCAGGGATGTCCAGTCTGTAAGCATACTCCCGGAGAATATCCGAGCAAAATCCATGCACTGTGGAGATTTTCGCCAGGTACAGCCTCTGCATCTGCTTTTGCAGGTGCAGATTCTCCGGCTCCTGGGCGATACGCCCGGTCAGCTTTTCCGCAATCTTTCCCCGAAGCTCCGAAGCGGCGGCTTTCGTGTATGTAATAATCAGGAATTCGTCCAGATTGGCGGGGGCGGACCCGTCCGTCAGATAGGAAAGCAGCCGATCCACCAGAACCTTGGTCTTTCCGGAGCCCGCGGCAGCGCTGACCAGCAGCTTTCCGCCCCGGTTATTCACAGCAGTTTCCTGCTGGGGTGTGAGCTTATCCGCCATGGCGCCGCACCTCCTTTTCCACTTCCTCCCAGAACCGCTGGGCAGTCATTGCTTTGTAATTTCTGCGTCCCTGATCGTCGTCTGCCCTGTGGCAGATGCTGCCATAGGGACAGAAGGTGCAGGCGTTGTGGGAAGTGCCCCGGGTGTAGGGGTTGGCCTCCACGTTCCCGCAGGCAATATCCTCCACCATTTCCCCCACCAGACGGAAAACGTATTTCTCCAGCAGCTTCAGCTGCTCCCGATCTGCCAGGTCTCCCGTAAGGGTTCCATCCTTTTTGACACTGCAGCACAGCCGGGTGGGAGCATCCCCCGGCTCCATAGCCCGGATAACCGCTTCATCCTCCAGAAGAATGCCTTTCCGCTTCCACTGGGCCTGCCGGACAGCCTCCGCCTGTTCCGGGGTAAGCGCCCCGTCGGATGGCAGATAGGGACACCGGGCCGGGAAATACTGAACACCCGCCGGAACCGCTCCGCCACCCAGAAGCGATTCTCCATCGGTCCTCAGGGCAAAAAGGTACAGCAGCATCTGCAGTCCCACACCGTTGAAGATGTCACAATAGTCAAAATCCTTCTTCCCGGTCTTGTAATCCACCACACGATAGTAGCTGTTCCCACCGCTGAACCAGGTATCCACCCGGTCCACAAACCCCCTGAGCAGAGCATTCATCTGTCTGTTGGGAATGGGGATGGGGGGCAAACCGTCTTCACTGCCGAAATTGACTTCGAAATCTTTGGGTTCAAACAGGGATTCCTTCAGCTCCGCCCAGAGCTCCCGAACAACCATATCCAGCTCCTGTACATTTCTCTGGAACAGATACGCCATTCGATCTGAAGAAAGCTGACTGAACCGCTCCTGGGCATATTCCCTGCTGTACCGATGGGCGATTTCCAGGGTCTCCTCCAGGGATACCTGATGAAATCCACCCATATCCCGGACACACCGGGCCGTATTCTCCAGCACCGCATGGACATAGGTACCGAATTCCGCAGGGTCCACCGCGGCTTCCTTCTGCTGCCGCAGTCTCAAGCCGTATTTCAGGAAATAGGACATTCGGCACTCCCCGTGGGAATCGATCTGGGATGCGGACAGGTTCAGGGTGCGTCCATATAGCTTTTCAATCCGATCCCGTTCCACCCGGCCCAGGTTGTAGTTTCTTCTGCGGCAGATGTCCCGGAACCCTTCCGAGGCTCCCAGCGCCCCGGCGGCCTTTTCCGCGTTCCAGCGAGCCAACCATGCACCCGCTTCCCAGGGATCGGCGCAGGCATAATCCAGACATACCTCCCGCTTTCCCTCTCCTCCGGCCAGTTCCGCCAGCCGCCTAAACACAAAAGAGGGCTGAGCGCCGGAGCAATACACCCGGATACTCTCCTCGGCCCCGCAAATCACGCCGTAAATCTCCGCAAACTCCGCCTGTATACCCTCCATAGCGCCGCCGGTGAGGGGCACGCCCAGCTGCCGCAGGGCTACCCGCTCCTGATCCGTCAGAAGCCCAGTGGCACCGGGATATCCGGGCAGGCTTCCCTCCTGGGCACCCAGCAGAATCAGGTGCTTCTGCTGATGACAGCGCATGGCACTAACCGGCCCCATCTGAACCGCATCCAGAACCGGAGGAATGGTTCCCACGTCATACTGGCTCAGCAGCAGCCGAAGAAGCCGGAGGAATTGCTCGTCCTCCCAGCGGGTGTCCCCCAGGATATCGTACATCTGCTCCAGAGCGGAAATCAGGATCTCCCAGAGCTGGCTGAGAATCTGTGCTTCCCGGTTTTCTCCCTGGGAATCCAGTTCTTCGGCCATGGCCTGTAGCTTTTGCTCCATTTCAATCTCATCCAGGAACCCGGTAAGCGCGCTGACCTGGTCCCGGAGGCTGCCCGCTTTTCGGAACCCATTTCTCAGTCGGTTCAACGGCTCCACAAGCCTTACCCGGCAGGCGTTCAGCGCCTCCAACGAAAGGGATGCTTTCTCATCCCATTTTCCCGCAAGTCCCTCCGGATGGTTGACCCAGGGCATTGTCCAGCGGGAACCCCGGATGCCCCATACAATAGCGTAGTTTTCCACCCTGTCCTGGTCGTCCAGGCTGAGAGGGGAAAGCGCCGACCGGAGAAAACGGAGCACAAACCGCTGCTCAAAATCCCCCAAAGCAGCTTCCAGGGCGGACAGCGCCGTGGAAAGCACGCTCTTTTGCAGGATATCCTCCGTACCGGACTGGTACAG
Organism: uncultured Clostridia bacterium; assembly: GCA_945486035.1. Lineage (GTDB taxonomy): Bacteria > Bacillota > Clostridia > Oscillospirales > Oscillospiraceae > Faecousia. The sequence goes on from CALYTB010000005.1 coordinate 28,078, forward strand.
CGGGATATGCATCCGGTGAAAAATCATTTCCGCCGTGCTTTTGTAGGCAGCCATATCCGTGCAGACCAGGGTAATGTCCCGATAACGGCAGCCGGAACGAACCAGCTCCTCTATCTGCTCCGCCGCAGCCATACACTCATCCCACAGCGATTCCGCCCGGTAAACAAAAAGGCTGCCCCTGGCTTCTCCGGGAGTGATTCTTCCCTGAAATACCCGTTCCCGAACCGGCATCAGCGGTGTGACATGCTCCGGCACTTTTTCCAAAACTACCTCCACACCCGAGCGCCGGGCAAACTGCAACAGCTGGAAAGCGGTATTCCCCGCCTTTTCGAAGGCCAGCTGTGCAGAGCCAACACTGTCACAGGTGAGACTCACGGTCACCTGGGGAGAAAAGGAAATCAGATGCTCCAGAATTGCCATGTGCTGACGGGTGAAATCCGGGAATCCGTCTATGTAGAAGGTATGCTCCCGGGCGTAGGAGCCTGCCTCCATCTGCTCTAATAGCCATGTCATCTGGTCTCTGGGGTCCCGTTTTCCCCTGGCGCAGAGTCCGTCGTAGCCTTCCATCAGCAATGACAGCTCTTCCAGCTTCTGAGCCAGGGTCCCTTCCGTTTCCCGGGATGCCTGGCTCAGGTCCGCCGCGGAGATACAGCACCGCTTGAATTCATCAACACCGTCCACCAGAGCGGAAAGGAATTCCGGTTTTGTTTCCACAGAGGCATAGGACTTCAGGCGGCTGGAAAGCTGCTTGGCAACTGCCGCCATGGCCACAATCCGTCCGCCGCTGTCCAGGCATTCCTCCACACCAATCCCCATGGTCTCGGACACTCTTCCCGCAAGACGGGTAAAGGAAAGTACCTGGGCATACCGGCTGGCGGTATCTCCCGCAGCCAGGCAAAGCCTGCGTTCCGTTTCATGGCTGATAAGCTCCGGGACCAGCAAAATCCGTCCCGGCTGTCTTTGGGCCACATCCCGGGCAATTCTGCCGAAAACCTCATCCCGGTTGGCCGTCCAATCCTTCCCCAAAAGCAGCCGCAGCATATTTCCGCCTCCTGATTCTCTGATATACTCAGCGCATTATTCATTGGGCTCCACAGATATTCCCTATGCTTTATATAACAATAGCACACATTCTGTCCAAATTACAGGGCATATTTCACCCTCTGTGGAAGAAATTTTCTACGCGCCCCATGCAATCCAGCAGGAAAAACCGAATGCTGTAAGATTCCCGGTCCATCAGGGCTTCATTCAGCCTGTCCGGAAACCCGGCTCCCGCCGCCACGTCCTCAAAGCCCTCCGAAGTTGCGGGAATGCACAGCGTTGGAAACGCCACACACCACCAGTTCTTACCTTCCCCTTCTCCAATGGTAATCCGCAGTGCCTCATATACCCCCGCCGGAAGCCGGAAGGTATCATAGAGCCTGGTTCCGAAATTCTCCTTGCAGAAGGTAGCCACCGCGTCCGGTTCCACACCGCAGCGGACCAGTACTTCGTTGGCAATTGTCTGAATTTTGGGAAGATTTTCCGCAATGTAGGCTCTGGCCTCCTCCGCACTCGTCACGTCCGCCAGTGTTTCCTGCAGGAAATCATTCACCGCATCCCGGACCTGCAACTTGATGCTCTGATCCTCCGACGAATCGGAATTGGCGACAACATGAAGCCGAATCACCTGATCATTCAGAAAAACCCGGTCCGCTGCCAGAGTTCCAAGCCAGATCAGTCCCGCAATCATCAGACAAACCCGGACACATTTCCAAACAAACTTCATATAAAACACCGTCCATACTGAAATACCTCCAGTATGGACGGCTTTTTCCGGGATTAAACAGGTTTGGCAATAAAAATCTGGGAATAATTCTCCTTCAGCATATTGCAAACAACAGCGGCATATTCAAAGCTGTCCAGTATCGCGAAGCACGCCGAACCGGAACCGGTCATCTGCTGGTTCAGAGAACCGTAGGTGTTGAAAATGGATTTGATGTAATTCAGCTCCAGATGCTCCGCTGTTACCACGGGATCGAACACATTCCAGATGTTTTCTGCCACCCGGGAAAGGTCGCCGCTCAGCAAGGCGGTTTCCATCGCCTGATGATCCGGTCTTTTGGGGATTGCAACCTGATCTATTTTTTGGTAAAGCTCCGCGGTAGACACCGAAAATTCCGGCTTGCATACCACAAACACACAGTCCGGCATGTCCGGAAGCCTTCTCAAACGTTCTCCCCGTCCTTCCACCATGGCTGTGCCGCCCAGAGTACAGAACGGGACATCACTTCCAATCCTGGCACCCAATTCCGCAAGGGCCAGAATGGACAGCGGCTCCCCATAATGCCGGTTCAGCGCCCGCAGAACAGCCGCCGCGTCCGCGCTTCCACCGCCCATGCCCGCACCGGAAGGGATGCGCTTGGTGATTCGGATGGAAATCCCGTCAGGATTTTTTCCAATCTGCTCACAGTACACCTCAGCCGCTTTCCAGGCAAGATTCCGCTCATCTGTGGGAATGCCCTCCATGCTGCATTCCAGTGTCCAGGGTTTACCGGTACCGATGTCGATTTCCACATCATCCCGAATGGACACTGTCTGCATGACACTTTTCAGATCGTGATATCCATCAGGCCGCTTGCCGAGGACATCCAGGGTCAGATTCAGTTTGGCGAACGCGCCTTCATATAATGTCGTCATCATTTTGTCCTCCCGAAACTTTCTGCTCCCATTATATCGAATTATCCCGTTATTTGCAATCCAAAAAAACGAGTTCGCATATTTTCCTCTGTTTCGGGCATGCTAGGGACATCCAAAGGAAGAAACGGAGGTAACAATATGGATACCATTGCGATGATTTTGTCCGTAATCGGCTGCTTGAACTGGGGACTTGTCGGTATTTTCCGATTTGACCTTGTTGCATGGCTTTTTGGAGGGCAGGGCTCTTTAATCAGCCGGATTGTTTATACAATCGTAGGGCTTGCAGGTCTGTGGTGCATCTCCTTCCTTTTTCGCAGACATGCCCTTGTGGAGGGGGAGTAATCCCACCCTTACAAAACAAGAAAGACAGCGCAAAAGATGTCTGCTTTTGCGCTGTCTTTCTTGTTTACTTGAATTTGCACCGAACAATACAGGAAACCTTCTGATCTCCGTACTGCGCAACAATTTTCGTAGTACCGGGGCCAACCACAGTGATAAGTCCATCATGACAGATGGCGACCTTCGAATCCATCGAAATCCAGGTCACCTCCTCAGGGGAAAGGTCACAATCCAGCTCCAGCTGATAGGAAACGCCCTTTTTCGAAAAAGTGATATCTGTTTTCTTCAGCTTCAGCGTCACTTCCTTCGACTGCTGGGAGGGGCTGGTTTCTTCCGGTTCAGAAGGAGCCGTTTCCTGTTCCGCTGCTGTCGGTTCTGTTTCAGCGGATGCTTCCGTTTCTTCTGTGACTTCAATGGACACCGTCACCGGACAGATAATCCGTTCCTTACCGCAGGTGATGGTCACGCTGGTTTCCCCAGTGCCAACCGCGCACAGTCTTCCCTCCGGGGTAACCGTCACCACGGTTTCGTCCGCGGATAGATAGGTCAGTTCATCGGTTGTATCCTCCGGCATCACCAGAACATGCAACAGCCAGAATTGCCCTTGCCTGGTCAGCGTTGGCGCTCCCGCTGTGAGTACAATACTGCTGCAAGGCACCGTAGGAATCTGGGTGGTTTCCGTTTCCGGCTCATGGGGTATACTCACAGTAGGTTCTTCCGTTTCCGGGGTACGAATCCGATGACTCGGCAATTCGTATCGGAAGAAAAGGTATCCTGATCCCAGCAGAAGCAACGCAATCAAAACTGTCAGCGCAGCAACAATCATCACATGTACTCTGGTTTCCTGATGCTCGGAAGGAATATCGGGGAATTCCTCCCGGATCATTTTCTCCTCATCGTCTTCCTCTTCATCGTCGTCCGAATCGTAGAAATCCATTTGAAACTTTTTCTGCGCGGCAGCGAAAATGTTGCTTTTTTTTCGGTGTTCCGGCACATATTTGGGCATCTGATGCGGAATATCCTCCTGACTGTTCTGGCTATACTCCTTGGGACTTCCGCAGATAGGGCAGCATTCCGCCGTGTCCGGATAAACGGTGCCGCAGATATCGCAAACAATCTTGTTCATAGTTCTCCTCCCGGCAAGATGATCCGGATAAACCGTTACCTTGGTATTATACCATTCTTTTCGATATAAAACAACCACAAAGATATTGCTTTTTTTCCATTTCTACATTATGATATACGGGTTAAAGGAGGCGTTCTATCTTGTCTGAACCGAAACTCATTTCCCCATTGCTGGACGGATTCGTTATGGGTGCCCCCGTAAGCAGCCACCAGGGTGTTCGCTGCTACCCCGCAATGAAGAAAAACTCCGATAATAAGTACATCGTCAAGGTGGTTTCTGTCCCCGCATCCCCAAAGCAACTGGATGCGCTTGTGCTGACCGGCGCCTGTGAAAACACCGATGCTGCTTTGGCCTATTTCAAGGAGCAGGCAGACGGCATCTGTGCCGAGGCGCAAACCCTTCGGATGCTTTCCGAAGGGGATGGTTTTCTCCCTTTTGAAGGCTGGCAGACCGTTCCGGCGGAAGGGAATCTGCCCGGATATCAGATCTATCTGCTGGGATCTTATAAGCGTTCTCTGGATAAGCTTATTCGAAGGGAGCTTGTATCCGGCCGGGATGCAGTCAAGCTGGGCCGGGAGCTGTGTGCTGCGCTGAGCGCGTGCAGGAAGGCAGGATTTCTCTATGCTGCCCTGAAGCCCACCAACATTTACCTTTCCGAACAGAATACATATTGCATCGGCGATGTTGGATTTCTGAAATTGGACACGCTGGCCTATACTCCCCTTCCCGGAAAGTATCAGTCCGTTTATGCCCCTCCCGAAACCCAGGATGCGATGCATACCCTGGACGGCACAGTGGACACCTATTCCCTTGGCCTGATCCTTTACCAGGTATGCAGCCACGGCATGCTTCCACCTTCCGAAGGTCCCTTTGCCGCTCCTCCCGAAGCAAGCGAAGCCCTGGTGGAAATCATTCGCAAAGCCATTTCACCCGAGCCCTCCCAACGCTGGCAGAATCCCGAAGAAATGGCAAAGGCTTTATCTGCCTGTGAGGAAGAGACTCCGACATATACCCCCGCTTCCTCAGAGGAATCCGGAAGCAATACGCTGGTCTTCTCCTCAGTCGAAAAGGAGGCCATTCTTTCCGCGGCTTCCCAGGCTGACTCCCTCTCTGATACCCGGGCGATTCCTACGGCAGGCCAGAGCAGGGCCGTTCCGTCCGTTTCTTTTGAAACCAAGAGAATACCCGATGTTCCCGGAACCCCCATGCAGCCGGATGCTTCCGCAGACTCGGAGCCTTCCCTTGAGGAGTTTCTCAGTGATTTGAATCTGGACGATTACGGTAACCCTTCATCAGAGGACGAGGAGGACGAGGAGGACGATGTGGTCCGGGTGCTTTCCGGTCATTCGGACGAATCCAGGCGGCGCCACACTTCCAAAGGCAAGGGCTGGATTATTCCAATTGTACTTATTCTTGTATTTGCCTTACTGGGAGCCGGCGGATACTATTACTATGAAAACTACTATCTTCAGCGGATCAATAGTCTGCGTGTGGAGGGAATGTACAGCCAGCTTACGGTTCTTGTGGATACATCGGTGGAGGAAGGTCTTCTGGACGTTACCTGTACGGACACCTACGGAAATACACAACGGCAGAAGCTGTCAAACGGCAGGGCTGAGTTTACCAATCTTCTTCCCAATTCTCAGTATCGAATCCACCTGGAAATTGAGGGGTTCCATAAGCTGATCGGAAAAACCTCCGATGTGTTCAACACAGAATCCAAGACGGAGATCGTATCCTTCTCCGGGATTACCGGCTCCGAGGACGGTTCCGTCATGCTGACCTTTACCGTCGACGGTCCGGAGCCTGAGGAATGGATTGTAACCTACACAGCAGAGGGAGAAGAGGAGAAATCTCAGCGTTTTACCGGCCATGCGGTTACCGTTAAGGATCTGACGGTTTCGAAGCTCTATACCTTCCTGCTCTCGCCTTCGGAGGAAATGTATGTCACCGGCCAGACCGGTCTGGAATTTACGGCTTCCAGGCTGATTATGGCTCAGAATCTGACCATTTCCTCCTTCGACGGAGAAGAAATGACCGCTCGCTGGGACACACCGGCAAATACCACCGTGAATCGCTGGACTGTCCGCTGCTTCTGCGAGGGCGGCTACGAACAGGTTCTGGAGACCACGGAAAACAAAGCCGTTTTCTCCGGGATTGATCCTGCCCGCTCCTGCTATGTGGAGGTCACCGCGGAGGGGATGACCCAGCCGGTTCGTACCAGTGTCACCGCCAATCCCATCACCATCACCTCCCTGAAGGTGGATGAGGACGATACCGACAAGCTTACGGTAAACTGGAGCTTCCGGGGAGAGTCTCCCAAGGGCGGGTGGCTTCTGATGTACAGTCTGGATGGCAGCAATACCAAGAGCGTGGTCAAGGTAAAAAGCGACAGTTCCGCGGAAATCTCCCCAAGAATTCCAGGTACGCAGTACCGCTTCGAAATCCAGGCCGCGGACTCCACCTCCATTTTCAATAACATCCAGACCTATGACTGTCCCGAGGCGGAACCGTACACCGACCATTCCTTCGAACCGGACAAAGTCACTGCCAGGCTCCTACGCACACCGGAAAAGAATAACTGGACAAAAGCAGACATCCGGGAGGAGGATTATACCACCCAGTTCTCCGTCGGAGACAATATTTCCGTATTGCTCAGCTGCTCGGCACGCTTTTTCATTCCCGAGGATCCCATTTCCATTATGTTCGTCATTCGAAACGCCGATGGGAATGTGGACGCGAAGCTCATTTCTGAAACAGAGGATGACTGGCATGACCTCTGGGTTCATTATGATACCCAGTCGGGAGAACTGGATATTCCCACCGTTCCCACGCAGCCGGGGGATTACACCGTCAGCATCTATTTCAACGGGAAGTATGTTGCAACCACCGCGTTCTCAATTGTCCAATAACGCGAAAACCCGGAGAAGTGTTCCGTCACTTCTCCGGGTTTTCGTCATATCGACCAAATCCCCTGCCGCATCTGTGGGTTCTCTCTTGGAAAAACACGGTTTTATCCCCTTGTTCACACTTTTCACCGGTTTATGTGTTATCCTATTGTCAGTGAATTCTTCCTGAGAGGAGCAAGCTATGCGAAGAAAAAGTCACAAGCTTCTTGGGGAATACCTGGCCCGGGAGTACATGACCGACATTCCCAAAAGCTATGTCTGTGCCTTTCTGATTGGCTGTGTCGAACCAGACCGGAATCCGGCTACATATCTGAAAGGTTCCCTGAAATTCCAATGGCTCCGCGGCCATAATTACAGAAACGCGCGCAGCTATATGTGCCGTCTGTCCCGACGTCTTGAAAACCGCTCCCGTCTTCGTCTTCTGGATTACTATTCCATCGGAAAGCTGATTCATTATACCACCGATTCCTTCACCTCCGCCCATAACGACAGCTTCCCTACCCGGCTGGAGGAGCACAGGGCCTATGAAGCCATGCTGCAGCGCTATTTTCTTGCTTTTCTGTCCCAGAATCCCCTTCCGGCTGCCGCTTCGGGCCAGAGGGTCATGGACACAATCCGGGTTCAGCATCGCCTCTATAGTCGCCTCCCGGCAGATATCCGAACGGATACCCGTTTCGCGTTTGCCGCGTGCTGCGGCGTTCTGGCAACGCTGCTGCCCAAGCCCGTATAATTAGGCAGGATTTTTTCAGACCGAATGTCGATTTTTCCTCTTGCATTACTCCACCGTACGTGGTATAATGTCCGTAGCTTGGAAACTTGGAGGCTACCCAATGACAACCCTGAACGTCGCCGCACAGTTTTACTTTAGCTACTATTACTTTTTTCCCGGAAAAAGGTAATAGCGATTTGTGCTGCAAAAAGGGATTGTAAGTAACCGCGTTGAGACTACGCGCCGCACGAATTGCTCGTGCGGCGCGATTTTTGTTAGGAGATGGAAACATGATCGCAATACTGAAAAACGGAACAACTGAGGAACAAACTGCCCACCTGGTCAGCTGGCTCAAGCACATGAACCTGGATGTGCATGTCTCCAAGGGTGCCGAAATGACGGTCCTCGGCCTCATCGGCGACACCAGCCGCGTGGATATGGAGCTTCTCAGTAGTCTGGAGATTGTATCCTCTGTAAAAAGAGTGTCCGAACCCTTTAAGCAGGCCAACCGCAAGTTCCACCCCAACGATTCCATCATTCAGGTGGGAAACGTGAAAATCGGCGGCGGATACTTTGCCATGATCGCAGGTCCCTGCTCCGTGGAATCCGAGGAGCAGATCATTGAGGTTGCCCAGGCCGTTAAGGAATCCGGCGCCAACATTCTCCGCGGCGGTGCCTTTAAGCCGCGCACCTCTCCCTATGCCTTCCAGGGCATGAAAGAGGCGGGAATTCAGCTGCTGCTCAAAGCCAAGGAAGCAACCGGTCTGCCCATTGTAACCGAAATCATGAACATCTCCGCCCTGGATCTCTTTGCAGACGTGGATATCATCCAGGTAGGCGCGAGAAACATGCAGAATTTTGACCTTCTGAAGGAATTGGGAAAAACCAACAAGCCCATTCTTCTCAAGCGGGGCTTGGCAAATACCCTTCAGGAGCTTCTCATGAGTGCGGAATACATCATGAGCGAAGGAAACGAAAACGTAATTCTCTGTGAGCGGGGCATCCGCACCTTCGAAACCTATACCCGCAACACGCTGGATCTTTCCGCTGTCTCGGTGCTGCATGAACTGAGCCATCTTCCCGTTGTGGTGGATCCAAGCCACGCCACCGGCAAATCCCGGCTGGTGCCTCCCATGGCAATGGCGGCAGCTGCTGCCGGAGCGGACGGAATTATGGTTGAGGTGCACAACAATCCCTCCTGCGCCCTGTGCGACGGCGCTCAGTCTCTGACACCCGCCCAGTTCGACGAGCTGAATCACCGTGTCCAGAAAATCCGTGAGGCCATCGTATGAAGGTCGGTATTCTAGGTCTGGGGCTTATTGGCGGCTCCCTCGCCAGAGCCTATACCATCGCCGGGCACACTGTCTATGCCCAGGAACGGGACGCATCCATTTTGTCCTTTGCCATGCTTGCGGGGGCTGTGGACGGGAAGCTCAGTGAAGAGGTTATCCCCTCCTGTGATCTGATTCTGCTTGCAATCTATCCCGACGGCAGTGCCAGCTGGCTGGAGGAGCATGCCCATCTGGTATCCCGGGATGCCCTGGTGATTGACTGCTGCGGTGTCAAGGAGGAAATATGCCGCCGCTGCTTCCCCCTGGCGCAGCGCTACGGCTTTACCTTTGTAGGCGGCCATCCCATGGCCGGTTCCCATTTTTCCGGGTTTAAGTACAGTCGGGCAAGCCTGTTCCGTGGTGCCCCCATGGTGCTGGTACCCCCGGTGTTTGACGACATGGAACTACTTGAACGGGCAAAGGAAGCGCTCGCTCCCTGCGAATTCGGGTCTTACTCCGTTACCACTGCTCAGGATCACGACCGGATGATCGCTTTTACCTCCCAGATGCCCCATATTCTCAGCAACGCCTTCATCAAATCCCCCACTGCTCTGGAACACAAGGGCTTCTCCGCGGGAAGCTATAAGGACCTGACCCGGGTCGCCTGGCTGAATCCCCGGATGTGGGCGGAGCTGTTCCTGGAAAACCGTGAAAACCTTCTTCGGGAGCTCGCATTCTATATCGAAAGCCTGCGCGCCTATGAAGATGCCATCCGCCGGGAGGATGCTGACGGATTGGTCACGCTTCTGGAGGAGGGCAAACGCAGAAAAGAAGAGGTGGACGGATGAACACGGTTACTGTGCGCGCTTCCAGGCAATATGATATTCTGATCGGAAAAGGCCTTCTCCCCCGGCTGGGCACCTTGGCCGGAAAGCTGGGGAAAGCACGGAAGGTCTGCGTTGTCAGCGAAACCACCGTTTTTCCTCTTTACGGACAAGTCGTAACTGACAGTCTGGCAGCTGCCGGATTCTGCGTTGTTTCCTATGTTTTTCCCGCGGGAGAAGAGCGTAAAAACGCCCAAACCTATTTGCAGCTTTTGAATTTCCTGGCGGAAAACCGTTTAACCCGCTCGGATCTGATCGTTGCCCTGGGCGGCGGTGTCACCGGTGATTTGGCAGGCTTCGCGGCTGCCACGTATCTTCGGGGAATCCGGTTCATTCAGGTCCCCACCACCCTACTGGCGGCTGTGGACTCCTCCGTGGGCGGAAAAAATGCCATTGACCTTCCTTCCGGGAAAAACCTGGCAGGTGCCTTTTGCCAGCCCAGTATGGTGCTGTGTGACATAGACACACTGAACACCCTCCCTGCAGAAGTTTTTCGGGATGGCTGTGCCGAGGTTATCAAGTACGGCATTTTGTACGATCCCGTTCTTTTCTCCCACCTGGAGCAAAAGGGTCTGTGTTTTGACCGGGAATATGTCATTACCCGCTGTGTAGAGCTGAAGCGGGATGTGGTCATGGAGGATGAGTTTGACACCGGCGCGAGAATGAAGCTGAATCTGGGACATACCATCGGCCACGGTGTGGAAGCCAAGAGCAATTTCACTCTCTCCCATGGCAAATCCGTTTCCATTGGCATCGCCATTGTAAGCCGCGCCTGCCGCTGTGTGGACACACCCCGGATTCTTGCCATCTTACAGCAATTCGGACTTCCCATCTCTACCGAAGAATCTGCCGAGGATATTCTTTTCTACGCCCTTTCCGACAAAAAACGCTCTGCGGATCAGGTCAGTTTAATTCTGCCAAACGCCATTGGTGACTGCTCCATTGTCCCCACTCCCATCGATCAGCTGGAATCCTTTATTCAGGCAGGTTTATAATTATGGACATTACCATCCACCCCCACCGTCTGAGCGGAGAACTGAATATAATTCCCTCGAAATCCCAAGCCCATCGCCTTCTGATCTGCGCCGCCTTCTCCGACCGTCCCACGCAACTACTCTGTTCCGAGACAAACCGGGATATTGAAGCGACCGCAGACTGTCTTGCCGCCCTGGGTGCCGGTATCGTTCGTACCGATGCGGGATATGCCGTTTTCCCTATGGATACCGCACCCAAGCAGGCGGTTCTGAATTGCAGGGAAAGCGGCTCCACCCTCCGCTTTCTTCTGCCTGTGGCAGCGGCCTTGGGTGTGGACACTGTCTTTTCCATGGAGGGCCGGCTTCCCCAGCGCCCCCTTTCCCCGCTCTGGGAGGAAATGGAACGGATGGGCTGTGCCCTGACCCGCCCCACATCGGACACCATTCGCTGCACAGGGAAGCTCCGTCCCGGAATCTACCGCATTGACGGCGGTGTTTCCAGCCAGTATATCACCGGTCTGCTGCTTTCCCTATCCCTGCTGGATAGGGAAAGCCAATTGGAAATCACCGGGAAAGTGGAATCAAAGCCCTATATCGAGATGACCAAAGCCGCCATTTCCCTTTTCGGTGCCGACCCGGAGCATCCCGGTACAAAGCGGTTTCATTCCCCCGGTACGGTCAACGTAGAGGGAGATTGGAGCAACGGAGCGTTCTTTCTCGCAGCCAATGCGCTGGGAAGCCGCTTGGACCTTCAGGGACTGGCCCCGGATTCACCTCAGGGGGATCGGGCTGTTGGAGCGCTTCTTCCCCTGCTGCGCCGCAGCGCCCCCGTCATTTCCGCAGCGGATATTCCGGATCTGGTGCCCATTCTGTCCGTGGTGGCCGCCTGTAACCATGGCGCCGTATTCACCGATATCCGAAGGCTTCGCCTGAAGGAATCCGACCGGGTAGCCTCCGTAATTGCCATGCTGGAAGGCCTGGGAGGTCAGGCACAGGCGGACGAAAACACCCTGACCATACACCCATCCAGACTGACCGGCGGTGTCATAAACAGCTGCAACGATCACCGCATCGCCATGTCCGCCGCCATTGCCGCCAGTGTCTCTTCCGGCCCTGTAACCATACTGGGTGCGGAATGCGTCAGCAAATCCTACCCCCGCTTCTGGGAGGAATACCGCCGATTGGGAGGAAACTATGAGCAGTACCTACGGTGAAAATTTAAAACTGTCCATTTTTGGACAGTCCCACAGTCCTGCCATTGGTATGGTGCTGGACGGAATCCCCGCCGGGCTTCCGGTGGATACGCAGCGATTGCAGGAATTCCTCAACCGCCGGGCACCGGGCCAAAATGACTACTCCACCCCCCGCCGGGAGGAGGACTCCCCCGAATTTCTGGGTGGAATACTGGACGGCTTTACCTGCGGCGCTCCCATTGCGGCGGTGATCCGCAACCGAAACACCCGCTCAGGAGATTACGCAAATCTTAGAGACTGCCCCCGTCCAGGCCACGCGGACTACACCGCCCAGATCAAATACGGCGGGTTCCAGGACTACGCGGGAGGCGGCCACTTCTCCGGGCGGCTTACCGCCCCGCTGTGCATCGCTGGCGGCCTATGCAAGCAATGGCTGGAAGAACGCGGTATCCGAATCGGCGCCCGGATTGCATCCATTGCAGGAGAAACCGATGACATAGATCTGGACCCTCTTCATCCCCAACTGGATCTGATCGGAAAGGATTTTCCCGTGTTCTCCCCCGCCTCCGGAGAACGGATGCGCGCCAAAATCGCCCAGGCTCGTACCGAAGGCGACAGCGTGGGCGGTATCGTTGAATGCTTCATCACCGCTCTGCCTGCCGGGTTGGGAGAACCCATGTTCGGCGGCGTGGAAAGTAGAATTGCCCAGATTGTCTACGGCATTCCCGCCGTGAAATCCGTGGATTTTGGGGCGGGATATGCCTGTGCCTACATGCGTGGCAGCCAGTGCAACGATGCCTTTACCGTAGAAAACGGTACGGTCCGCACCCTGACCAATCATTCCGGCGGAATCCTTGGCGGAATCACCACCGGAACGCCGGTCATCTTCCAGGCAGCCTTCAAGCCTACCCCCTCCATCTCCCGGCCTCAGCAAAGTGTCAGCCTAAGCCAATCCCAGATTCAGGAGCTTTCCGTTAGGGGACGGCATGATCCCTGCATCGTTCCCAGAGCTGTCCCCGTGGTGGAAGCCGCGGCAGCCATTGCCATATTTGATTTGATTCTGGGAAACACCCAGACAGACAGGAGGAAATAAACATGGATATCCAGGAGCTTCGCGGACAGATTGATGTCATTGATGACGAGCTTGTCCGTCTTTTCTGTCAGAGAATGAATGTCGCCGCCCAGATCGCCGATTACAAAAAGGAACACGGACTTCCCATTCTGGTTCCCTCCCGGGAACGGGAGAAGCTGAAGGACGTATCCCAGAAAGCAGGCCCGGAAATGGAGAACTATACCAGGGTTCTTTATTCCATGCTGTTTGAGCTGAGCCGCAGCTACCAGAGCAAACGCAGCGGTGAGCAGAGCCCCCTGTACCACTCCATCAAGGATGCCATTGAGAATACGCCAAAGCTCTTCCCCCAGTCCCCCATGGTAGCCTGTCAGGGTGTGGAGGGTGCCTACTCTCAGATTGCCTGTGAAAAGATTTTCAAGAATCCTTTCATCATGTATTTTAAGAACTTTGAATCCGTGTTTACCGCCATTGACCAGGGGCTCTGTCAGTACGGAATTCTCCCCATTGAGAATTCCACAGCCGGCTCGGTCAAAAAAGTGTACGACCTAATGATTTCCAATAATTTCTCCATTGTCCGCACCTTCCGGCTGAAGGTCGATCACAATCTGCTGGTAAAGCCGGGCGTCAAGCTCAGCCAGGTTAAGGAAATCTATTCCCACGAGCAGGCGCTGAATCAATGCGGCGAATTCCTCCAGAGCCTGGCCGGAGTGAATATCGTCCCCGTGGCCAATACGGCTCTGGCGGCAGAGATGGTCGCGACCTCGGATCGAACCGATGTGGCTGCCCTCTCCAGCAGAGCCTGTGCCGAGCTCTACGGGCTGGAAAACATCGCCTCCTGTGTTCAGGATAAAGGCAACAATCGTACCCGTTTCATCTGCATCAGCAAGAACCTGGAAATCTATCCCGGTTCCGATAAAACCAGCATCATGATGATCCTGAATCACCGTCCCGGTGCGCTGTACAAGGTTTTGGCGCGGATGTATACCCTGGGCATCAATGTCACCAAGCTGGAATCCCGTCCCATTCCCGACCGGGAGTTCGAATTTATGTTCTATTTTGACCTGGAGACCTCCATCTACTCCGAAGAATTTGTACAGCTCATGTGCGAGCTGGATGAGCTGTGCGAGGAATTCAAATATCTGGGAAGCTATACCGAGGTGGTTTGATGAAATGCGGTTTGCTGGGAAGAAAGCTGGGCCACAGCTACTCCCCCCAAATTCACGGCATGTTGGGTACCTACGATTACACGCTTTTTGAGAAGGAACCCGAGGAGCTGGAAGCCTTCCTCCGTTTCGGAGATTTCACCGGAATCAACGTGACAATTCCCTATAAAAAAGATGTGATTCCCTTTCTGGATGAGCTTTCCCCTGTGGCTCGGCGGTTGGGCGCGGTGAACACCGTAGTGCGAAGAGCCGACGGCTCTCTTTATGGCCACAATACCGATTACTTTGGATTTCGGTCCCTGGTGCTGCGCACGGGGATTGCGGTTTCCGGCAAAAAAGCACTGGTTCTCGGCAGCGGAGGTGCCTCCAACACCGCTGTGGCAGTCCTTCAGGAATTGGGAGCGCAGGTCATTGTGGTTTCCCGTTCCGGCAAAAACAACTACAGCAATCTGGATCTGCACAAGGATGCTGCCATATTGGTCAATGCGACTCCCCTGGGAATGTACCCCGCTACCGGTGTAGCTGCCGTGGAGGCGGAAGATTTTCCGGCTCTGGAATGTGTCCTGGATGTGATTTATAACCCCGCGAAAACGAAGCTGCTGCTGGATGCCCAGCATCTGTCAATCCCCTGTGCCAACGGCCTTTGGATGCTGGTTGCACAGGCCAAGGAAGCTGCCGAATGCTTCACCGGAAGCCCTATTTCGGACGATGTCATGGAGCCGATCTATCAGCATCTTTCCCGTCAGATGCAAAATATCATTCTCATCGGAATGCCCGGCTGCGGCAAATCCACAATCGCCGCGCTTCTGGCCCAGAAAACCGGACGGATTGCGTTGGATTCCGATGACCTGGTATGCCGCCTCGCCGGAAAAACCATTCCTGAAATCTTCTCCCGGGAATCCGAGGAAGCCTTTCGCACCCTGGAAACCCGGGCCCTGGGTGAGCTCTGCAAGCAATCCGCACGGATTGTTTCCACCGGAGGCGGCTGTGTCACCCGACCGGAAAACCTGCCTCTGCTGCGCCAGAACGGGAAGGTGATCTGGCTGAAGCGGGATCTGGAGATGCTTCCCACTGACGGCCGTCCCCTTTCCCAGGCAAACCGTCTGACCGACCTCTATGCCCGACGGGAGCCCCTGTATGCCGCGTTTTCAGACACTTCCATCGACAATAACGGCAGCCCCGAGGAAACCGTCGCAGCAATCATCCGCTATTGGGAGGAATCCGAATGAAATTTCTTGTTCTCAACGGACCGAATTTGAATATGCTGGGCATTCGTGAGCCCGGAATCTACGGAAAAAGCACCTTTTCCGACCTTCTGAACCTGCTGGAAGAAACCGCCCGGGAAGAAGGGCTTGAGCTGGAACAATACCAATCCAATCACGAGGGCTGTCTGGTAGATAAAATCCAGGAGGCCTACGGCAAAGTGGACGGAATCGTCATCAATCCCGCCGCCTACACCCATACCAGTGTTGCGATTCTGGATGCGCTGAAGGCGGTGTCCATTCCCGCGGTAGAGGTTCACATCTCCGATGTGGATGCCAGAGAGCCCTTCCGCCAGATCTCCTATCCGGGACTCGCCTGTATCAAAACCATCAAGGGTCAGGGCCTGGACGGCTACCGTCAGGCCATCCTCTATCTGAAGCAATACCTGTCCTGACAGCCCAAAATCCGCGGCTCCCCACTGGGAGTCCGCGGATTCCTGATATCCATATCAGCCATTGGCTCATGCCTTTTTCCGAAAAACCAGCAGCTTGCTGCCAATGTAATTGAGAACCACCACAAGAATGCTGGTGACAATCTTCCAAAGCCCACTGCTCCAGTGGAGCAAATCCACCGTCACAAACAGGATTCCCGTTTCCAGAACGCCGGAACCAACCCGGCATCCGAAGAACTTGCATGCCTCCGGAAATACGGTTTTTAAGGACCAATCCATACTTCCAAAGACAAACGGCTTGTTGGTCAGATAAGCGAACAGGACACTCACCACCCACGCGATTGCATTGCTCACGGCAGCGGGAAGCCCTACCGCGCAGCAAGGAAAATAAACCAGATAATTGACGATGGTTGTGAGTACCCCAAAAACAAGATAAAGAAGAATATCCCTGTACTTACGAAGGATGCTTCGAAGCTGTATCATGCGTCTTTCCCCGATTGAATCATTGATTGGCAACCTCTAAAAAACTACTTTTTGGTGTTTTGGGCGAGAGATTTTGTTCCAGTAAAAGGATCGGAAAGTTCGGAATACTTGTTGTATTCTGGACTTTACGATACGCGTTGTTGGAGCAAAAGATCCGCCCCAAACCCAAAACAGGAGTTTTTAGCGGTGCCCTATTATAGTCCGAGATCTTCCCCTACAAGAACGAACTTGATTCTCCCCGCGGGGCGGCAGTTTCTGGTGATCAGAATCTGGTTGCAGATGCAGCCCTCCGCCTTGCAGTCCACACAAACGCCAGTTTCCGCGCAGCCTGTCACCGCGCCAAAGCGCTGTTTGTTCATGGGCGCCGCCACGGTTCTGGCTCTTGTCACCGCAGCCTCCAGCGAATCCATCACCTTGTTCATTCCCGCGACAACGATTACCGATTCCGGCCCGTATACAATGGCTGCCACCCGGTTTCCGTTTCCGTCAATGTTCACCATCTGGCCATCCATGCTCAGAGCGTTGGCCCCGCAGAGGAACACATCTGCGGACAGGCACGTACGCATCAGCTGCTCCCGCTGCGCGGGTGTTTCTACTTTTTCCCTGTCGATTGCCCGGTACTCTCCCTGACGAACCGCGTCAATCAGTCCGATCTGCTGCGCCGACATGGCACCGCCCCAGCCTACGCTGGCGCCTTTGGGAATCAGCTCCAAGGCTTTTTCCAGGGCGGAAGCGGAATCCGGGCAGTAATACGCCTCAAAATGGCGCTGCCGCAAATGCTTCACAAGGATGCTGCCGCGTTTTTCATAAGCTTGCTTTCTGGGATCCTCCACAAGAATACACTTCCTTTCGTTTTTCTATTTCCGAAACCACCATAGACTGTCTTTATCCGCCCGGGTTTCAATTCTCCGTACAACCCGGTAACGCTCCGCTTCCTCAGAATGCTCGACAACCTCCACCTGGAGAAAACCTGCATATTCCGGTGCGGGAACGCCAAGAAAGAGCTCCATCACATCACGGTGGGTTACAATGACGGCATCTCCCCGACAACCTAACCGAATCAGCTCAACCGCTTCGGAGAACCGCTCCTTCGCAGCCTCCAGACTCTCCCCACCCGGCGGCACCAGCATCCTTCTTCTGCGGGAGAGGTCGTATAAATCCGGGTATCGGCTTTGAATCTGCGCATAGGTTTTCCCGTCAAATATCCCCATATCCCGCTCCCGCAGTCCGTCCAAAATGGCAATGATTTTGCCGAATTGACTGGCTGTTTCCACGGCCTGCTTACTTGGACTGGAAAACACGGAAACCTCCATCCCCAAAAACAGTGCTGCCGTTTCATAGGCCTGCTGAACACCCATGACACTCAGGCCAAGCTCCTCTGTTCCCAGGCACATGGGTTTCCCCTCCGGGAAATCCGGTTCGGCGTGACGCAGAAAATAGAATGATCTCATGATGTCCCCCGTATGTGTCTTTCGTCGGTCGGAAACGTTTTATTTATCATACCTGATGTTCGGCAGTTTGTCAAAGAGAAATCACCGCTCACTTGGCCCACCGTCATACTCATCAAAAATCAGGTCATCCAAATCCATTCCCGGTTCCCCATTCTGACACATTTCCCCACCCCCTAACAAATAATCCAGAACAGTATATTCCGCCAGGGTCAAAAAATGTGCCGCAATTTCTTGACAGCAGCGAAAAAATTCGTTACAATGTATCCCGTCCTGCTGGGCAGCTCATTCCACATGCCCCCGTACCTCACCAGGATATAGGGTCCGCCTCCTAAGGTCTTGCTCTATCCGCTTGATAGACGAGGAATACTGCGAAAACGCGAGGAAAATGCCGATTTCGCGACCTTGTATCGAGGCTTCCGGCAATATGGCACCCTGTTTGGTACCCTTTGGTGCCTTTTCGGGAAAATGTAAGGGATAAGCCATTGAAGCCCAATTTACCTAAATTTCATAATATGCGCCCGTAGCTCAGCAGGATAGAGCGTTCGCCTCCTAAGGTTACGTTACAAC
>CALYTB010000006.1 GCA_945486035.1 uncultured Clostridia bacterium
CATTCGCTTCCTGTCCCATCTGCTTCGATTAAAATCGTTCCATCCTGATCGTATGAATTTGTAAAAGCTAACCATTCAGCAAGTGCTTCCATGTTTGTGCCTTGCAAAGAAAGCAATGTAATCGGTTCCTGAGTTTCTACTGGAATTACATTGCGGTTCTCGTCATACTCCGTGGGAACATAGAAGCTGTATTCACCCACCTTCATATCCTGCATTCTCAGGACATAGATAACTGCGCAGCCCACCAGCAGGAGCATCAACGCAATCACTGCAGCGATCAACCACATCTTCCGCGTGGACAGGCGCTTAATCTGTGCTTCCTTCTTCCCCTGACGGAATTCCTCCGCACTGATCACATACGAATCCTTTACGCTTCCAAAGCCAACCAGCAAATCCATTGCTTTCATACATATCCCTCCTCACTGAGCTTTTTCCGCAGTTTTCCACGCAGCCGATGGAGCATGGAAGTCACCTTGCTCTGGCTGAAACCGGAAACCTCAGAAATGGTCTGGATGGAATCCAGATACCAGTACCGGCACAGAAACACATTCCGTTCTGTCTCCGGCAGGGAAGAAAGGAACGCATTGAGAATCCGTGTCAATTCCTTTTTCGCCAGCTCGGTTTCCACATTGTGTGTGTCCACGCATTCTTCCAATTCATCAAGTGCGAGAATGATTTCTCCACCGCCCCGCTTTTTTGCGCTGCGCTTCCGCCAGCGGTCAATGGAAATGTGCCGGGTCATTTTGGCAAGAAAAGCGTTCAGAAAGTTGGGACGCCGGGGCGGAATCGTATTCCACGCCGCCAGATATGTATCGCTGACGCTTTCCTCCGAATCCTCCCGGTTGGAAAGAATGTTGTAGGCAATGCTGTAGCAGTACCCACCGTACTTTTTGTCTGTTTCTTCAATCGCTTGCTCTGACCGCTTGAAGAACAAGGCAATGATATCCTGATCCTCCAAGGAATCACCTCCAGTTGTATGTTCATTTTATAACAAAGGGTTTCACTTGTATAGGCGCAAAATGGTGCGGGTATATTGCATCTGTTTCAAAGATTATTTCTATTCAGTCTATACTGAATTTCCACTTAACAAAAATTAACCGGGGACGGTGTAAATCAGTTATTTCAAAAAATTCACAAATTTTTATGGAAATATTGAAATCATCACCAGGAAGAGATATACTATAAAAAACAATCTTTGACATTATCCCATTTTTTGAAATGGTAATGAAGAACTGAGTATCACATTTGCGGGAAAACTGCCGTTGAGAAGGGGATGACCAATTTGAGTGCCGTGTTTCTTGACTGCTATATCATTATTTCCATCCTGATTGCTTTGGCCGACGGAATTCTTGCGATGAAATCTTTTCTTAAGAAAACGCCCGCCGGACGGTTTCTTGGGTTTGCGTGCGTTGGTGCAGCCGTGGTGGATATCAGCTATCTGATCAGCATCCTGAGCGACAACTATTTGTGCATGTCCGTGATGTCCAGCATTTATTTCGTCACCATTGATCTGATGCTGATCTGTCTGCTTGCTTTTTCTGTATATTTCACGAAAGGCAGATTTACGAAGATCGGAAAGAATTTTATCAGGTTTTGCTGTTTGTATACCCTGTTTGAAATCATTATCTTTTCAATCAATCCCTTCCGGGAAATTGCGGTCCATTATATTCCAAGAAATACAGTCATAGCAAAATATTCTTACCAGATGCAGCCTCTGTATAAGGCGCACCTTGTGTTCACCTATACGATGGTAGCAATGGTTCTGGGTATGCTGACCCGGAAAATGTGCATTATTCCAAAGGAATACCGGGCGCAATACCGTTATGTTATTTTCGGAATTCTGACAATTGTGGGTGTGAACGGTGTGTTCCTGTTCTGGCCCACAGAAACGGTATACAGCCTGTTGGATTACTCCATTTGCGGATACAGTCTCACAGCGTTTCTTCTGTACTGGAGCTGCTTTGACTACTCTACTCACGGTATGCTGAACTGCCTGAAAACCAGCATTTTTGAGAATATCGGACAGGGAATTGTCCTGTTTGACTATAATGACAATCTGATTCTTCACAACAAAAGAGCTGATGACCTTCTGGGAGAGATTCAGCCGGAAAAATGCTCCGTTCTGGAGGACTTTCTGGGCTGCTACGATCTTCCCATAAACTCCGCAAGAGAGGACGATAGTATTTCGTTACAGTGCTACGTTAAAAAGGACGGAGAAGAAAGACCACTGCGCTGCGACATTCGCAGTCTGAAAAATGAAGCGGGCCAACGGTTGGGGCAGCTGTTTGTCTTTTCGGATGCCGCACTGGAAACGGACTTGCTGACAGGATTTCAGGATTGGCAAAGCTTTCAGATGTTTGCGG
The DNA here is from genome assembly GCA_945486035.1 of uncultured Clostridia bacterium. Lineage (GTDB taxonomy): Bacteria > Bacillota > Clostridia > Oscillospirales > Oscillospiraceae > Faecousia. Next base: position 2,364 of record CALYTB010000006.1, read on the forward strand.
GCAGAAACCAGACCGGATTTCCCGTTCCAACAGGTGTTGCAATCTGCGACATCAACAGCCTGTCGGTGATTAACAGCACGATGGGCAACCAGACCGGGAACCAGAAGATTCGGATGCTTGCGGATGTAATGAGGCAGTCCTTTCCGAAGCAGACCTACTATGTCCGTGGACTGGAAGCCAATCTGATTGCACTGTGCGGTCACTGCGGTGAAGCTGAAATGCAGGAATACATGGAGGAGGTAAAAACACGTTTTACCGGAAAGATGCAGTATGCAGTCTGCGTTACCTCTGAGAAGTCTCCGGATATTCTTCAGGCAATTCAGGTCGCTTCAAAGTCCATGCGGGCAAAGAAGCTCCTCGACCGGGAGTCCATTCACTCCGAGATGCTTACATCCTTGATTCGGGCGCTCCAGGAATGCGACAGTGATACGGAGCACCATGTTTGCCGCACGCAGTTGATGGGCGCGGAGCTGGGGAAAAGAATCGAATTGACGGACAGCCAGCAAAGCAATCTGTCACTGCTTTGCTTACTGCACGATATCGGCAAGATAGGAATCCCTTTGGAAATCCTGAATAAGCCGGGCAAGCTTTCTGAAGAGGAATGGAGAATTCTTCAGTCTCACACGGAAAAGGGATACGAAATCGCCAACAGCAATAACGAACTCAGAGGAATTGCGGATGAGATTCGCCATCATCATGAACGTTGGGATGGAAAAGGATACCCGGATGGACTGAGCCGGGAGAGCATCCCAATCCTGTCCAGAGTAATTGCGGTAGTAGATGCCTTTGACGCAATGACCAACAACCGCTCGTACAGACACGCAATGTCTGTTTCCGATGCGACAGCGGAATTGAAAAAATGTGCCGGAAGCCAATTTGATCCGCATATTGTATCCGAATTCCTCAGAATGCTTAAGGAGAATCCGCCGGAGGAAAAACGGAACTCTGTCTCGACAGAAGGAGCCAAGACAGTGCAAGTTCAGCTGGCTGAGATTACCGGGAAAGAGACGGAGACAAGCAATCTTGTGCATAATGTACCGTACAGTCGCTATATTCTGGATGCGTTTATGCGAATTGTGAGCGTGGATGATAACTTCGAGAAGTTTACCGGATACTCAGCGGAGGATATTCGTAATAATGCAATCTATCAGGCTGACCTGATCCCGGAGGAGGAACGTACGGAGTACCTTTGTCATACAAATTCCTGCCTTGCCAAGAGTCCGTTGGTGTTCCAGGAGCACAAAGTCCGCCGAAAAGATGGGTCGGTTATCTACGTATTTTGTTTTGGAAGGGTGTATTATGACTCAGTAGTCCGTAGTGAGCGTTCGGAGATCATCATTGCGGATATTACGAAAACCTATTCCATGAAAATGATGGCGGATGAGGAGCAGAATAAGGCGCAGATCCGGCTGAAACACTGGGAAAACACCTACCGCAGGGATTCTCTCACAGGACTTCTCAATCACGCGGCATTCCGCAGTGATGTGGAACTGAAGCTTCTGGAAGGGAAATCCAAAGTGATGATGCTGATGATGGACATCGACAAATTCAAGGAGTATAACGATACATACGGACACCATAACGGGGACAAATTCCTCATTCTTGTCGCTCAGGCACTGAATCAGGCTTTGAGGAAAGAGGACTGTGCTTGCCGAATGGGTGGTGATGAGTTTGCCGCAGCGCTCTGTTTCGAAGCGAATACACCGGAAACAGCGATTCGTGCCCGTGCGCAGCAGATCTTTGACAAAGTCAGCCTGACCCTGAAAGGTACAGATGGAGGTACAGGTGTGTCCGTAGGCATGGCGATCTCTCAGGCGGATACCACATTCACGCAGCTGTATGAGGAATCGGACAAAGCGCTGTACCAAGCGAAGCAAAACGGCCGTGACAGGCTTGTAATCCGCTGAAATGAAATTTTGAAATAATTCCGGGATCCCATAGGGTTCCCGGAATTATGATTTTTTGATTCTATAAGTTTTGGGAGGGACATACTGGGATGCACTTTGTAAAGGCGAAAGGGGTCCTTTCTTCTCACAATGGAATGAACCTGTATCGTGGCTGTCAGCATGGGTGCATATACTGTGATTCCAGGAGTCGATGCTATCAAATGACGCATGCTTTTGAGGATATCGAGGTCAAAGAAAACGCTATAGTCCTGCTGGAACAAGCTTTGCGATCCAAGCGAAAACCCTGCATGATCGGAACGGGTTCTATGTCTGATCCATATATTCCGCTGGAATCCCAACTGGGGCTGACCAGACAAGCACTGGAGGTAATTGAAAAATACGGCTTCGGTGTCGCCATTCAGACCAAATCAGACAGAATATTGAGAGATCTGGATCTGCTGAGCAGTATTCATTTCAAAACAAAAGCTGTGGTTCAGATGACCCTGACGACCATTGATGATGGCCTTTGCCATATTATCGAGCCCAATGTGTGCGTAACATCCCGGCGTGTGGAAGCCCTGAAGAAATTCCGGGATGCCGAGGTCCCAACGGTGGTATGGCTCTGTCCAATCCTCCCTTTTATCAATGACACACCGGACAACATCCTGGGGCTTTTGGATGCCTGTACGGAGGCTGGGGTGAAGGGGATTATCCATTTCGGCATGGGCCTGACTCTGCGGGAAGGGAACCGGGAATACTTCTATGAAAAGCTTGACCGGTATTTTCCGGGATTGAAGCAGCGATACAAGGATACCTATGGGAATGCCTATGAGCTTCCAAGTCCACGGTATCGCGAACTTTTGGAGCTATTTCATGCAACCTGTGAAAAACGGGGAATCTGGCATCACAACGAACAGATTTTCTCCTACTTAACCAGGCTGGAGGAGGAAACGCAGTTGAGCTTCTTCCGGTGAATTCGTTTCGGAAGGGGGATGGGATTCCCTTGAAAGGAAAGGATTCAGAATTCTTTCTGCCCGAGCGAGACAATTGGGTGCAACGGTTTCAAACAAATCAATTGCCGCGGAAGCGTTCCATGAAGATAGCGAAACGATTTGCAGAAAACGCTCCCTGATGCCTTCAAATCTCCCACGATAGATACCATCGGTTTGGTCGGGCCGGTATCTTGGGTCCTACCCAAAAATAATGGGACCGCAAAAGCGGTCCCAAAAATTATGGTCGGAGTGGCGGGATTCGAACCCGCGGCCTCTTGGACCCGAACCAAGCGCGATACCAAGCTTCGCCACACCCCGATAGCCTTGCTATTATAATGAATAATTTGAATAATGTCAAGTCCATTCCGGTGGCTTTTTCAGTTTAGGTGAATGCCAAAAGCTCTGATAGCATAGGATTGTCAGAGGTGATGAAATGGGGTATCGGATTGATTATGGAGCCGGAAAAGCGCAAGCAGGAAAAAGCCATAAGATTTGGCTTTGGTTTGTAGATTTGACACTCTTGTTTACGGCGGTGATCTGTCTATGGCCGGAGGCGAGGACGGCGGCTGCAAAGATTCTGCTGTCTGGGAGTGCGGAGAAGATTGTTCTGGCAGCGGAAGCTTTTGCTCAGGAGCTGCGCGGGGGAACATCGGTTCTGGAAGCGGTGGAAGTGTTCTGCCAGGGAATTCTGGCGGAGGTTGGATACCCATGAAGGTTGATTGGATCGCCTGTGTACTGGCAGCAATTGCAATTCTCATTCTGCCGTTAAACTGGATTTTAGCGGGAATGCTTGCCGCGGCATTTCACGAGCTGTGTCATTACCTGGCAGTGAAAGCTATGGGAGCCAGCGTTTTGGGGGTTCGGATCATTGCGTGGGGAGCGGTCATAGAGACCTCTTCCATGTCCCCGGGCAGGGAGCTGTTTTGCGTGCTTGCCGGACCTGTGGGTGGGCTCCTGCTGCTGCTGGTTTCCCGGTGGGCCCCCAGAGTGGCCATCTGTGGTGTACTGCAATCGGCGTACAATATACTTCCCGTCTACCCGTTGGATGGAGGACGGGCTGTGGGGTGCGTTGTGGAGCTTCTTCCCGAAAGGTACAGAAAGTATGGACGAGAGTTTCAGTACGGAATCTCCGTTGCGATCTCCTCTGCAGCTGTCCTTGCGGCGTTGGTTCTGAGGCTTCCGGCACTGGTTTTCCCATTTCTTCCGATTATGAGGGAAAATTTCCTTGCAAAGAAGGGAAAGAAGGGGTACAATATCGTTACCCTGAAATAAGAGGTAGCAACATGACTGAACTGAAGCAGAGAATTCTCCCCACAGTACAGAAGCCAGCTCGCTACACCGGCGGCGAGTGGGGAGAGATTCGGAAAGAAAAAGAGAATGTTCGGGTCCGGGTGGCGTTCTGCTTCCCGGATACTTATGAGATTGGCATGTCCAACGTAGGAATGCGGATTCTTTACGGCGTTATGAACCGGATGGACGGAGTTTGGTGCGAGCGAGTGTTCGCTCCTTGGGGAGACATGGAGAAAGCCATGCGCACCCATAACATCCCGCTGTGGGCTCTGGAGAGTCAGGACCCTGTAAAAAACTTTGACATGATTGCCTTTACCATTGGGTATGAAATGTCTTACTCCAATATCCTGAATATGCTGCTGCTGGCGGGTGTTCCGCTTCATGCCAGCGAGCGACAGGGACTTGAGAACATTGTGTTTGGTGGCGGTGTCTGTACCTTTAACCCTGAGCCCCTGGCGGACTTTTTTGACTTTTTCTCCCTGGGCGAGGGAGAGGAGAGTACGGTAGAAATTGTGTCGCTATACGACCGCGCTAAGGCAGAGAGCTGGAGCAAGGAACGGTTCCTGAGGGAAGTATCAAAAATACCCGGTGTGTACGTTCCTTCCTTCTATCGTCACGAATACAACCCGGACGGAACCTTAAAGGCAATCATCCCCCTGGACGGAGCGCCCCACATGGTTACAAAGCGGATTGTTGAGGATTTGGACAGTGCCTTCTTCCCGACGGAAATGATTGTTCCCTCCACGGAAATTGTCCATGATCGGGCGAATCTGGAGGTATTCCGGGGTTGCATCCGGGGTTGTCGGTTCTGTCAAGCAGGCTTCAGCTGCCGGCCGGTACGGAAAAAAAGCCCTGATGTGCTCTACCGTCAGGCAGAACAGACACTGGAACACTCCGGAAACAATGAATTAACCCTGTCCAGCCTTTCAACCTCTGACTATCGGGGCTTGAAAGAGCTTACCGATCGGCTGATTCCTTACTGTGCCGACCAGCATATCAGCCTGTCGGTGCCGTCCCTGCGGGCGGATAATTTCTCCCGGGAGCTGATGGAGAAGCTTCAGGCTGTCAGAAAGAGCGGTCTGACCTTCGCACCCGAGGCGGGTACACAGCGCCTGCGGGATGTGATCAACAAGAATCTTACGGAAGAGGAGATCCTAAGCACCTGCTCGCAGGCTTTTTCCGGCGGTTGGAGCAATGTAAAGTTATATTTTATGCTGGGACTGCCTACGGAAACCGATGAGGATGTTCTGGGAATCGCGGAGCTGGTTTACAGGATCATCCAGAAGTGGAAGGAGCTTGGATCCAACAAAAAGAGGGGACTCCGGGTCCATGTGGCGACGGCGTATTTTGTGCCAAAGCCGCACACACCATTCCAGTGGGAGAAGCAGATTACTCCCCAGGAGTATCTGCGCAGATGTAAGCTGCTCAAGGATCATTTCTATTCCAAGTCTATTGAATATGATTACCACAGCCCGGATCTCAGCCGGCTGGAAGCAGTGTTTGCCCGGGGCGACCGCCGTTTGGGCCCCGTGATTGAAACGGCTGTACGAAGCGGTGCAATGCTCGATGGCTGGGATGAATATTTCAACTACGCCAAGTGGTATGCCGCCTTCCGGCAATGCGGAATCGAAGAAGACTTCTATACCGTGCGCGGATATGGTGAGGAGGAGATTCTCCCCTGGGACACCATTGATGTGGGTGTGAAAAAGAAATTCCTGCTCAGAGAGCGCAGACGGGCCTATGAAGGTGTCGTCACACCAGACTGCCGCCACGGCTGCGCCGGTTGCGGTGCGAACGCTCTGCTCAAGGAGGTGGAATGCGATGCCTAGAGCCTTGTTTGAGAAAACGGGGAATGCGGTATGGATTTCCCACCTGGATCTGATGCGCGTATTCCAGCGGGCCTTCAAGCGGGCAGGTCTTCCTCTGACCCATACAAAAGGCTTTAACCCCAGGCCGTCGGTGTCCATTGCACTGCCGATGAGTGTTGGAATTGAGAGCTGCTGTGAGCTTCTGGATTTTGAGCTGGAAGGAGATCCTATTCCCAATGAGGAGATCCTGAAACGCCTGAATGAAAAGCTGATCTGCGGTGTGCGCGTGTTGGAAATCTACAATGAGGGAAGCAAGCTCAAAAACCTTGCCCTGATGGACTGCGTACTGACATTGGAATATGATTCAGGACTTCCGCAGGGTGTGTGCGAAGAAATTAGACGATTATTCTGCGCGGAATCCTTGTTTGTTGAGAAACGTGGTAAAAACGGAACTACACAGCAGGACATCATCCCACTGATTCGCCGGTTGGAGATTGGGGAAGGGGATTCTCAAACCGTCAGTATTTCTGCGCGGATTTGCTGCCAGAATCCAACGCTGAATCCCATGCAGCTGTACAGTGCAGTGGAAGCTTATCGACCGGATCTTCGGGCGGATTATGTGTCTTGCTGTCGGAAAGAGCTTTACGATTTACAGGAAAAAATTTTCAGATAGGAGTTAAAAATGGAACAGATGATTTTACTGGAGGATTGCCCCATCTGCCGGGGGGCCGGAATGATTACCCATGAGGGCGGCTGGAGCGTTCAGGTGGAGTGCGCGGATTGCAGTGCGCATACCGTCTATATGGAGTATTCCAATGACGAGGAAAAAGCTGCCGCGGAACAGGCGGTTGCCCATCTGTGGAACATCGGCAAAGTTGTGAGCAGCGAGCGAGGCGAATGATTCAAAATGGAAACAGCATGCACGCTTGAAGAAAGCATCCGCAGACGGTTGTCAGAAATACACACAGCAGCTCCGGATTCCATTGGTGCCATCATGGATTATGAGCTTCTTTCGTGTGACCGGGAAACAGGGGAGTATGTGTTTCGCTGCAAAACTATGCCGTGGATGCGGAATATCCCGGGTACCCTGCACGGAGGAATCTGTGCGACCGTACTGGATCAGGCAATGGGCTTTGTGGCCTATTGTATCAAGCCGGGTGATGGCATCGCACCCACTATTCAGATGCAGGTCAGCTACCATCGGGCCTTAATCCCCGGGGAGGATGTCATTGTCAAAGTGTGGGTGGTTTCCACCACAAAAAGTCTGATGAGCTTCCGCTCGGAAGCGGTCCAGGCAACAAATCCGCAGAAGCTTTGCCTGTCTGGAAGCGCAACCTATTTTTATAAGCCGGCACGTTAGCTTTTACGCGAAGGCCTGCGGTCATGCCGCAGGTCTTCGATTGCCCGGGTGAAGCAGTGGGACGTAAAAAATTTTGAAAAAAGAAAAAATAATGCTTGCTTTTTTTGGAAAGGTGTGCTAATATACTCAGGCAGTCGAGAGACGCAAGTAAATATCCGGGTGTGGCGAAGTTTGGTATCGCGCTTGAATGGGGTTCAAGAGGCCGCTGGTTCGAATCCAGTCACTCGGACCAAGTGAAAAACCTGAAATCGAAAGATTTCAGGTTTTTTTGTGCCCTTATTGGTATTTATCACCAAGGCAGACGATCCATTATGAGAACGGGGCAGGGAATTACCTCACCTATCAGATTTTCCTGGGTGGCCCCGGGGAAACGGTGGATATCCTGGAGATTGAAAAGGAAGAGGCGGTGGATATCAACGGAATCCAGGGTGTGTGGTATATCCAAAATAGCGGAGATCAGATTATCCTTTGGGCTGATGAAGCCCAGGGCTTTGGATTCATGATTATGACGGATGATCCCCAGGTGGATCTGGCAGCATTGGCCAGAAGTGTGGCGGAAGGGGACCCGCTGACACCCACGCGCTCCGATTCAACAGGAAAAGCGCTGGAGGAGCTGGGAGACTATGTTCCGTCTGTGCTCCCGGATGGCTTTGAGGAGGAAACCGTTCTCGGATGCCCGCTGGAGGAGGGCGGCGGTTGGTACTCCTATGTCAGGAAGTTTTATGTTAACAAAGCGGAGAATACCCGTATTTATTTTGAATACGAAACCTATGCCATTGACACGGAATCCGGCTATGTTGACAATGCGGAAACTGCCTGCAGCTTCTATATTCCGGGGTGTGATGTGCTGAACGGGAATGTAGTCGGTGAACGGGTGGAGATTAATGGAATGTTCGCGCTCTCTTCCGGTTCGGATATTGCCTGGGCGGACACGGAGCGCCATGTGGTATTCCATCTTTCTTCTGAGGATATCACCCCTGAGCAGCTGCTGGAGATTGCCAGAAGCATTCGGCGTGCGGATTCCTGACAAAATGTCCCGGTCTTGCTCCGAAAGCGCAAGGCCGGGATTTAAGGCAACACCGCATAATGGGGCAAGGAGATTCGGCGAGAGTTTTTGACCCAAGCGAAAGTATGGAAAATGCGGGAATACTGGATGTATTCCCCATTTTTCATACTGCACGATTGGGTCAAAAGATCCGCCGAAGCCCGCAGCTCCCATTGTGCGGTGTTGCCTTAATAATCAGAAGAGCTCATCCAAAAGCAGATAATACCGGATCTTCTCCCAATCCGGCTCGATCCCGAGGGCGGTGAAGAGGGAACTGGGGTTAAAGTCAGGGTACGCTCTGCCGCCATAGACTCCGCTGTAGTTATCCCTCAAGCTGCGGTAGCAAATGGCGATATCCACCCACCGGTCCGCAACACCGGATCTTCCCAGATCAATGAGCCCGGAGAGCTTTCCGTTTTCAAAAAAGATATTGGGCAGACAGAAATCACCGTGGGTGAGGACGGGATCCAGCTCCGGCTTGTGGGAAGCAAGCCAGGTGAGCAAATGCCGGGGGCTCTGAAACCCGTCAGGGCCAAAGGTGCTGGGTTCCACATTTTCCAGATCAACGGTTCCCCGCTCTACAGCGGTTTGGGCAAGGGACAATTTGCTGTCCGGGGACCAGATGACCGGGCAATCGGAAATGTCAATCTGCCACAGACTCCTGAGGATATCTGCCAGGTTCTGAACAAGGATTTCTGGCGTTTGCATATTGGATTCACTGCATGCCATTGCGCCATGAATCCTGGACATGAGCAGATAATCCAGACCGTTTTCCACAGCGTGATACAGGCATTCGGGAACCGGCAGTTTATCGGACATCCAGGTCATCATTGCGTACTCCGCTTTGGATTCCGGGGAATCCGTCTGGATTTTTAGCACGCGGTCATCAAAAAGTAATACATGGGAACCGGAGAGCCCTACGGAATCTACATGAAAAGGAGAATTGCCAAGGATGTTTCTCAGTTCCTGGGGCAATGGAATACTTTGCATACCGCATACCTGCCTTTCTGTATACAAGCATAAGAAAAGCACCTTTGCCCCCAAAGACAAAGGTGCTTTTTTGGCGGAGAAGGAGGGATTTGAACCCTCGATACCCTTTTGGGGTATACACGATTTCCAATCGTGCGCGCTCGGCCAGCTACGCGACTTCTCCATGTCTTGGCTCCACTGCCAGCCCGGTTATAATACAATATTCTCGTCATTTTGTCAACTACTAATTTCGGTTTTTCCTGCTTTTTTCCGGGGGAATCTTTGGTTGACATTTCCTTGGGGATCTAATAATATATTACAGAAGAAAAGAGGTAACGCAGATGAAAAGAATGTATTCATTGGATCTTCTGAAGCTGCTGCTTGCGTATGTGGTGGCTTTTTTTCATGTGGGTATCCTGATCCCGCCCGGGCCAACGGTGGCTGTGCAGATATTCTTTATTATTTCGGGCTTTTTCCTTGGAAGAAAATTCTATACAAACCGGCAGCCGGATTACAACCAGTGGGATTATACACTTGATCACGTGAGGAGCTTATACCCGCATTACCTGTTCTCCATGATTGTGTTGTTCCTGTATTTGACAATGCGGGAAATCGTATACCTGGTGAAGGAGCCTGGGTGGAGTCAGGTTGGCGCTTTGCTGCGAAGTGTGTATAATCAGATTCCGGATATTCTGCTGCTGCAGAGTGCATACCATTTCCATGACAGCATGAATTATCCCCTTTGGCAGATTTCCGCTTTGTTGATTGCCGGATATTTTGTATTCGGATTGCTTTGCTATAACGAGAAGCTGTCCCGAATGCTGGTTTTTCCGGCTGCGATCCTGATGATTCAGTCGCTGCTGAATACGGGTGTGGATCTGTGGGCGAATTACGGTCCGTTTTATATGCCGCTGCTGCGGGCCTTTTCACCGCTCTGCATCGGTGTGCTTACATACTATTTTACTGTCACTGCGTACTGGGCCAAACTGAAGGAAAAAACCGTTTTCTTCAACGTAATCTCCATTCTGGCGCTGTTCAGTATAGTGGCTTTCGGAGATTACGATATCATTTTTCTGATGACCACACCTATTGTGCTGCTGGCCTGCTTCGAGGAGCATTCCTGGATGAATCGTGTTCTTAATCGGAGTCTCTTCCGGGGCTGTGGGAAATTGTCCTTTGCAGTGTATCTGAATCACGCGCTCATTCAGCGTTTCCTGTATGCGGTGTGCTTTACCCGGTTGGAGCGACTGGGCATTTCTCTGAACGATTATCAGCGGGGGGTCGTATACGGGGTTATACTTACTGCTTACTCAGTATTCACGCTGTACCTTGTGGAGAAACTGAAGAATAATTACACAGAAAGATCCAAAGCGGCGGTTCGGTAACGGACTGCCGCTTTTGCCATTATTTGGACTATTCCGAAAATCCTGGTCCCATGGTATACTTTATCCAGCAGCCACGGTGAAATCCGTGTCCAGGGAGGTGAAACCACATAACACTGATGGCTGATCAATCCATGTGAGGTGAGGACCATTCATAGAAACACAATCAGATTCTGCATTGCGCTTTGCCTGTCTTTCATGATTCTTACATTCGGAAAGGTTCCGGCGGCTGCGGCCAATGAACAGGCTGGCATTGTAAAGATTTCCGGCGGATGGCTGAATGTCAGAAGCAGCCCGTCAACCACGGCGGGGACAATCGCTCAGCTTCAAAAGGGGAGCTATGTGACACTGATATCCAAAAGTAACGGGTGGTGGAAGGTGGAGTACGGGAAGGGGAAGTTCGGATATTGCCATGGAGATTACATAACCGTAGTCGGAGGCACTCCGTCCACGGTGGCCACCCAGTCCGGATCCCTGAATGTCAGAAGCGGAGCGGGTACGTCGTATTCCAGAATCGGGTATCTGACCAAAGGGGAACAGGTGATTGTTCTGTCGAATACAAACGGGTGGAGCCGTGTCCTTTTCCACGGAACCAGGATCGGTTATGTAAGCAGCCAGTATTTGTCGGGCGGATACCGGAAAATATCCATCGATGTTCCGAATCTGAAGCAGATGGATGCCCGGTGGGCGGACAAGCCGGTGGGAAATTCCGGTAAACCCTTCTCTCAGATTGGATGCGCTACCACCGCCATTGCGATGGTGGAATCCCATCGGAGAGGGTACACGGTTTATCCGGATGTCATGGCTTCCGAGCTTCGTTATACCCCCTCGGGAAGCGTGTATTGGCCTGAAGATTATATCCCTGTCACCCAAAGCAGCGGCTATCTGCAACGGCTTTACCAGGAGCTGCTGGAAAGAAGGGTGGTTCTGTTCGGTGCGCAGAATGCCGCGGGGAAGCAGCACTGGGTAGTCATCAACGGCTTTACGGGAGGAATCCAATTGACACCTGCCGGTTTTTCCATTCAGGACCCGGGAAGCAATTCAAGAGGGAATCTTCAGCAGCTCATGAACGAGTATCCCACGTTTTATAAATTCTTCTGCTACAAATAACCCAAGCATCCCAAAATGAAAGGCCATGGAATCTGCGCAACCGGGTTTCATGGCCTTTTGCTGCGTGATTCATTTCTTCTCTATATGCAGTCTTATACAGATCATTCGCAAAGTATATCATATTGACAATACCTAACATCTCAATTACAATTACAGACAAAACTGACTGACATATTTTAGAATGAGAGACTAATATGAGAGTTGAATATGGCAAGCCGCAGGATATAGATGTCTGGATGGCTTTGGTGGAAGAGGTACGCTGGAATTTCCCGGGACTGGAAACGCAGGAGAAGCTGGATGATCACAGGGAAACTGTCCTGAAGTTTATGCGCAAACGGCAGGCCATCTGTGTAAAGGAAGGAAACGGGATTGCGGGTGTGATGCTGTTCTCCCGGGGATACAATATGATTTGCTGTCTTGCCGTTTCTCCAGCTTATCGCCGGCGTCATGCAGCATCCATGCTCATGGAGGAAGCCCTCCGCAATCTGGACCGGACAAGGGAAATCTCCGTCTCCACCTTTCGGGCGGATGACGAAAAAGGAGTTGCTCCGAGAGCATTCTATGAAAAATTCGGGTTTATCGAGGATGCTCTTATAGAAGAAATGGACTACCCGAATCAGAAGTATGTGATGCACCCCGAAAATTCGGAACGGAAGTTCAGACAAATTTCTGTCAACAAAATGGTGCGGGAAATCAGCGGCATTCTTTCGGATTGCGAACCGACAATTTATGTGTATGGCTCCTCCGCTCTGAACGACTTTCAATTGGGATGGAGCGACATTGATATCTTGGTTCTCACCGAAAGGAAGATTACAGAAAAACAGGCGCAAATGCTTGTGGGACTCCGGCAGACAATGCTTGAAAAAGAGCCTGGGAATCCTTATTATCGCTGCTTTGAGGGAGGAATGCTAACATTGGACGCTTTCCTTCGAAGGGGAACGGACACAGTGGTATATTGGGGGACAAGCGGAGAGCGTATTACAGATGGCTACTTGTTTGACAGCTTTTGCATGACAGAGCTGATTGAGAGCGGCGTACTGCTTTTGGGGAAGGATATCCGGCCGCAGCTGAAAGTACCCACTTTTGACGATCTGTATGCTGATGTAAGGCACCATTACGGAACCATAAGAAAGCACGCGCAGAAAACAGGACGCAGCTTCTATTCCTTCGGGTGGATGCTGGATATCGCCAGATGTATCTATACACTGCGTACCGGCAGGATTCTCGCAAAGACGGAAGCCGGTAAATGGGCATTGGAAAACAACCTCTGCTCCGATCCGGATGCCCTTGAATTTGCCCTGAAGGTCCGCAGGAATCCTCTGGATTACAAAGATAATAGTCAGGTTTTTGACTACGCAGAAACGCTTGCGGAACCAATCCAACGCTTTGCGGATATTTTGGAAAAAGAATTGATTTTGATTGGGGAACAGAAGGATGTCAAGAACGGAAGAGGTTGAACTCACCAATATGTGCATGATCTGCGACGGCAGGGGGAATGTGCTTGTGCAGGACAAGAAGAATCATCCCACATGGCACGGATGGAATTTTCCCGGCGGTCATGTGGAAATGGGCGAATATGTAACGCCGTCGGTCATCCGGGAAATGCGGGAAGAAACGGGACTGACCATCCAGGCGCCAAGGCTTTGCGGCATCAAAGAGTTCCATAAAACCAAGGAAGGAAAGCGGTATATCGTCTTTCTGTACATTGCGGAAAAATTCTCCGGAGAACTCAAATCCTCAAACGAGGGAGAAATCTTTTGGTATCCTCTGTGCAAATTGTCTTCATCAGACAAACTGATAGACGGATTCGGCGAGATGCTTCAGGTCTTCACAAATGATTATATCAGTGAGATTTATTATGATCGGCAGGGGGATGACTTGAAGACAGTTTATTGCTGACAGAGAATGCGAAACAGGGATAAATGTGAGCTGGTCTTCCGCAAGAAACAAAAGACACTGCCGGATGGTACATGAAAAAATGGAAACGAGAAACGGCCACGGATCTTTTGGGGAGTCCGTGGCCGAATGTTTATTTGTAGTCTAGAATCGTCTTGGCAATATAGATGGGGCGATTTTTGGATTGCTCAAAGATCCGGCCCACATATTCCCCCACAATTCCAATGCAGAACAGTTCAACGCAGCCGAAGAAGAGAATTAAGACGATGATGGTGGTATAGCCGGGGATGGGGATGTCCCAGATCAGTTTTTCCAGGACCACCCAGATCAGATAAAATACAGCCGCGACACCGCTGACGGTGCCCAGGCAGGTGGCCAGCCGCAAGGGCGCGGTGGAATAGCCGATGATTCCTTCCACGGCGTAGTTCAGCAGCTTCCAGAAATTCCACTTGGAAGCGCCGTTGGCCCGGGGACAGGCGGTGTAGGGGATGAAGCAGGTATCGTATCCCACCCAGGCAAAAATTCCCTTGGAAAAGCGGTGATATTCTGTCAGCTCCAGGATGCTGTCTCGGACACTGCGGCGGAAGGTGCGGAAATCGCTGGCATCGCTCTGGAGCGAAACTCGGGACAGCTTGTTGATGATGGCGTAAAAGCATTTTTTGAAGAAGGACAGAACCTTTCCCTCTCTGCGGCGGTCCTGGTAGGCGGCCACAACGTCATACTGGGGCTGTTCGTCCAGAATCTTTACCATTTCCCGGACGATCTCCGGTCGCTGCTGAAGATCCGCATCGATGAGGGCAATGTACTCCCCGTCGGCGTGCTGAAGTCCTGCGTACAATCCGGCTTCCTTCCCAAAATTCCGGGAGAAGGAGATCACCTTTACGGGGCACTTCTGAGCGGCATGGAGCTTCTTAAGATTATGAAGTGTTGCATCCTTGGAGCCGTCATCAACAAACACGATTTCGTAATCATAGCCGCAGCCATCAAAGGCGGACAGAACCGCATCCTGGAAAGGAGCTACATTCTCTGCTTCGTTATAGCAAGGGACAACAAGGGACAGCTTCATGGGAATCACCTCAAAATGAATGTAACCCTATTATATGTGTGTCAATTCCGGCTGTCAAGACAGTTTCAGGGAGGACTTATACAGCCATTTCCTGCCGCGGAAGCGAATGAAGAAGCCAACATCCCGCACTGCCCAGGAAATCCATGTGGCAATCCACACGCCCCACAACCCCAAACCGGCTGGAATGGCCAGGAAGTATCCAAGCGCGATGGTAATCAGCCACAGAACGCTGAGGGACAGCACGGTGGGGTACACCGTATCGCTGGCAGCCCGAAGCGTATTGGGCAGGGTATTGGAGCTTGGCCAGAACAGCATCAGGGCAGGGAGGGTAGCGTACAGGATTTTTCGGGCAGAGGCATAGGCCTCCGGCGAAGGGTTGTATTGCTTCAGAAGTACCGGGAGCAGCGGGAAAACAATGACTACGGTCGCTACAAGAAGAATCAGAGCAATCTGGTTGCAGCGCCGGCCATACTGGTAGGCTTCCTCGTATTTCCGCGCGCCGATGCAGCGGCCCACCACGGTAACCGTAAGGGCGCAGGCGGCGGAAGCGGGTGCGTAGAGCAGGCTGAGCAGAGAATTTGTAATGGCCTGGGTCGCGATTGCAGTCGTGCCGAGATGAATCATGTACATCTGGGCCACGATGGCCCCAAGGCAGGAGCATATCTGCTCCATGCCAAGGGGAATGCTGATGTGGAGGGTCTCACGGAGTACCGACCGGTCATACACAAATACCTCCCGCGGACGCAGCCTTACGGGCGGGCGCCAGGCAAGCAAAAGAACAACAGAGACGGCTGCTCCCAGGAACCGTGCCAGGATCAGCGCCGCCGCGCTTCCCTTGATGTCCAGGTGGAGAATATTCAGAAACAGAATGCTGAATACAAGGTAGGCGGCATTGATGATAATGCTCAGCACCAGGCAGCGCCTGGATTCCCCAAGCCCCCGCAAAATGGCAAAGGAGGCGGTATATACCGTAAAAATCAGGTTTGACCATGCGCTTCCGGTGAGAAAGGCACAGGCTTTTTCCATAACCTCCGGCTGGGCATCCGGATAGATAAGACGCAGAATCGGACCGGGCATCAGCAGAAACGGCAGGCATACCGCCGCGCCGATTCCGACGGTCAGCCAGAGAGTCATGCCAATGGATTTTCTCAAAAGAGCGGAATCCTTCTTCCCACAGCACTGGGCGACAATAACCGTGCCGCCGGAGCTGATTCCGCTGAAAAGACATACAACCAGGTTGTTAATCGGGCCGACAAGGGATGTTGCTGCCACTGAAGTTTCGCCGTTTTTGCTGATCAGAGCAGTAATCAGCACACCAATGAAGGTGATGGACATTGCGTCCAGGACTCCGGGGATGATGAGATTCAGAATTTCCTGCCAGGTAAACACGGAACCGGACAGTGTCCGGGTTAGATAACGGTCCAAACAGCGCTGGACCTGTTTCTGACTCATTTTGATGCAGCCTCCAATTGCTTGGGAAGCTCTGATTCGTTTGGGTTTCGCTGTGGCAGCCATACATCGCCCACAGCTCCCGCTGGTGGAATCAGGGCATCCTGTGATGTCCCGAAGAGGATAGCACGGTTTGGATGCTTTGTCAATTCGGTACATTCTTAAATATTCCTTGTGTTTTTCTTCCGAACATTGTTCATTATTTGAGGGTAAAATCATTAGGCACTTGGAGTTGACATCCGGGAAAAACTGTGATATCTTATGAATATTAATGTGAGGAAGGGGAGGTTCCGCTCCCGATCCCAGTCAGAGAGTGCGCGTTTGGTGCGAGCGCATGTGGGTAGAAGCGGATGGTCGCCCTGGAGCAGCCGTTCCTGAAGGTACAGTAGGGAGGCCGGGTCAGCCCGATACAGCTTTTTGAGTGCCCCAAGGGGAATTCAGGTGGTACCGCGGAAATGTAGTTTTCGCCCTGAACACGGCTTCGTGTTCAGGGCGTTTTTTCATAAAAAGGAGTGAAGGAAATGACAAGAGAATTGCCGAAGGTGTATGAGCCTCAGCAGGTTGAGTCCAGAATCTACGATATGTGGATGGAGGGAGGCTATTTCCACGCGGAAAAGGATGTGAGCAAGAAGCCCTTTACCATTGTGATGCCGCCTCCCAATGTTACCGGACAGCTTCACATGGGCCATGCCATGGACGCGACCTTGCAGGATACCCTGATCCGCTTTAAGCGGATGCAGGGCTACAACGCCCTGTGGCTTCCCGGTGTTGACCATGCCGGTATCGCTACGCAGATCAAGGTGGAAGAGGAGCTGCGCAAGGATGGGCTGACCCGCTATGATCTGGGACGGGAAAAGTTCCTGGAGCGTGTTTGGGACTGGAAGCACAAGTACGGCAACCGAATTGTGGAACAGCAGAAGAAGCTGGGAGCCAGTTGTGATTGGGACCGGGCCCGGTTTACCATGGACGAGGGCTGTTCCAAGGCTGTCCGGGAAGTGTTTGTCTCCCTGTACGAAAAGGGCCTAATCTACAAGGGCAGCCGGATCATCAACTGGTGCCCCCACTGTGTTACCGCCCTGTCCGATGCCGAGGTGGAATATGTGGATAAGCCTGGCCACCTGTGGCATATTCGCTATCCTCTGGCGGACGGCAGTGGGGATGTGGTGGTGGCCACAACCCGGCCGGAAACCATGCTGGGCGATACCGGTGTCTGCGTCAACCCCAACGACGAGCGTTACAAGGACATCGTGGGAAAGAATGTGATCCTGCCTCTTGTGAATAAGGAGATTCCCGTGGTGGCCGACGATTACGCCGAGATGGAATTCGGCACCGGCTGCGTGAAGATGACCCCTGCCCATGATCCCAACGACTTTGAGGTGGGTCTGCGCCACAACCTGGAGGTCATCCGTGTGCTCGATGACAACGGTAAGGTCAATGAGTTTGGCGGAAAATATCAGGGTATGGACCGCTATGATGCCCGGAAGGCCATTGTGGCCGATCTGGAAGCCGGCGGATATCTGGTAAAGGTGGACGATTACAGCCACAACGTGGGCACCTGCTATCGCTGCCACCGGGATGTGGAGCCTATCATCTCCGCTCAGTGGTTTGTGAAGATGAAGCCCCTGGCCGAAGAGGCCATCCGTGTGGTGAAGGAGGGGGAGACCAGGTTTGTCCCCGACCGATTCAGCAAGACCTATCTGAACTGGATGGAGAACGTCCGCGATTGGTGCATTTCCCGTCAGCTGTGGTGGGGCCACCAGATTCCCGCCTGGACCTGTGCGGATTGCGGTCATATTACGGTGTCCCGGGAGGATGTGTGCCGCTGCGGGAAGTGCGGCAGCGAAAAGATCGAACGGGATCCCGATGTGCTGGACACCTGGTTCTCTTCCGCCCTCTGGCCCTTTGAAACCTTGGGCTGGCCCGAAAAGACGGAAGACCTGGACTATTTCTATCCTACGGATGTTTTGGTCACCGGCTACGATATTATTTTCTTCTGGGTAGCGAGAATGATCTTCTCCGGCTGTGAGCACACCGGGAAAACGCCTTTCCACACGGTTCTGATTCATGGCCTGGTTCGGGATGACAAGGGCCGGAAGATGAGTAAATCCCTTGGAAACGGCATCGATCCGCTGGAAATGATCGAAAAGTATGGTTGCGATGCCCTGCGGATGAACATGGTCACCGGCAATTCTCCCGGAAATGATATGCGTTTCTACGTGGAGCGCTGTGAGGCCATGCGCAATTTCGCCAACAAGCTCTGGAATGCCTCCCGTTATGTGATGATGAACCTCCATGAGGATGCGGTGAATGCGCTTCCTCCTATGGAGAAGCTGGAAATTGCGGACAAGTGGGTGCTTTCCAAGCTGAACACCCTGATTTCCGAGGTCACCGATAATCTGGAGCGGTATGAGTTGGGCGTGGCTGTCCAGAAGGTGTACGACTTTATCTGGGACACCTACTGCGATTGGTATATTGAGCTGACCAAGGCGCGGCTGTACTCTGAGGATGACGGCCGGAAGCAAACAGCGATTCAGGTTCTGGTGTATGTACTGGATCAGGTGCTGCGGCTTCTGCACCCGTTTATGCCCTTCATCACCGAGGAAATCTGGCAGAGTCTGCCCCATGACGGAAGCGCTCTGATCGCGGCAAAGTGGCCGGAGTATCGGGAGGATTTGGCATTCAAGACCGAGGAAGCTCACATGGAATCCGTGATGAACGCCATCCGTGCCATCCGCAACCGCAGAGCGGATATGAATGTGCCGCCTTCCAAAAAGGCCGCGCTGTATGTGCTGACCTCCAAGCCTCAGGTCTTTACCGAGGGGGAAGGCTTTATTCAGAGACTGGCTTATGCGGACTGCGTTACGCTGCTGGAGCGGGAACCCGAAAACCTGGACGGTATGGTGACCTGTGCCACTGCGGATGCCAAGCTCTATATCCCCATGGGACAGCTGGTGGATGTGGCCAAGGAGCTGGAACGGATCGGCAAGGAACTGGAAAAGGCCCGGAAAAACCTTCAGTCCCTGGAGGGCAAGCTCTCCAACGAGAAGTTCGTGTCCCGCGCTCCCGAAGCGGTGGTGAACGCCGAACGGGAGAAGGCCCAGAAGGCCCGTGACCTGATTGACAGCCTGGAGCAGAGCGAGGAAGCACTGAAAAAGCTGGGGTAATCTTCTCCGAAAATTGAAAAGCCCGCACAGCGGCAGATACATCCGTATCCGCTGCTGTGCGGTTTTTTATTCAGGAGAGCTGTTATGCGCCCTTGCGGATGGTGATGTCTCCGGAGGCGGCGCTGAAGTCAATACGGCAGTACCCATTGCCGCAGATATACTTCCTATCCTGATTTGTGGTCGGGAAGTCGGAGAAGAAATCCCCGCTCAAGGTGGATTTGTCCAGGGTAAATCCGGCATCGGCAGGAAGTGTCAAATCCAGGCCCCCGGAGGCGCTGTCCATGGAGATCCGGCTGGGGCAATTGTCCAGAATCCCACGGAAGCTGGCGGAGGCGGCATCACATTCCAATGTATCCAGCGTTCCGGTGAAGCGGATATCCCCGGACGCGGTATCCACATCCAGATCGGTTACCTGACAGTTTTCAAAAGTACACACACCGCTGGCACTGTTAAAGTCTGCCTCCCGGATCGTAAGATCCGAAATCGTAACATCTGCAGAGGCTACGTTCAGTTTTAATTCATCGCAGCTCCAATCTCTGGGTACGGTGATTTCCAGATTCTTCCGCAGATTCCCGGATAATCCAAAGCTGGGAAAATTGCTGGTTTTGGTGTAGCGGATAGTGAGCTTACCGCCGGATTCTGATACCACCATCTGGTATTTGCTGTCTGTTACGCCGGTTTCCTGATAGGAAATGGAATCTGTATCACCGAGTTGGATGGTAATGCTTCCGGATACCCAGTCAATATCCAGCTCCCGGATACCGGAGGCGCTGGTACTACCGCTGCTGGTTACGGTGGCGGCAGTGTCGACATTATATAACGAAAGACTTCTTCTCCCGGAAAAGAGGCCGAAAGAAAGACCGCATACCAGGATTCCCACCAGGACAAGAATGACAGCGCAGTACAGAACAATTCGGATGATTGCGTTAGCTTTCATGATGATTTACCTCCACCAAATCGAGAATCGCTCTAACAAGTCCCTGAATTGCCGCAATGATGGGGAAGATAACCCAGGTAACGTACCAAGCCATTGTAGCAAAGCTGATGATGAAATATACCGCCAGTCCGATGGCCCAGATCAGACTGTTCACGCCTTTGCGAAGCTCCTGCCGGGGAGAGCGTTGGACACTGTCATCCTCTTCCTTCCGTTCTATCACGGCGGCCTTTTTTCTCCCCAGAAGAATCAAAATCGTCGCAATCGCCACAAGACTGATGGTTCCGCACAGACCTATGGTATCCATACCCATCTCACTGAGGATAATCAACGGAATGGGGCAGAGGATATACAGACCGATGGCCACTGCCCGGATAATCTTTTTGAAGGACGAATCACCAGTATCCGTTTCTTCCGGGGTGGGAGATTGCATGACAGCGGCGTACTCGGGTTTTCCACCAAGAATCTCGTTGATGTCGCCTATCCCACTCATGGCAAGCCGGTAAGCGGCTTCGGGGGGTTTCCCCTGGGCAATCAGATCATCGTAGCGATCCAGGGTGTTCTGAAGAATCTCCTGCTGGGTATCCGCGCAGTCCTGGGCACCCGCGAACAGAAGATTTACGTATTGAATCAATTGCTCTCTCATATTCTTTCCTCCGTTTTCAAAAGTTGATTCATGATTTCCTTTGTTTCTTCCCATTCCCGCATCAGCTGATGGCAGGCATCCCGTCCGGCGGGGGTGATGGTATAGTACCTTCTCCGGGCTCCGGCTCCGCTGTCGCCCCAGTAGGATGCGATGCAGCCCTGCTCTTCCAACCGCTTAAACGCGGTGTAGAGCGTGGCCTCCTTCAGCTCAAACCGTCCATGGGATAGGGTGGAGATTGTTTTGTTGATTTCGTATCCGTAGCTGTCCGATTGGAGCAGCCGCGCCAGAATAATGGCATCCGTGTGCCCTCGAATCAGATCTCCGGCGATGGACATGCTGACCCCTCCTTTCAAGCGGATAATAACACAAGATACCTCACCTGTCAAGGTATATCAGAATTATTGACACATCCTGATAAAAAACCGACACATGGCTTCTAAATAGGCTTTTTTTGAGATTACCTTATTCCGACTGAAAATGTAAAATGGAAGAATTATACTGAAAGACAGCAAAAATAAAGGAGGATGCTCTATGCACTTTACCAGCTTTCTGGAGGAGGGCCGCCTCACAGTGGCCCTCAACGGAGAAATTGACCACCACTGCGCAAAGGCCTATATTCAGGCCATTGCCGCGAAAATCGAAGCATACACTCCGGATGTCTGCATTCTGGATTTTCAGGATGTTTCCTTTGTGGATTCTTCCGGGATTGCGGTGGTGATCAACGCTCTGAGGAGCATGACACAAATCGAAGGGAAACTTCTGCTCACGGGTATTTCGCCCCAACCAATGCGGGTTTTCCGTGCATCCGGAATTGATAAACTTGTAGATATCAAGGAGGCGGTATCATGAAATTCAGCAATTATATGATTTTGGAATTTCCGAGTAAATCCACCAATGAAGCCTTTGCGCGTAGTGCGGTTGCCTGCTTTGCAGCACAGCTGGATCCAACATTGGAAGAACTGGGGGATATTCGGACAGCGGTTTCCGAGGCCGTTACCAACTGCATTGTTCACGCATACCCCGAGGAGCTGGGAACCATCATCCTGCGATGCAGAATTCTGAAGGACAACACGCTGGACATCGTTGTGAAGGATAAAGGGGTTGGGATTGCGGATATTGAGCAGGCCCGAAGGCCCTCCTACACCACGGGTGGCAGTGAGCGAAGCGGAATGGGATTTACCATTATGGAAAGCTTTATGTCCAGCCTGGAGATATCCTCCTGCCCGGGAAAAGGCACTACGGTACATATGCGGCGAAAGCTATCAAGACGCCAATGAGCAGCACGCTGGAGTTGATTGCAAGCGCGCAGGCGGGGGATGCAGAGGCATCGGAGAAATTGGTAACCGAGAATTCCGGACTGATTTGGTCCGTCACGCGCAGATTCATTGGCAGGGGAGTGGAACCGGATGATCTGTATCAGCTGGGGTGCCTGGGTTTTTTAAAGGCTGTTGAGGGTTTCGACTGTTCCTACGGCACCCAATTCTCGACCTACGCCGTGCCGAAGATCGCAGGAGAGATTCGCCGGTTTCTCCGGGATGACGGTACGGTAAAGGTATCCAGAGGCCTGAAGGAGCAAGCCCTCACGATCCGCACGGCCAGGAATCGATTGACCGGCGCCCTCGGAAGAGAGCCAACGATTCAGGAAATCTCCAGACAGACAGGGCTGTCCCCGGAGGAAATCGCCCTGGCGGAGACTGCAACCTCCGCAACCGAATCCATCCAGCGGGAATCCGGGGATGATGGCTTCTGCCTGGAGGATGTTTTGACGGATACCGAATCCGAGGAGCGGATGGTTGAGAAGATTTCCCTGCGGCAGGCAATTGATGGGCTGCCAGAACGGGAGCGTCTTGTGATTCGCCTGCGGTATTTTCATGGCCTGACCCAGCAGCGGGTTGCTAAGGTAATGTCAGTGAGTCAGGTTCAGGTTTCCAGGATTGAGAAAAAGGCGCTGGTTTTACTTCGGGAGCTGATGCAATAAATTGTTCTTTACCTTTTGAGGAAAATGAAGTAAAATGGATGCATCCTCGATAAGACAAAGACAGGTGAAGCTATGACAGATCTTTTGAAATCCAGATTTCTTTCCGCCAGACAACGCTATATTGCCGCTCAGTTTTCGCAGCTGAATGACATGCAGCAGGAGGCCGTCATGACAACCGAGGGCCCTCTGCTGCTTCTTGCGGGAGCCGGCAGCGGAAAAACAACTGTGTTGATCAACCGAATTGCCAACATTCTCCGTTTCGGAAAAGGGAGCGGCGGAAATGCTGTCCCGGAGGATATCTCCGAGGAGGATGTAACCTTTCTGGAAGAGCTTTGTGAGTTCCCCTCTGAGGAGGATACCGCCCGGGCGGACAGGCTTTGCGCGGTGGACCCGGCTGCCCCGTGGTCGATTATTGCCATCACCTTTACAAACAAGGCTGCCAATGAGCTGAAGGAACGTCTGTCGGTTCTGCTGGGTCCGGAGGCCCAGGATATCTGGGCAATGACCTTTCACTCTGCTTGCTGCCGGATTCTCCGGCGGGAGATTGAGCGGATGGGATACACAAGGAGCTTTACGATTTACGATTCCTCGGATTCCGAACGGGTGATGAAAGAGATCGTAAAGGATATGGGCTTGGATGAGAAAACCTTCCCTGCGAAATATGTACTGGCCGCCATCGGCAGGGAAAAGGATAAGCTTCGTACCCCCCAGGACTGCCTTGTCCGGGCAGAGGTAAACGGAGATCTTCGGGCACTTTCCGTCGCAAAGGCCTACGGACGGTACCAGAAGCAGCTGAAGGATAACAATGCGCTGGATTTTGACGACCTGATTCTGGTGACGGTGCAGCTGCTTCAGCAGTACGAGGATGTGCGGCATTATTACCAACATAAGTTTAAGTATGTTCTGGTGGACGAGTATCAGGATACGAATCATCTGCAATATCTTCTGACTGCGCTTCTGGCGGGAGGCAGCGGGAATATCTGCGTGGTTGGAGATGATGACCAGAGCATTTACCGATTCCGGGGTGCAACCATTGAGAACATTCTGAATTTTGAGAACCAGTACCCCGGAGTACGTACAATCCGCCTGGAGCAGAATTACCGATCTACTCAAGCAATTCTGAATGCAGCCAATGCGGTAATTGCCCACAATGTGGGGAGGAAGGGAAAGCGGCTCTGGACGGCTAACGGTCAGGGCGATCCCATCACAGTCTATGAGGCTTCGGATGAAGGCTCGGAGGGTAACTTTGTAGCAAGTAAAATTCTGTCCGGCTCCAGAGGGAAGTACTTCCGTGATTACGCAATTCTGTACCGCACCAATGCCCAGTCGAACGCATTGGAATATGCCCTGAAGCGAAACGGGATTCCGTACCGGGTCATCGGAGGCACCAGATTCTTTGACCGGGCCGAAGTAAAGGATATGCTTTCCTATCTGTGTGTAATCAATAACAGGGCGGATGATTTGCGGCTCAAACGGATTATCAATAATCCTCCCAGAGGCTTGGGCGCGAAAACATTGGAGACCGCCCAACGGCTGGCGCAGGCAGAGGGGAAACCACTGTACCAGGTGATTTCGGATCCTTATTCCTATGCTCCGCTGGAAAAATCGGCGCTGAAGATGCTGCAGTTTTCCGCATTGATTGAGGAATTGGCCCAATTGGCAGAAAGCGGAATGAGTCTGCCGGATTTTTATGACGAGGTTCTGACAAGAACCGGTTATGAACAGATGCTCTCTTCCAAGGATACGGAAGAGAACAAGACCAGACTGGAGAACATTCACGAACTGAAATCCAGTATCCACGCGTATATGGACAATTCGGAGGATCCGTCTCTTGCGGGATTCCTGGAGGAAATTGCCCTGTACACGGATCTGGAGCAGTATAATGAGAGCGATGAAGCGGTGGTCATGATGACCATGCACTCTGCCAAGGGCCTTGAGTTTCCCAATGTGTTTTTGGTTGGATTTGAAGATGGCCTGTTTCCCGGAATGCGTGCGATTGGAGATACGCAGGAGATGGAAGAGGAACGCAGGTTATGCTATGTTGCCATCACGCGGGCCAAAGAGCATCTGACCATATCCTATGCAAGGCGGCGTATGATTTACGGTCGAACAGCGGCGGCCATGCCATCCAGATTCCTCAAGGAGATCCCGGAGGAGTGCATTGTCCGCCGGGGAATCAGCCAACCCAGGCAGGAAAGCGCATGGAGTGCACCATCCCCCGGATACGCTTCTTCGAGAGCCCGCCAGAGCTGGCACAGCGAAAGCTCCATGCTTCCGAAAACCGGGAACGCATCCTATCTGGAGCTGAACAAGGGGGATATGGTTCTTCATGGAGCGTTCGGCAGGGGAATGGTACTCTCCGTTATGAAGATGGGGGGCGATGCCCTGCTGGAAATCGCTTTTGACGATATCGGAACGAGGAAGTTAATGGCAAAAGCCGCATCTGCCCATATGAAAAAGCTGTAATATCCGCCTGTGCCCATGCATATCCTTTTCAGAGGAGGGGTGGGCATGGTCAGGTGGCTGCGCAGAGTCCTTTTTCGCGGAATGCTTCTGGCAGCGATACTGCTGTCGTTGTTTCTGATGTTTCGCGGGAAGTATCGGCTGATCATCCGTGATCTGGCCCATACGCAGGTGAAAAACATTACATCCGATCTTACGAACGACGCAATCGCCAAACAGATTGCCTCCGGCAATATCCAATATGATCGGATTGTCTATTTTGAAAAGGATCTGGACGGAAGGATTACCGCACTGAAAACCAATATGGGCGAAATCAACCGCCTGAAAACGGATATCCTGAACATTATAAACGATGAAATCCTGGCGCTGGATACCTTGGATATTGGAATTCCCCTGGGCAGTCTGGTCTTTCCGGAATTTTTTTCGGGGAAAGGGCCGCTGATCCCGGTGCATATTCTGTCCATCCGAAACAGTGACGCGGTATTTGCCAGCGCTTTTTCTCATGCTGGAATCAACCAAACCATGCACACGCTGACTATGGAGGTCAGCGTGGATGTTGCGGTGCTGGTGCTGGCGGAAACCAGCAGTTTTACGGTGACCAGTGAAGTTGTAGTAGCGGAAACCGTAATTGTGGGAGAAGTTCCCAATACTTTTTTACAAACCGGAGGCTGTTATGGATCCCAAAGAGAGAATCAATGAACTGTCGGAGCTTCTGACTGACGCGAACTACCGCTATCATGTCTTGGACGATCCTCAGATGCCGGACTATGAATATGACCGGCTCCTCAGAGAACTGGAGGATCTGGAAAAAGCGTATCCGGATTATGCCCGGGAGGATTCTCCCACCAGACGGGTGGGAGGATCCGTTCTGAGCCAGTTTGAGGAGGTTGCCCACCCGGTACCGCTCATGAGTCTGCAGGATGTGTTCAGCATGGAGGAACTGAATGATTTTTTGAGTAAGACCCTTTCCTCCGAGCCGGACACGGTGTTTTCCGTGGAACCCAAAATTGACGGTCTTTCCGTGGCGCTGGAATATGTGGACGGGAAACTGGTCCGGGGCGCTACCCGGGGAGACGGAAATGTTGGGGAGGATGTGACGGAGAACATCAAAACCATCCGTTCCGTTCCCATGACCCTGGAGAACGCTCCCTCCCGGCTGATCGTCCGCGGGGAGGTGTATATGCCCAAAAAGACCTTCCATCGTCTGAATGAACGCCGGGAGGAAGAGGGAAAGCCGCTGTTTGCCAATCCGCGGAATGCCGCTGCGGGTTCCTTGCGGCAGCTGGATCCGAAAATCGCGGCCAAACGCGGGCTTGATATTTTTGTTTTCAATATCCAGCTTGCCGAGGGCGTTTCCTTCTCCAGCCATTGCGAAACCCTGGAGTATTTGAAAAAGCTCCGTTTTAAAGTGATTCCCTATGAAAAGTTGTCCGGAATTCCGGAAATTGACGCCAAGGTGGCGGCGATTAACGACAACCGGGAGCAGCTTCCCTGCGATATTGACGGCGCGGTAATTAAGGTGGACGACCTTTCCGCTAGGGAACGGCTGGGCGCCACCGCGAAATTCCCCAAATGGGCGGCAGCCTACAAATATCCCCCGGAGATCAAGCCCACCGTTGTGGAGGATATTGTGGTTCAGGTAGGCAGAACCGGTGTTCTGACTCCTAAGGCAGTGGTTCGTCCGGTACGGCTTGCCGGGACTACGGTGACGAACGCTACACTGCATAACCAGGATTTTATTTCCCAGCGGGATATCCGGATTGGGGATACGGTGCTGATCCGCAAGGCCGGGGAAATCATTCCTGAGATTCTGGAGGTTGATTTTTCAAAGCGGCCCCAGGGAGCCCGGGCCTACCGCCTCCCGGAGGTCTGCCCGGTGTGCGGAGCCAGAACGCAGCAGGATGAGGACGGCGCGTTCCTGCGCTGCACCGGTGCGGAATGCCCCGCACAATTGAGCCGGAACATCGCCCATTTTGTCAGCCGGGATGCCATGGATATCGAGGGCCTCGGCAGCGCCATTGTGGATGCGCTGATTGAGAAGGATCTGATTCATTCTCCCGCCGATATCTACTATCTCAGGCAGGAGGATATCGAAACCCTGTGGAAATCCGGGAAAACCGCTGCCGCCAAGCTGCTCGCGTCCATCGAACGAAGCAAGGAGCAGGATGTCAGCCGGCTGATCTATGCGCTGGGCATCCGCCAGGTGGGCGCGAAAACGGGAAAGGTTCTGGCTGCCGCTTTTGGGAATCTGGACGGGGTGCTCTCCGCCTCGGAGGAGGAGCTGACCCAGATCCCGGATGTGGGAAGCGTTACCGCCGCCAGCATTCATCAGTGGAGCTGTCAGGAGCAGTCCCGGCATATGGTGGAGCGGCTGCGTCAGGCGGGGGTCAATTTTGAAAGCAAACGGGTTATCTCCGATGACCGTTTTTCCGGGAAGGTGTTTGTCCTGACCGGAGCCCTGAGCAAATTCACCCGGGAGGAAGCCTCGGAAAAAATTGAACTTCTGGGTGGAAAAACCTCCGGTTCCGTGTCCAAAAAGACCAGCTTTGTCGTTGTGGGGGAAAATGCCGGTTCCAAGGAACGCAAAGCCCGGGAGCTGGGAATTCCGATTTTAACGGAGGACGAGTTCCTGGAGATGATACAATAATTCTCTGTAAAAACACATCCACCGGCTTTTCCGGTGGATGTGTTTTTACAGGGAGAAATCCTGATTTTCGTATTTGGAGAAATCCAAAGCCTTTGCTTTGGAGGGAACACGTTTGCACGGATCATAACGGAAGCGGCGGCAACTGTCCTCCAGCGTGCGCATCCCCGATTTGCTGCACAGGACCTGTCCATCCTCAAGTTGTACGCCAAAAGCGCAGTATGTACAGGAACGGGGGATTCTTTTGCGAAATAGCATTCTTTTTCCTCCTGGGCTGTTTTCTTGCATTATACACGAGTTGGTACGGAATTACCACATATTTTTTTGCTTCTCCCCGTGAAAAGATACACGATAACCCCAAACACGGGGAAAAACCACCAAAAATGAAAAACGGCTGCTGCGGAAAGCAAAATTGAGCAGACAAATTGCAGTATTTTTCCGAGATAATACTGATTCATTTTCAACCCTCTTACGCTGGACACGGTCTGCATGGTGACGCATAGTCCGCCTAAAGCAAGCATACCGGAGCAAAGGATCAGCCTCATACGCACGTCGTTTACCAGTGTCAGCGAGCAGCACCCGTTGGACAGCTCCAGAACCCCAATTACAGCAACCCTGACTTCAGGCGGGAGGAGCCACAGTATCCATCGATCCAAAAAAGCGATGATGATCCGAAACAGGATCACCCATGCGCATACGGTTGCCATAACGGTTATTGCTTTTTTGATTACGCCTATCGACGATCCTCCCTTTTTCAGTTTCACCGGGGAGGATTCTTTTCCGGGAATCAGAATACCAACAGCTAACGCGCTGAGAATGTGAATCCCCCATAGGAGCCAAGCAGCCCCTGCGTCCGGAAACAGGGAAAGGGTCATTCCGAACAGAAATGCGGGGCCAGCGTTATTGCAGAAGGAAAGCAGACGTTCCGCAGCGCCTTTGGAAAGGGAGCCTGCCCGGAAGGCCTCGGAGACAGCGACGGCCCCCGAGGGGTATCCCCCCAGAAAGGCGCAGAGCAGCAGCGATTCCGTTCCCGCCGGCATTTTCAGAATTTTCCCAACCGGACGCAGCGGCGGGATGGATGCGCCCAGAAGCGCACCAGACAGGAGAACGCTCAGTACAATGAAGGGGAAGAGCGTTGGGATCACCGTCATCAGGCAAAGCGCAATCCCGCTGCGCGCCCCGGCAAGGGCTGTTTTCCCGTCCAGAATCAGGACAAGCATCCCAGCCGCAGCTCCGATACCGTAAAGATATTTTCTTCTCTCCATGATCCGTCACCTCGGAAGAATCTATGCAATTCAATCCGGGAGCATTCATACAATCAGGGTAAGGAGTGATCGTATGAAGAAGGAGCGAAACATCCTGCAGTGGCTGGCGGAGGGGGCGGATCTGGCCGGGGAACCGCTTCCTGGACAGAGCCTTGTGGAGATATCCGGGGATTGCCGCGTCTTAATCGAAAACCATGCCGGGGTGATTGAATACAGCAGGGAGCGGATTGGCGTGGGTGTGAAATTTGGGCAGGTCACCATCTGCGGATGCGGGCTGGAGCTTTGCAGAATGACACGGGAACAGTTGATCATTCGCGGACGCATTGACGCGGTATCTCTGACGCGGAGGAGGAGCTGATGGGTTTCTGGAGCGCTTTGGCCGGGCAGATGGTCGTGGAGCTGACAAGCGCGGATCTCCCCGGCGCATATTCCGCCATCAACGCCAGGAGGATTCCGCTGTTTTCTGTACGGCAGTCCGATTTATTTACGGCACAATTTACCATTTACCGAAGGGATTATAAGCAGCTGTCCGCATTGGCGGAGGAAAGAAGTGAAACACTGAAGCTGATTACGAAAAAGGGCGTTTATTGGAGCCTGCTTTCCCTCTGCAAACGGCCAGTCCTGCTGTGCGGCGTGACGGCCCTGCTGATTCTAACCCTGTTTCTTCCGACCAGGGTTTTGTTTGTCCGGGTTATCGGGAACCGGATCATTCCGGAGAGAGCAATTACCGAGGCAGCGGAAAACTGCGGAATCCGTTTCGGCGCGTCAAGACGTCAGGTGCGAAGCGAGAAGGTCAAAAACAATCTGCTTTCCCTTCTCCCGGAGCTGAAATGGGCAGGGGTTAACACCTATGGCTGTGTGGCGGTTATCTCCGTTACGGAGCGGGAAATACAGGAAGCGGCGGATGAAGAAGGGGTTAGCAGCATCGTTGCCTGCAGGGACGGAATTATTGAGGAGTGTACCGTCACCAGGGGAACCGCGCTGTGCGCGGTTGGCCAGGCGGTTACACAGGGGCAGACGCTGATCTCCGGATATACCGACTGCGGAATTACCATTCTGGCAACCCGTGCCCGGGGAGAGGTGTATGCGCAGACCATCCGGCAGATTTCCGCAGTAACTCCGGCTTCCAGTCAGGTGAAAACCGGAATCACGGAGACGGAATATCGATTCAGCCTGCTCCTTGGAAAAAAACGAATAAATTTATGGAAAGGTAGTGGAATTTACCAGGGGAGTTGTGATAGAATGTATCGGGAATATCGCATCACTCTGCCGGGTGGTTTTCAGCTTCCCATCGCACTCGCTGTTGAGGAAATCACCTATTACACCAGTGCAGCACAGCTGCAGCCATCTCAGGAAGAAATGCTGACTGCTTTCGCGGAAAAGTATCTTTCCGAACAAATGACTGCCGGAACCATTCTGGAAAGAGACGCGTCGGTATCCCGGCAGCAGGATGTCTGGCTTCTGGAGGGCAGGTATGTGTGCCGGGAGATGATCGGCAGAGAAATGCGGGAACAGATAGGAGTAGAGCATGGGAAAAATAGTAGAACGAATGGTCAACGCGGAGCGGGTTGAGGATTTAATCGCCG
This sequence comes from uncultured Clostridia bacterium, assembly GCA_945486035.1. Taxonomy (GTDB): domain Bacteria; phylum Bacillota; class Clostridia; order Oscillospirales; family Oscillospiraceae; genus Faecousia. Next base: position 33,297 of record CALYTB010000006.1, read on the forward strand.
TGTTTGGCTCCTTTGATGAGAATATTAAGAGAATCGAGCAGGCATTGAGTGTCCAGATCGTCAACCGGGGCACCGACCTGAAGGTATCCGGCGAGGAGGAGATGGCAGACAAAGCCGTCCGGACGCTGGAGGGACTGCTGTGCCTTGCCTCCAAAGGGGAGACCATCGATGAGCAGCGGGTGCGCTACCTGATAACCCTTGTCAACGAAGGCAATGACCATCAGGTTGCCCAGATGGCCAAGGATGTGGTCTGCATTACCGCAAAGGGGAAACCCATCAAGGCGAAAACCGTGGGCCAGCAGAACTATATGAAGGCCATTATGAAGAATACAATCACCATCGGCGTGGGGCCTGCCGGCACGGGAAAAACCTACCTGGCGGTTGCGGCCGCAGTGGCCGCCTTCCGGGAGCGTACTGTGAACAGGATCATTCTGACCCGGCCCGCAGTAGAAGCAGGGGAGCGGCTGGGATTTCTTCCGGGCGACCTTCAGACGAAGGTAGATCCGTATCTTCGGCCGCTGTACGACGCACTGTATGATATGCTGGGGGCAGAAACCTTCCAAAAGTACCAGGAGCGGGGGGCTATTGAGGTGGCACCGCTGGCCTATATGCGAGGACGTACCCTGGATGACAGCTTTATCATTCTGGATGAAGCCCAGAATACCACAAAAGAGCAGATGAAAATGTTCCTTACCCGTCTGGGCTTCGGTTCCAAAATTGTCATCACCGGCGACGTAACCCAAATTGATCTGCCGGATGACAAGGTTTCGGGCCTGAAGGACGCGGTTCGGGTTCTGGACGGAATCAAGGATATCGCCATCTGCCGTTTGACCTCAGCAGACGTGGTTCGTCATGCCCTCGTTCAGGAGATCATCAACGCCTACGAAAAGAAAGCGCAGAAAACCGATTTTCAGAAACCTTCCCAACAGTTTAAAGGAAGATATCAGAGGAAGAAATAATTATGAAGCATTCCATCAGAATTGTATTTGAACAGCTCAGTCTGCAGAAATTTACCGTTAGCTCTATTATTCGCAGGTGCATTCATGCCGCTTTGGACGCAGAGGGCATTTGCGTGCCATGTGAAATCAATGTGCTGGTCACCGATGATGCGGGGATCCAGATCGTCAACCGGGAGAGCCGGAATCTGAACAAACCCACAGATGTGCTGAGTTTCCCTATGTTCCAGCTGGAGGCCGGAAATCCTCCTCAGGACTGGACTGAGTATCAGGATCCTGAAACCGGTCTGGTTCCTCTTGGGGATATGTGCATCAGCCTGGAGCGGGCCATTGCTCAGGCCAAGGAGTTCGGTCACTCCCCCCGGCGGGAGGTGGGATATCTGACCATTCATTCCGTCCTCCACCTGCTGGGCTACGACCACCTGGACGAGGGCGAGCAGAAGCGTCAGATGCGCGCCAGGGAGGAGGCCATCGCCGCCCGGGTCGGAGGTATGCAGCGCAGCTGAACGCAACGATCAATCCAATTGTGTACAAAAGGAGTAGAACATGGCTACCAAAACCGCTATGATTACCATTGCGGGACGGCCCAATGTGGGCAAGTCTACGCTGACAAATTATCTGGTTGGCGAGAAAATCGCTATTGTATCCAACAAGCCCCAGACCACCCGGAACCGCATCTGCGGAATTGTCACTCGGGGGGACACCCAATTCGTGTTCGTGGACACGCCGGGATATCACCGCGCCCGGACAAAGCTGGGAGACTTCATGGTTAACGTTGTCCGGGAGTCCATCGCCGATGTGGATCTGACCATCCTGGTGGTGGAGCCCGTGGCCTCCATTGGCCCTCAGGAGGAAGGATTACTGGAGAAAATCAGGGGCACCCGGTGCCCTGCGGTGCTGGCAATCAACAAAATAGACACTGTGGAGAAGGAGAAGCTGCTGGAGGTCATGGCGGTTTATGCCCAGGCGGCGGACTTTGACGCCATCGTTCCCATTTCCGCAAAAACCGGAGACGGTGTGGAGGAGCTCCTGAAGGTTTGCGGGAAATACGCCCAGGAGGGCCCGTTCCTGTTCCCCGAGGATGTCACTACTGACCAGCCCGAGCGGCAGGTCATGGCGGAAATCATCCGGGAGAAGCTCCTGTGGTGTCTGGACCGGGAAATTCCCCACGGAACCGCTGTGGAAATCACAAAATTCTCCGAGCGGGCCAATGGCATCATCGATATCGATGCAACGATCTACTGTGAAAAGGCCAGCCATAAGGGAATCATTATCGGAAAGCACGGAGATATGCTGAAGAAGATTTCTTCTCTTGCCAGAACCGACTGTGAGAAGTTTATGGGCACCAAGGTTTACCTGACTACCTGGGTTAAGGTAAAGGAAAACTGGCGGGACAGCGATTTTCTGATCCGCAACTTCGGCTACAGTGAATAATTTCCGGGGGTAATTCTCTTCTCCCTGCAAATCCTACTCCCGGGAGGGATGCGGATGAATGCCATTGACTATTGGCAGCTGTTTCTGGAAACCGGAGCTCCGGAAGCGTATCTGATGTACAGCAAACAGCTGAAATTGGAGGGAAAGTATGTATCTGACCATCCAGGGCATTGTTCTGAGAGTTACGGATTACAATGACCGGGACGCATTGCTGACTGTTCTGAGCCGTAGTTACGGAAAGCTGACGCTGAAAGCCAGGGGGCTTCGCCGGAAGAACAGTCCGTTGATCGCCCCCTGTCAACTCCTGGCTTATGGGGAGTTCACCTTGTTTGAGTACCGAGGTCAGTATACGATCAACGAGGCACACTCCATCGAACTGTTTCAGGGGCTCCGCCGGGATTTGACAAAGCTGTCCCTGGGAACCTA